>NZ_CP048632.1:1800000-2175000 GCF_010669145.1 Rhizobium oryzihabitans
GCCAAGCATCGCCGCCGGCAACAGGTGATGAGGCGCGCGGACCGCCTCATCACATCGGGAGAACTGTCTCGGCTATTGCCTGGGTTCAGGGGCCTTCACAGACGAGGGCCTGACCGAGCACGAACTGCCCTACCTCGGCATCATAGGCACGCAAGCCAAAAGCACCTAGATTGATGACCCGATAACAGGGGTTGCCGCCCGTCCACAGCGGTTCGAGAGCGTCAACATCGGTGATGAACCGATGCGAACAGGCCTGACCGGAACTATAGGCAATGCCTTCCGCGCTGGTACCCGCCATTGGGACGTGTATGTGACCAAAAACAATATGGCGCACGCCGGCCTGATGGGCGGCGAGGCGACGCATGACCGCACCGTCGTCATGCATGCCGATGTTTTCGAAATGCCTGATGCCGCAATCCATGGGTGGGTGATGGATAAAAACCGTCACAGGCAGCTCGCCAGCGCTCTCAAGCGTATTGTCCAGCCATGTCAGACGATCCGCGCCATACATCCCGCCGATCACATCGGGCTCATGGCTGTCTAGAAACAGCAGGCGGCCGAAGTCCGTATCGATGAAGGACTGGATATAGCCGTTGTCATCCCGGGGTTGTTCCGGAAAGGCCGCCGTAAATTCCGGACGGCGATCGTGGTTGCCGAGCATCAGCCGCACCGGCAAGGATACGGGCGCGAGAATGTCACGCAGCAGTTCATAGGCCTCGGGTTCACCGTGATTGCAGAGATCGCCCGTCATGACCAGAAGGTCGGCATTGGCGTGTTTTTCGACAATATCGGCAATCGCCGCGCGCAGCTGCTTTTCAGGGTCCACGCGGTTCACCGCAATGCCCGGCGGCACAAGATGGGTATCAGTGATCTGGATGATCTTCATCGTCAGTCTTTCTGCGCAAAATGGCTGCGGGAACGAATTTCCCCGCAGCCTTTTCGATGGTTTTTCTTATTTCATCAGGGCGTTGGTCTGCTCGACGATCTGCTTGAGCCCGGCTTCCGGCGTCACTTCGCCGCGCATTACGGTGCCGATGATGTCGCGCTGTGTGCGCCAGATGCGGACGGATTCACCACCCGGATAAGCGCCCCAGGGCAAGGACCGGTCAGCCTGCAGCGAAGCGGTCTTTACGTTCGGGTTCTCGGCGTAATAAGGAGCCAGGAAGTCAGGGCCGGTTGCGAGCTTGTTCGTAGGCAGGTAGCCGGTGATGCGAACGATGGTGTTCTGCGCCTCGGGGCCGGTGATCCACTTCAGGTATTTCCAGGCTGCATCCTGCTTGGCCTTTTCCTGCGTCAGGATGACGGCAGAGTTGCCACCCGTCGGAACGCCGCCCTTTTCCTTGTTGTCGAGCGGGAAGGTCGCCGTCTTCAGCTTGAAGCGGTCGCCAACCAGACCCTGGATCGTCTGCACGTGAGCCGGGGTCGAGAAGATGAAGCCGGTGAGACCTGCACCGAACTGCTGGCGGGACTGGTCCCAGTCGAGCAGGTTCTGGCCACCTTCGGTGACGAACTGGCGCGCCATCTTCAGAGCGTTGAGGCCGATTTCATTGTCGAAGGCAACGGTCTTCGTCTTGTCATCAACGAGCTTGCCGCCCTGTTCGAAGACGAGCGCCTGCCACAACCAGTCGTCACCCCAGCCATTGATGTCATAGCTCATGCCGGCCAGCTTCGGGTCGAGAGCCTTGATCTTCTTGGCAAGAGCAATGAGTTCCGGGAAGGTCGTCGGCATCTTGTCCGGGTCGCCACCAGCCTTGGTCACGAGTTCGGAGTTGATGTAGATGATCGGCGAGGACGCGTTGACCGGCAGACCATACTGCTTGCCGTCGATCTGGCCGAGTGCCGCCATCTTCGGGCTGTAGTTCTTGTCGAGGAAAGCCTGACCGCCTTCAGCCTGGATGAACGGGCCGAGATCGGTGATCTGGTTGCGGGGCGCCAGCGCGTGAACGAGTTCCGCCGTCAGGTTGTAGCCCGAGAAATAAACGTCCGGCAGATTGCCGGTGACGGCTGAGCGCAGCACCTGCTGCTGGCCCTGGTTGTAACCTTCTGCCGGAGCGAGGAAATTGATCTTCACATCAGGGTTTTTCTTCATGAATTCATCGGCCAGCGGCTGATGGAACTTCGTGAAGCCCGGCAGGTTGTAGAGAACGTTGAGCGTGATTTCGTTGGCCAGAACCGGCTTTGCGAAGCCCGCAAAAGCCATGCCGAGTGCCAGACCGCTCATCACAGCGCGTCGGTTGATTTTCATGTCAGTCTCCAGAAATGGGTTGGGAGTAGGAGGAGTGTGAACGGCGTCACTTGACGCCGGTCATGGTAATACCGGCGATGAAATGCCGCCGTGCGAGGAGGAAGCACAGCACCATCGGCGCGGTAATGAGTGTGGCGCCCGCCATCAGCGCGCCGTAGTTCGCGCCGGATTCGATATCCGCGAAGAACATCATACCGAGAGGCGGAGGGGCCAATCTGGTGTCCGAAATAACGATCATCGGCCAGTAGAGATCGTTCCAGTGCGCCACCAGCGAAAAGACTGAAAATGCAGCCAGCGAGGGAAGAGAGCCGCGCAGAACCAGTCCCCAGCAGATTTCCATCTCGGAGAAGCCATCCATGCGCGCCGCCTCGATGATTTCATCGGGATAGCTGCGGAAAGACTGGTTGAACATGAAGATGGCAAAGACCGACAGGAAGAACGGCATCATCATCGCGAAGTAGGTATTCAGCAACTGCGCCTTCGCCAGACCGACGAACAGCGGCAGCGCCAGCGCCTGGATGGGCACGGAGAGCGCGGCGACGATCAGCGCCAGCAACAGCTTGCGCCCTGGAAAACGAAGCTTCGCCAGCGCATAGGCCGCAGGAACCGACGTCAGGATCTGCACGAACAGGATGCCGAAACATACGATGACGCCGTTCAGCATGAAGCGCGCCATGGGCACCTGGCCCGCTGCGCGGGAGTAACTCTCAACAGCGTCGAACTTCTCGGGGATCGGCCAGAACGAGACGCTGAAAACCTCTGACGGTGAGCGGATGGAGGTCAATAGCATCCAGTAGAACGGCAGAAGCATGACGAAAGCACCGAGCGCGAGCACAAGATGCGGGAAGTATTTCCGGAACCCGAACATCAGTAGTGCACCTTCCGGTCCATATGCAGCGTCTGGCCGATCGACAGGATCAACACGATCGCGAGAAAAATAAGGGTCAGCGCTGCTGCGTAGCCCGTGTTGGAATATTCAAAACCTTCAAGATAAAGAACGTAGAGCAGGGTTTCCGAACCGAATCGGCCCTTGGTCAACACCGCGACCGTCTCGAACACCTTGAAGGCCGAGATGGAGGTGGTGACCACCACGAACATCGTCGTCGGTCCGAGCATCGGCCACGTCACCGTCAGGAACCGGTCAAGCGGGTTCTTGGCGCCGTCGAGCCGTGCGGCCTCATGCAGATCCTTCGAAATGGCGGTGAGGCCCGCAAGGAACAGCACCATGTTGAAACCCAGAACCTGCCAGATGCCTATCAGCGCCATGGTAGGAATAAGCAGAACAGGGTTGGAGAGGAAAGCGACGGGCTCAAAACCCAGCCATTTGATCGCCGCATTCACCGGGCCGAGCGAAGGATGCAGCAGGAACTGCCACACGGTTGCCATGGCGACGAGGGTTGCGGTGACGGGGAGGAAATAGGCCACTTCCCAGAAAGCCCGGCTGCGTTTGCGATTGTAGACGAGAAGGGCGACGCCGAGCGCCAGAAACACACCGAAGGGAATGACGATGATGGCGTAGATGGCGGTATTCATCAGCGCGCGCAGGAAAACCGGGTCCCCAAACGCCTTGATGAAATTTCCGACGCCGACGAATTGCGTGGAGAGCGCGCCAAGCTGATAATCGGTGACGGAAAAACCGGCGAGAACAAGCATTGGAATGATATAGATCGCCAGCAGCAGCAGGCTTGCGGGGGCTGCGAACATCAGGCCGCGCCGGATCATGCGCCGGTCCGCCTTCGACAGGCGTCGCCGGGCCTTTGCAGGCGCGGGCGTGGAGAAATCGACCGCCGTCATGCCGGCACCCGTTCACGCACTGTCGTTTTGCGACGCAGGCCGTCGGCGGCGAAGAGATGGACACGTTCCGGCGCAAAACCGAGGTTCATCACGCCATCCGCGTCGGCACCCAGCGCCTCTCCCGCGCCCTGGCGCAAGGTGACGGCCACTGTCTCATCGCTCAGAAGGCGGCAGTTAACGAAACGGTCAGCCCCGTGAGTTTCGGTGCGCACTACACGCACCGAGAAACCTTCGGCACCCGGACGCAAATCTTCGGCGCGAAGACCAAGCGTCGCCGGACCGGCATCGCGGCCCGACGCATCCACGCCAAGATCGCGTCCGAAAGCCGTTACCTTGCCCTGCGCATCGATTTCGACCGGCAGCAGATTGATCGACGGCGTGCCGATAAAGCGCGCGACCGTCAGTGTCGCCGGCTTGCGGTAAAGCTCATCCGGCGTGCCGAGCTGTTCGATGCGGCCTTCCGACATCAGCGCAATGCGGTCGGACATGGTCATGGCCTCGATCTGGTCATGCGTGACGTAGATGAAGGTCGCCCCCAGCCGGCGGTGCAGCCCCGCGAGTTCCTCACGCATATGGGCGCGAAGCTTGGCATCAAGGTTGGAGAGCGGCTCGTCCATCAGGAAGGCCGCCGGGGAGCGCACCAGCGCCCGGGCAAGCGCCACGCGCTGGCGCTGGCCACCGGAAAGCTGTGCCGGCTTGCGATCCAGCAAATGCGCGATCTGCAGGGTCTCGGCCGCCTGTTCAACCGCAGCGTCGATCTCGCGAAGCGTTTCAGCTGGCGCCATCATCCGCCCGATCAGCGGCAGACGCGCAGCAAAGGGCAGGCGTCGCATCCTGAGCGGCGTTGCGATGTTCTGGCGGACATTCATGTGCGGATAAAGCGCGTAGGACTGGAATACCATTGCCAGATTGCGGTCGCTCGGATCGAGCTCCGTCACATCCTGACCACCGATCGAAACCGAGCCGCGATCTGGCGTTTCCAGTCCTGCGATGATGCGCAGAAGTGTTGACTTGCCGCAGCCCGACATGCCGACGAGGGATAAAAACTCTCCGGGACGGATGGAGAGTTCGATCTCTTTCAGAACATCGTCAGCCCCGAAGCCTTTGCCGATACCCGAAAGTTCAAGAGATTGTGGCGTCATTCTGCGCTCCTTTTCTGGAGCGCATATGCTTATATTGTATGACAATATGACGAAGGTTTGCGGAAAGTTCGGTGACACCGGAAGGCCCGGCAATCTCGGCTTGTCGGCAAGCCCTGCGATACCGACCTTCATGAAAAACCACTAATATGAGGGGGTGGTCTCTCATGTCCGGATATGAGGCCTATTCACCGGCCTTGGCTGCGCCCGCGGCGCCGTTGTTTCAAGCGGTAGCCAGAATCACATGAGCCTGAATTTTGGCGGCAACCTCACCGCTGCCGTGCCTTGCTTCAATCGCGGATGCGGCGCAGTCTGTCGCCGCGTCGAGCTTTCCCGGCGCTCTCGTTTCGATTTCAGTTCGAAGAACAGTTCCGTGACAATAGGCGACGGCGGGAATGCGCGGTGACGATGTACGGCTTTGTGCTGCTATCGTCTCGATCACCACGCGGGAAAAACCGGCACTTTCCAGCTCGCTGCGAATCAAGGCCGTATCGTGATAGCCGTGCGGGGTGCGGGCCATGAAGCGTGGCGGATCATCTGGAAACAGGTGCGCAAGGGCATTCGTTACGTCATCTGCGAAGTGATTTTCTTCGATGCGATCCCACACGTTGAATAAATAGTGTCCGCCGGGTTTCAGCACCCTCCTTGCTTCGCGGTAGGCGGCAAGGCGGTCGGTAAAAAACATCGCACCAAACTGGCAGAAGACGAGGTCGAAAGCCGCATTCTCAAATGGCAGCACCTGGGCATCTGCCTGACGCCAATGAATGCGATTGTCGGGCGTCTGTCGCGCCGCGGCGAAATCAAGCATCGGCTGGTTGAGGTCGGTCACGACATAGTGCGCGGCGGGCGGCAGTTTAGGTGCCAGCTCACGGGTGACGACCCCGGTGCCTGCGGCGATCTCCAGAACATCGATCGGCATCAATGACGCCGCACGCCGTGCCAGATCATGGGCGAACGGCTCGAAAATCAACGGCACCATGTAGCGGTCGTAGTTTTCCGGAATGGAGCCGGCAAATACCTTGTCCGTTTCCCGCATGGTTTTCACCTGAGGTCATCCAATGACCCGGGGACTTTAACACATATTGGGGAAGTTCGGGAATCTGTTCCGCCTTGCCGGCTCTCTAGACAGCGACAAAGATGCCGGTCTCAAACGCACGATAAAATCATGGAGCGCACGGCGCGTATCATTGTATTTTTAAGGGAAGAGAAATGGCGCACCCGAAGAGATTCGAACTCCTGACCCCCAGATTCGTAGTCTGGTGCTCTATCCAGCTGAGCTACGGGTGCGTGCCGTTCCGGTCGTTTCCGGTGGCGTGGCGATCCTCTAAAACGTCCTCATTCCGATTGCAAGCGATTTCGTTTCGAAATTGTCATTTTTCCGCAGCAATTCACGCATCATATTGATTATAAAAGAAATTCCATGGAGCCTGTTTTAAAGGCGCTCCTGCTCGTCCATATTCACGCTGATGCGGCGATCGCATCAGCCTGCCCCGGAGTGCGATGTTCAGGCGGTTCTTGCCGCGTGTACGGAGGCTGCACGGTCGGCGATCTCTATGCGGAACTGCGTCCCCGGACCGGGCTTTTCAACAAGCGCGATCGTGCCGCCATGGGCAAGCACCAGTTCCCGCGCAATGACGAGGCCGAGGCCGGTGCCGCCGGAACGGGCCGAGCCCCTGAAAGCGGAGAACAGGTTCTCTTTTGCCTTGCGCGGCATTCCCGGTCCATTGTCATCTATGACGATGCTGACAACGCTGCCGGCCCTCTGGGCCGAGATCGAAAGATATCGGGGTGCCGCGTTGGCGACATCCGATTGCAGAGCCTGAACGGCATTGCGACAGAGATTGTGGATCACCCGGAACAGCTGCTCGGCATCCGCATCGACCGTTAGGTCGGTGGGCACGCTGTCCTGAAACTCTATACCGCTTTCCGGCTCGAGCGCCAGAATGTCACGCACATCCCTGACCAGAAGGCTTAAATGCACCGTCTTGCGTTTCGGCGCGCCTTCCGTCGCCTGCCCATAGGCCAGAACTTCGCCCGTATAGGCCACCGCGCGGTCGATGGTGCGCAGCAGTTTTGGCGCGAAACTTCTGACCATCGGGTCCTTTGCGTCCACCAGGCGGTCAGACATCAGCTGCGCGGATGACAGGATGTTGCGCATGTCATGGTTGATCTTCGAGACAGCAAGGCCGAGATCCACTAGGTTCTTCTGCTGCCTGAGCGTTTTCTGCAATTCGGTCTGCATGTCGGCCAGGTGCCGGCCCGCAACCGCCAGTTCATCGGTTCCGTCCTCGGCCACGAAAATCCGCTCCGGATTGCCGGGGTCTTCGGAGAAATGCTGCATACCGAGCGTCAGGCGACGGATGGGCCGGATCATGATGCGGTTGATGGAGATGAAAATGAGCCCGGCGGTGATCAGCGACAGGACGATGGAAATCAGGAAAACGTTTCGGGCATAGGCCAGCATCGCCGCCCGCAGCTTGTTTTCGCCGAGAACGAGTTCGATGATGGTGTCGCTGTCGCCGACGACATCGAAAACGCGAATGACGCGGTTGCCACCGAACAGCAATGTGGAAAAGGCATCCCGCACCGCCGCCAGTTGCGAGACATCGGAAAGATCATATTGTTCGTCGACCCCTGGCGGCGTTTCCGCCACGGCGAGCAGACGCGACGTGCCGTCCTTGCGCAGCGCGATAAGCTTTGCCCCCGTTGCCATCAGCGTATCGTTCTGCACGCTTCGCGGCAATTCGGCCTGCAGCCCGTCAATCACCGCACCGGCAGCGGCTGCCGTGTTCAGACGGTCCCGCAGCCAGGAAAGGCGCATGTTGGCGACCGAAGGCACGAAGATCAGCACCTCGGCGATCATCACGAAAATGACCGTCAGCAGCAGCAGGCGTCCTGAAAGACCTGCGGTCAATCCCGGCATGCAGTGCACCGGATTGTCCTCCGTGCGGTCCAAGCTGTCTACGCCTTTAGAAAACACCGGGCCCTGATCCTGTATGCGCGCCGCCGCTTCGGTTGAACGGCTCGGTTTATATGCACGTATAATAATAGGACCTAACTGATTTTTTTCCAATGCGCTGCGAAACAAACGTTTTCATTGCACGAAAAACAAACGCCGCCCGGGCGGGCGGCGTTCGAAACGGAGCTAGTCTGGCGAGAACCGGTGAACCGGGTCCACTCAGAACTCCTGCCAGTCTCCCTGTGCCGGTGCGGCGGCCGGCTGGGCATTGAGGGCGCGGCCAACGCTGTTCATCAATTTGCGCGCCGGGGAGGTCACCGGCGCTGTTCTGGCGGAGACCGCCATGGGCCGCATCGGCTGTTCCGTGCGCGGCCGGACGTGAACGTCTTCAACGCCCACCTTGAAGCGCGAGACCAGCGTCACAAGATGCTCCGCCTCGCCGCTCAGCTTGTGGGTTGCGGCCGATGTCTCCTCGACCATGGCGGCATTGCGCTGCGTCACCTGGTCCATCTGGTTGATTGCCGTGTTTACTTCGTGCAGCCCGGTGGACTGTTCCCGCGCAGCAGTAGCGATCGAATGGATGTGATCGTTGATTGCCAGAACACGCGTCTCGATCTCGCTCAACGCGCTGCCGGTTCTTTGCACCAGCGATACGCCGCGGCCGACTTCCTCACCGGATTTGGTGATCAGCGCCTTGATGTCCTTGGCAGCCGTTGCCGAGCGTTGCGCCAGCTCACGCACTTCCTGCGCGACGACGGCAAAGCCCTTGCCCGCTTCGCCTGCACGCGCCGCCTCGACGCCCGCATTCAGCGCCAGAAGGTTGGTCTGGAAGGCGATCTCGTCAATGACATTGATGATCTGGCTGATTTCGCGCGACGCATGCTCGATGCGATCCATGGCGGAGACGGCATCGCGCACGACATTGGCGGATTCCTCCGTCTTCTGCTTGGTCTCGGCCACCATAGTGCTGGCTTCCTGCGCGCGATCGGTCGAATTGCGAACGACGGCGGTGATCTCGTCCAGCGCAGCGGAGGTTTCCTCAAGCGCAGCCGCCTGCTGTTCCGTCCGCTTGGACAGGTCGTCAGCCGCCGAGCGCAGTTCGTTGGCGTTGCCGCTGATGCCTTCCGTGCTGCTGCGCACTTCCCGCATCGTTTCGCGCAGCTTAGCCAGCGTCTCGTTCACGTTCGCCTGGAGTTCGGCAAAGACACCGCGGAAATCGCCGTCCATCTTTTCAGTCAGATCGCCCCGCGCCAGACCTTCGATGACGCGGCTGGTCTCGGAGACGCCATTGTCCACCCCGGTGAGCAGGGCATTGATGGTCGCCGCGAAACGATTGAGGTTTTCGTCACCATAATCCTTGCTGATGCGGCGGCTGAAATCGCCCCCCGCTGCCGCGTCGACGACGACGGCCATGCCGGCCTGCAGGTCATCGCTCTTGGCGCGCATGGCGGCTTCCTGGGCATTCATGCGGCGAACTTCGCGGCCATTCTTCTTGAAGACCTCGACTGCCGCTGCCATTTCGCCGATTTCATCGTTCTGGCCGAGATAAGGCACATCTGCGTCCAGATTTCCGTCCGCAACCGCGTTCATCACTTCCGAAACCTTGCGGATGGGCGCGCTCAGCTGGCGCGTTCCGATGTAGAGACCAAACGCCGCACCGGCCAATATACCGCTGCCGGTGACGATGATGACCAGCCAGAAGGTGGTTGTTACAAAATCGTCTATGCCGGCCCTGACAGCCTCCAGCCCGGCGATGTCATTCTTCACGACGGCATCGATTTCGGCCTGATAGGCTTTACGGTTGGCCCGGTTCGCCTCGTTGTTGCCCTGCTGGTTGGCGGCCTGCGGGCCGGCTTCCCGGGCAAGCCTCGCGGTTTCCAGACGGAAGGCCTTGAACTCCTTAAAGCGGCTGGAAAGATTGTCGAAGGCCGCCTTCTGTTCCGCCGGAACGAGAGGTGTCCATGTCGCGATCAGCTTTTCCATGGCGTCGAGGTTCTTCACGATGCCGTCGGCGAAAGGTGCCGCCTTTTCGATATCGGGCGCAGCGTAGACCCCGCGCGCCTCCATGACGACCGCGGTGACAAGACGGTTGAGCGCCTCGCCCTTATAGGCGCGTTCCGCTGCCTTTTCGTATCCGATCGTGCGCACCTGGAATTCGCTGACCGCGTATATGGACAGCGCGCCAATGGTACAGGCCACAAGGCTCATCAGCCCGACAAGAAGATTAATACGACCGCGAATTCTCAACTTCGTTCCCCCAACAAAAGCCAGCCGCGTGATAAAAATGGGAAGCTGGCATAACTTTTCGCATCACAACATTTATCAATGCCGCGTTAAGAAAGAATTTCGGATTTTACCGATTGCGCGTAGGAATCGGCCTCTATTGGCGGCCAGCGAGGGACATGGCCGTGCGTTTTCCGCAAAAGGTGAAGCGCGAAAACCCCTTCGGCAATTGACTTTGTTCGGCCTATGCCCTTATAAGCCGCGCACGCTCGGCCATTGAAAGCTCGCCCAGGCGGGGTTAGCCGTGCAAAAAACGAAACGCTCTTGCAAATAGTTGCAAATTCAAGAAGGGCCGCACACCGCGGTATTAAATAAATGTCGAAGCGTACCTACCAACCGTCCAAGCTTGTTCGCAAGCGTCGTCATGGTTTCCGTGCCCGCATGGCTACCGCCGGCGGCCGCAAGGTTCTCGCAGCCCGCCGTGCGCGCGGCCGCGCACGTCTGTCGGCTTAATTGCCGCCTCTGTGGCCCGATGAAAGTCGCGGGCACGTGAGTGAGACAAAAAAACGACCCGGCCGGCTTAAAAACCGGTCGGAGTTCCTTGCCGTTCAGGCGGGGGAAAAACGGCGGGGGAGCACCTTTCTTCTGGAAGTGCTTGACCGAAAGACCCCGGAGGCCGAACCTCGGGTCGGTTTTACCGTAACGAAAAGACAAGGCAACGCGGTCGAGCGAAATCGCATGCGCCGCCGTCTCAGGGAAGCCGTCAGGCTTTCTGCCGGGGCCGCAATGAAGCCCGGCCATGACTATGTGATTGTCGCCCGCAGGGATGTGCTCGATACGGCCTTCCCGAAAATTCAGTCTCTCCTTATCGAGCGAATTGAAGGAACGGCGAAACCGAAACGGTCCCAGGAGACCCGCTCCAGGAAAGAATGATGGAAAAGAACCGCAATTACTTCATCGCGATAGCCCTATCGGTTGTCATCGTCCTAGCCTGGCAATTCCTGTACATGAATCCGCGCATCGAGCAGCAGCGTCGCGCCGAAGAGGCCCGCCAGGCGCAGCAGCAGCAGACGACGCAGCAACAGCCGGCACCGGGTGCAGCACCCGGCGTGGCCGTGGAAGGCGCACCGCCCGCATCCTCCCCGCAGGCCGCCGCTACGGCGACGCGGGAAGAAGCGATCGCCAAGACCCAGCGCGTTGCCATCGACACCAACGCCATTGCCGGCTCGATCAATCTGACCGGCGCCCGCTTCGACGACATCCGGCTCAAGGACTACCATGAGACCGTCGATGACTCGAGCCCGATCATCACACTGTTCTCGCCCTCTGACACCAAGGACGGTTACTTCACCGAACTCGGTTATGTCGCTGCACAGGAAGTCGGCGGCGTTCCCGGTCCGACGACCGTCTGGACGCTGGCAAGCGGTGACAAGCTGACGGAAACCACGCCGGTTACCCTCACCTATACCAATGCTAAGGGCGTGATTTTCTCCCGTACGGTTTCGATCGACGATCACTACATGATCTCGGTCGCCGACAAGGTCGAGAACCCCGGGCAGGCGGCGATCTCGTTTGCCACCTATGGCCGCGTGACGCGCAACAACAAGCCGGCGGTTCCCCCGGTCTTCGTCATCCATGAAGGTTTTCTCGGCGTCTCGGGCAGCGATGGCAGCCTGACGGAAGAGAAGTACAAGGATGTCGAGGAAGCACCGGTTACGGTTGCCAAGGCGACCGGCGGCTGGCTCGGCATCACTGACAAATATTGGGCAGCGGCCATCGTTCCGCCGCAGACGACGCCGTTCGAAACACGCTATTCGCATATACAGGGCAATCAGCCGAGCTATCAGGCCGATTTCAAGAGCGATCCGATGACGGTCGAACCCGGCCAGTCCATCGAGATGAAGAGCCTTGTCTTCGCCGGTGCGAAGGAAGTGCCGCTGGTTGACCGCTACGAGACCGAATATTCCATTCCGAAGTTCGACCTTCTCATCGACTGGGGCTGGTTCTACTTCATCACCAAGCCGATGTTCAAAATGATGGATTTCTTCTTCCGTTATTTTGGTAACTTCGGCGTGGCCATCCTGCTGACCACCATCGTCGTCAAGCTTCTCTTCTTCCCGCTCGCCAGCAAGCAATATGCTTCCATGGCGAACATGAAGCGCGTGCAGCCGAAGATGGAGGAGCTGAAGGCCAAGCATGGCGATGACCGCATGGCCATGCAGCAGGCGATGATGCAGCTCTACAAGGAAGAGAAGATCAACCCGGTTGCCGGCTGCTGGCCGATGCTGCTGCAGATTCCGGTCTTCTTCGCGCTCTACAAGGTCATCTACGTCACCATCGAAATGCGGCATGCACCGTTCTTCGGCTGGATTCACGACCTTTCCGCGCCCGATCCGACGTCGCTGTTCAACCTGTTCGGCCTCCTGCCCTATGACGTGCCGCACTTCCTGATGATCGGCGTCTGGCCGCTGGTCATGGGCATCACCATGTTCCTCCAGATGCGCATGAACCCGACGCCGCCCGATCCGACACAGGCGATGATCTTCACCTGGATGCCGCTGATCTTCACCTTCATGCTGGCTTCCTTCCCGGCCGGTCTGGTTATCTACTGGGCATGGAACAACACGCTGTCGATCTCGCAGCAGGCCCTCATCATGAAGCGTCACGGTGCCAAAATCGAACTGTTCGATAATCTCAAAGGGCTGTTCAAGCGAAAGCCGGTGCAATCGAAATGAGTGACACCGGCACGGCAACCGAAAAGCCCCTTTTCGGGCGACCCTGGATATTCATTCGCGGCGTTCCCGCAATGAAGTTCCTGCCGCCCGAAGGCCCGCCGGAGATTGCCTTCGCTGGACGTTCGAATGTTGGCAAGTCCTCGCTCATCAATGCGCTGGTGGGCCACAAGGGACTTGCCCGCACGTCCAACACGCCCGGACGCACGCAGGAACTGAACTACTTCGTTCCCGAAGGTTATTCCGGTGAGGCAGGCGACCTGCCCCCGATGGCGCTGGTCGACATGCCGGGTTACGGTTATGCGCAGGCGCCCAAGGATCACGTCGATGCCTGGACGAAGCTCGTCTTCGATTATCTGCGCGGCCGTGCGACACTGAAGCGCGTTTACGTGCTGATCGATTCCCGCCACGGCATAAAAAAGAACGACGAGGAGGTTCTAAGCCTGCTCGACAAGGCGGCCGTTTCCTATCAGGTCGTGCTGACGAAGACAGACAAGATCAAGGATGTCGGCGTTCCCCGGCTGATCAATGAAACGCTGGAGAAAATCCGCAAGCGCCCTGCCGCCTATCCGGAAGTTCTCGCCACATCCTCGGAAAAATCCTTCGGGCTCGATAGCCTGCGCGCGGAAATCGTACGAACGGTTTCTCTCTAAAAGGCCGCAGGCCTTCAGGCGATCGTGAAAAGCAGGACGGCGGTCCAGAGCATCGCCGTCAACGCCAGAAGACGCCAGAAGCGCACGGAATGCCAGACCTCAGACACCATGGCGGTGAACATGCTGCCATTGCGCAGCGGCTGGCCCTTGAAGGGCAGACCGGATCGGGCCGGATCCCGATCAAGCAGCGCGGCGACGGTCGCCCTTTCGCGATATTCGGTTTCCGCCAGATTGTCGCGCCAGCGCCTGACCATGGCAGCGAACTGACGGTCGCGCTTGATCCGCTTTGCAAGCTCCGCCATGCTTTCCGGCGGCAGGGCACCCAGCACATATTCGCCAGCGAGCACTTCGTCCCGCAAACCGCTTTGCTTGTCTCGATCCGGTGCCGTCATAGGTCTTCAAACTCCTCGGTCGTTCAGGCCAGAATCGCTTTCGCGACGCATCACGACTTTGCAGTCGCCCTGCTGAATAACCCCTCCCCTGCTCCCCACAAGGCTGGTCCGATTGCTGCTTTATGTCAATCTTATTACGCGCTCTGAAGCGGCCAAAAGCGGAATTTTACTACGGGCCGACACAATATGGCCCGGAGGTTATTTCATTCGTCGAAAGCTGACATTCACCTGTCCTTGCCAACGCTTGGACATGGCCAATCCGTGCATCCTGCACTGCAAAAATCGATTCCGATTTTTGCGCCGATGCTGTAGAGCGATGAAAGGCTCTTCAGGGCCGCAACCACAGACCGAGGTTTTTAGATGACTGCTTCCGAAAGCGAAACTCAGGCGCGGCTGCTCGCACAGGCTCTGCCCTTCATGCAGAAATACGAGAACAAGACCATCGTTGTAAAATACGGTGGCCACGCCATGGGGGATTCGACACTCGGAAAGGCTTTCGCGGAAGATATCGCCCTGTTGAAGCAGTCCGGCATCAATCCCATCGTCGTGCACGGCGGCGGCCCCCAGATCGGCGCGATGCTGACGAAGATGGGCATTGAATCGAAATTCGAAAGCGGCCTGCGCGTCACCGACGCCAAGACTGTCGAGATCGTCGAGATGGTTCTGGCCGGCTCCATCAACAAGGAGATCGTCGCGCTCATCAACCAGACGGGCGAATGGGCCATCGGCCTTTGCGGCAAGGACGGCAACATGGTCTTCGCCGAAAAGGCGAAAAAGACCGTGATTGATCCCGACAGCAATATCGAGCGTGTTCTCGATCTCGGCTTTGTCGGTGAAGTGGTCGAAGTCGACCGGACCCTGCTCGACCTGCTCGCCAAGTCAGAGATGATCCCGGTCATCGCTCCCGTCGCTCCCGGTCGCGACGGTGCCACCTACAATATCAATGCCGACACCTTTGCCGGCGCCATTGCCGGTGCGCTCAACGCCACCCGCCTCCTGTTCCTCACCGATGTGCCAGGCGTACTCGACAAGAACAAGGAACTCATCAAGGAGCTGACGGTCTCCCAGGCGCGCGCGCTTATCAAGGACGGCACGATTTCCGGCGGCATGATCCCGAAGGTCGAGACCTGCATCGAGGCCATCAAGGCCGGCGTTCAGGGCGTGGTCATCCTCAATGGCAAGACCGCCCATTCCGTCCTTCTGGAAATCTTCACGGAAGGCGCCGGCACCCTTATCGTGCCCTGATAGAGCTCATGTGGCGGATGGGCAAGCCTGTCCGTCACAGGCGGCTTTTTCAGCCGAATGCCAGAAGCGACAATACGCCGACGACGATCAGCAGGCAGCCGGCGATTTCAAGCCGGTTGATCTTCTCCTTGAAGAACAAACGGTCGAGGCGAAGGCGAAAAGCATTTCCACCTGCGCCAGCGCCTTGACCACGGCGGCCTGTTGCAAGGTCATCGCCGTGAACCAGCCGAATGATGCCGTGGCGCCGACGAAACCGACCGCAAGCGACGGTTTCCACGCTCTGGCAATTCGCTGCAATTCACCCCTCTGCCGCCAGACGATCCACAGGAACATCGACAGGGTCTGCGTCACGATAACGACGACGAGGGTAAAGCCGGCCTGCATCATGGCATCCGGGGCGGGCAGGCTGGGTGCCAGCGCCAGCGAGGCGGAGCGATAGGCCACCGATGAGAGGCCGAAGAACGCGCCCGAGGCGAGGCCGATGCCCGCCGTGCGGCTGAAGATCGAGGTCAGAATGGAAGCGGGCGTCACTTCCGTGCGCGCCACCGAAATCAGCATGACGCCGGCCACCGAAACTGCGATTGCCGCCAATGTTCCGCCATTGACGCTTTCACCGACGAAAATCAGCGCAAACAGTGCCGCCTGTGCCGGCTCAGTCCGGGAATAGGCCGTGCCGACTGCAAAATTGCGGAAGGAAAACAGGTGCACCAGCAGGAAGGTGGCGGCAATCTGCGCCATGGCCCCGACCATCGCCCAGATTGCAAAGGACATGTTCGGCACCGGCAGCGGCCGGCCAAGCACGCCATGGATAAAGCCGAGATAGGCAAGAGCGAAAGGCATGCCGAACACGAAGCGCACGAAGGTTGCGCCCGTGGTCCCCATCATGCCCTTGAGGTGCTTTTGCAGGGTCGAGCGCAGGTTCTGCAAGAACGCGCTTGCGAAGGTTATGCCTATCCAGAGTTCCATGCCTTGGCGGTATCATGCGCTGGAGGCCGAGGCCAAGCCCGATTTTCCCGTCTGTCGTCGTCTTTTCGATTTTCTTCGCCATTCGAAACGGGCATAAAGCAGCCCATGGACACAAAGCCGAAAAACCTGCCCGAGACAGCCGATTTCGCCCATGTGAGCGAATGGGTCTTCGATCTCGACAACACGCTCTATCCGCATCACGTCAATCTGTTTTCCCAGATCGACCGCAACATGACGGCCTATGTGGCGGAGCTTCTAAAGCTCGACCACGATGAGGCACGCGCCTTGCAGAAGCGCTATTACCATGAGCATGGCACCACGCTTCAGGGCCTTATGATCCACTACGGCATCAGTCCGGACGAGTTTCTGGAACGCGCGCACGCCATCGATTATTCGGCGCTGAAGCCGCATCCGGAACTCGGTGAGGCGATCAAGGCGCTGCCGGGCCGCAAATTCATCCTGACCAATGGCAGCGTCAAACATGCGCAGGCCGCCGCCGGTGCACTTGGCATTCTCGATCATTTCGAGGACATCTTCGATATCGTCGCCGCAGGCTACCTGCCGAAGCCGGCAAGTGCGACCTACGAGAAGTTCGCGGCGCTGGCAAAACTCGACACAAAAAAAGCCGCCATGTTCGAGGACCTGCCACGCAATCTTGCGGCACCCAAGGCTCTCGGCATGAAGACCGTGCTCCTCGTGCCGTCGAACCTCGAAGGCGTCATCATGGAACGCTGGGAAATTCCCGTCGAGACGGATGCGCATATCGATTACATCACCGACGATCTCACGGGCTTCCTGACGAGAACCATCGCCGGCTGAACCTCATTCCGGAATAAGGGCAGCAAATATTACCGAAGCTTCATCCACCTTACGGATGTTTAAGTGGTGAGGCACGGTGGAGGTCACTATCTTTTCTTCAGGGACACCAAAGAAAGGTAATGACGATGACCACACGAAAAATCGCCCTCTCTGCTCTTGGCGCGGCCCTTGTGCTCAGCACGGCCGCGACGGCCAGTTTTGCCGCACCCGGCAAAGGCGCCAAGGATCGCATGCCGATCCGCCAGGAGGCTGCTTTCGTCCACCTGCTGAAGGTTGCCGACACGAACAAGGACGGCAAGATTTCCAAGGAGGAATTTGCCGCCCGTCAGGACGCGCTTTTCACCGAGATCGACAAGGACAAGGACGGTTCGATCACGCCGAAGGAGATGCGCGAGTATCGCCAGGCGAAAATGGAGGCTTTCCGCGCCGCCAATCCACGTCCCGAGCGTGAGGATGCCAAGGCTGAAGACGGCAAGGCCCCCGAAGGCAAGCGCGCCGAAAGACACGCTGACCGTGAACATGGCGGCCGTCCCGGCCATCAGGGCTGGGGCAAGCATGGCGGCAAGGGTGCGGGCTTGGGGATGCTTCGCTGGGCCGATACCGACGAGAACGGTCAGGTCAGCAAGGCCGAATTCACCGCAGCCGGTGAAAAAATGTTCGAACGGCTGGACAAGAACAAGGACGGCGTCATCTCGATCGACGACATGCCAGACCGCCCATTCCTCTGACCCGCTAAAGAAAAAGCCCGCTCAAAAGCGGGCTTTTTTCTTCAATGCAGGCTGACGGTCTTGAGATCGTCTTCAGCAGCCTTGAAAAACGTACTGGAGCGGTTGTCCGTCAGGAGGATTGGCGTGCCATCCGCGCCAAACAGCGCCCAGAGATCCAGTTGCGGATCGAGATCAGGCGCTTCCGGGAAACATCGGCTGACGTCCTCCGCACGGATCTTGCGGATATATCCCACTTCTCCCTCGCCAATATGAGCGAGCTGGGACCGGGTGAGACGCGCATGCGCTTCTTTCAAAAGCATATTTCAGCCTCCTTCTTCACGCCGAGCGATTCATGTCCGATTCCGGCGTTCACGTTCTACTCTGAGACGGAAATATTAATTTTCTTCACCACGTTTGAAATTTCAGGCCGTACCAGATCGATGGAAAGAAGGCCGTTGCGCATGCGCGCTTCCCGGACCTGCATGCCATCTGCAAGCACGAAGACCCGCTGGAATTGCCGGGCAGCGATACCCCGGTAGAGAAAATCCCGCTTTTCCTGCTCCTGCTGGCGACCACGAATGACAAGCTGGTTGTCAGCCGTCGTCACATCCAGATCATCCTCCGAAAAACCCGCAACTGCAATGGTAATACGCAGGCGTTCCGGTACATCTTGCCCGCCGGGCAGGCGCTCAATATTGTAGGGAGGATAGCCGTCATTGGCCTTCGCCATACGCTCCAGCGTTTTTTCCATGGCATCAAAACCCAGCAAAAGCGGGTGGGTGAATGGCGTCATGCGGCTCATATTGTCTCTGTCCTTGCGACCAAGCGACGTTTCGCGGTCCCGCTTCCGGCAACCTCACCGGTTAATTCTACCGGCTCAAGCAATATGGGAAGCGAAACCGCAATGCGCAAGGCGGAAGCACCCGGCAAAGGGACGCAGAGGAATGAGGCTTGACAAGTGAGCGTCCGCCGCTCGAAAAAAGCGCTCATCTCAACGGCGGGCAAGACATGGCAGAACGCAGAAAAATCATCATCGACACCGATCCGGGCCAGGACGACGCGGCGGCAATCATGCTTGCTTTCGCAAGCCCGGAGGAGATCGACATCCTCGGACTGTGCGCCGTTGCCGGCAACGTTCCGCTGAAACTGACCAGCCGCAACATCCGCATCATCTGCGAATTGTGCGGACGCACCGATATTCCCGTCTATGAGGGTGCCGAGCGGCCGCTGGTGCGCAAGCCCATCACCGCCGAGCATGTTCACGGCAGCACCGGCCTCGACGGTCCGGTTCTCGATGAGCCGACGATGGAGGCGCAAAAGCAGCATGCGGTCGATTTCATCATCGAAACGCTGTTGCGGGAGCCTGCCGGCACCGTGACGCTCTGCACGCTCGGCGCGCTGACCAATGTGGCGCTGGCATTGCAGAAAGCCCCCGAAATCGCCGGCCGCGTCAAGGAACTGGTGATGATGGGCGGCGGCTTCTTCGAAGGCGGCAACATCACGCCAGCCGCTGAATTCAACATCTATGTCGATCCGCAGGCTGCCGATATCGTCTTCCGCTCAGGCATGCCCATCGTGGTGATGCCGCTCGACGTGACCCACCAGTTGCTGACGACCAAGGCACGTGTCAGCCGCATTCGCGATATCGGCACACGCCCGGCAATCGCCATGGCGGAGATGCTGGAATTTTTCGAACGCTTCGACATCGAGAAATACGGTTCGGACGGCGGACCGCTGCATGACCCATCCGTCATTGCCTATCTCGTCAAGCCCGAGCTGTTTCAGGGCCGCGACTGCAATGTCGAAATCGAGGTCAATTCCGAACTGACCATGGGCATGACCGTGGTGGACTGGTGGCACGTGACGGAACGGCCCGCCAATGCCCGCGTGATGCGCAATGTGGATGCGGACGGCTTCTTCGAATTGCTGACCGAGCGTTTTGCCCGGCTCTGACCAGAACACGGACAAGGAAAAAGGGCCGCTGGAAAAACCAGCGGCCCTTTTCATTTGAAGCGGAAGATACCCGTCAGAACTCCGTCCAGTCATCCTGCGCCAGCGCATTTGCGCCGCTGGTTCTTGCACGGGAACGCGGTGCGGCAGCGGGCGCCGGAGCGACGGGTGCGCGCATTGCCGCCGCAGTGGCGCGCAATTGCTGGCTTGCATGGCCACCGGACACGGAGAAGCCCGCGACGAGCGATTTCAGCGTCCCGGCCTCCCCGTTCAGCGTCACGCTGGCCGCGGTGGTTTCCTCCACCATGGCCGCATTCTGCTGGGTAACCTGATCCATCTGGGTAACGGCGGAATTGATTTCCTTCAGACCGACGGCCTGTTCGCTGGCGGAAGCGGAAATCTGCCTGATCAGCTGGTTGATCTGCAAGACCTGATCGGCGATATTTTTCATCGTCTCACCGGCCTTGCCAACCAGCTGGACGCCTTCGCCCACCTGCCTTGCAGAGGTGTTGATCAGACCCTTGATTTCCTTGGCCGCGGTCGCGGAGCGTTGCGCCAGTTCGCGAACTTCCTGCGCGACGACGGCGAAGCCCTTGCCCGCATCACCCGCACGGGCAGCCTCAACGCCCGCATTCAGCGCCAGAAGATTGGTCTGGAAGGCGATCTCGTCGATCACGCCGATGATGCGGGAGATTTCCGCCGAGGATTGCGCGATGCCTTCCATGGAATTCACCGCCTGCTGCACGACCTCGCCAGACTTGCCGGCGTCATCACAGGCATGGCTGACGGCGCCAGCCGCCTGTGCCGCATTTTCCGCGCTGGAATTGACCTGCGCGGTCAGCTGGTTGAGAGCGGCTGCGGTTTCTTCCAGGCTTGCGGCCTGCTGTTCGGTACGGTGCGAAAGATCGCTCGCCGCGCGGGTAATCTCGCCGGTGCCGTTGCCGATGCTGACAACCGTTGCATTGACCGTGGACACGGTTTCCTCAAGGCTTGCGAGCGCCGAGTTGAAGTCACTACGCAGCTTTGCATATTCACCGGGGAACTCGTCGTTTATCCGGTAGGTCAGGTTGCCCTGCGAAAGTGCATTGAGGCCGGCGCCGAGAACGCCGACGATGTGCTGCTGCATGCGGCTGTTCTCAGTGCGCTCGAACTCGGACCGCTGACGCTCCGTTTCCGCATTGCCGCGCTGGACAGCAGCTTCCGCTTCCATTTCGCGGATACCGGCGAGCTTCGCCCTGAAACCTTCCAGTGCGGTTGCGACGGCGCCCGTTTCATCCCTGCGGTCCTGACCGGAGACCGGAACGTCGTAACGGCCCTCACTCAGCGTCCTGACGTCGGATACCAGCGAGGCGAGCGGGTTGCCGACGAAATAGCGGACAGCGAAATAAAGTGCGGTGATGACGGCGGCGAGAATGACGATTGCGCCGATGATCATCAGATAGGTCTGTTCCTCAACCGGCGCATTCAGCGCCTGATGGGGAATATCCACCAGAACCACCCAGGTGGCATTCAGGCCCGGAACCGTGAATGGGTAGACGAGGCGGTTATAGGGCGCATCGCTATCAAGACCGAGATTTTCAATGAGACCCTGCTTGCCGGAGGTGATTGCCGCCTGAACGGTGCTCGCACCATCTCCGTCATAGGCCTTCATGTTCTGCTCGGGCGTCGGCGGCACCAGCCACTGACCGCCCTGGGACACCAGCGTCACACGGCCGGTCTCGAAAGGATGCAGCGCCTGCAGCTTCTGCGACAGCGAGGCGAGCGAAATATCGACGCCCGCCACGCCGATCATCTTGCCATCCGACATGACGGGATAGGCAAGCGAGGTCATGGTCGTGGGCACTTCGGTGCCTTCGGCGAGATAGGGCTGGGTAATGGCGCCCTTGCCGGACTTGGCGGCAAGCGAATACCATTCAGCAGCATAGTCGTTCTTGAAGGTCGAGAACTCGATGTCGCCCTTCTGGGTCTTCGACCAGTAGGGTGCGAAAGCGCCGTTTTCATTGGTGCCGAGATCGAGCCTGCCGGCGATCTCCGTGCTTTGTCCGTCGAAAAGGCCGAGCTGCTCGCAGAACCAGCTTCCGAAAGCGAAGGCATTCTGTTCGACATTGGCCTTGAGAATATTGACGATGCCGGGGCGATCCATCGACTTGGCCTGATGCGCGCGGCCAATGACACCGGCCATGGAGCGCGCGGCGCTGCCCAGTTCACCCACATCGGCGGCGATGACGTTGGCGATGGCGCGCGCCTCGGTATTGGCCTGATCCATGGTCAGCGCGTGGACGCGTTCGCTGGTCTTGGAAATGAGGAAGGAATTCGATGCGACGAGAACCGTGGTGATTGCACAGCCGGTTACGAGGATCAGCTTGGTCGCAAGCGACTTCACTTTGAGATTGAACATTTTGGCCTCGATCAAATCGCCAGCCAGAACGACTGACGTCAACGGATGAAAAATCTCCGTCATGGAGGCCCGCCCGCATGGGCAGTGCGCTGCAGCGCGACGAGGGAAAACTAGAATATCTTTGCTAATTAAGCCCTAAAACCGCCGCGCCGCATCAAGCTAAAATTCAATGTTCATAATGTTCGGAAATGACCCGCCAGGCGTCATCAGCCGTTTCAGCGAAATGCAGAAGACTCATATCCTCCGGTGCGATGGTGCCGAAATCCGCCAGAAACTCGAAATTGATCACGGATCGCCAGAATTTCTCGCCGAACAGGATGAGCGGAATGGGTTCCATGCGCTTCGTCTGGATCAGGGTCAGCGCCTCGAAAAGTTCATCGAGCGTGCCGAAGCCGCCGGGGAAGATCACCACGGCCTTCGCCCGCATGAGGAAGTGCATCTTGCGGATGGCGAAATAGTGGAAGTTGAAGCTCAATTCCGGCGTGACATAGGGGTTCGGCGCCTGCTCGTGCGGCAGGACGATGTTGAGGCCGATTGACGGGCCTCCGACGTCGGCAGCGCCGCGGTTGCCCGCTTCCATGACACCGGGACCGCCACCGGTGACCACGACATATTCGAGGTGATCGGATTTGGCGGCATATTCGGTGCAAAGCCGGGCGAACTTGCGAGCCTCGTCATAATAGACCGAGGATTGCTCCAGATTGCGCTTTTGCGTCTCGTTGCGCGCCGCCCAGGCCTCGCCGCCCGGTTCAGGAATACGGGCGCCGCCGAACATGACGACGGTGGATTTGATCCCGCGTTCGGTGAGCGCCATTTCCGTCTTCAGAAGTTCCAATTGAAGTCTGACGGGGCGCAACTCCTCGCGGCAGAGAAAATCCATGTCCACATAGGCAAGCCTGTAGGACGGGGAATCCGACTGCGGCGTCTTTTCAACGACTTCGGCCTGCTGCTTGTCGACAGCACTACGCTTCAACGGGTCCCAGACCCCATCCTTGCGCCGCAACTTGCCGTTTTTCAGTCGTGTCATTTCCATGCCTTTCGTCTGACGCGCCAAATCACCCAAATCACATTGACGCCTTTCCAACACTCCCTTAGATCAAATGGCCAAAGCCTTCCAGCGGCGCGGGACCATCCGTGACCACGAACACACGCGACTTTAAGGAATTTTCCATGAGCCTTACGGATCTCACCTCCCTCGAAACCATCATCGAAACCGCCTTCGACAACCGCGACGGTGTGAATGTATCGACGAAGGGCGAGGTTCGCGACGCGGTGAACACATCTCTTCAACTTCTCGACAGCGGCAAGGTTCGCGTCGCCGAAAAGCAGGCGGATGGAAACTGGAAGGTGAACCAGTGGCTGAAAAAGGCCGTGCTCCTCTCCTTCCGTCTAAACGACATGGAGATCGTGACCGGCGGACCGGGCGAATCCACCTGGTGGGACAAGGTGCCGTCGAAATTCGAAAACTGGGGTGAAAACCAGTTCCGCGCCGCCGGCTTCCGCGCCGTACCGAACGCCGTGGTGCGCCGCTCCGCCTATGTGGCCAAGAACGTGGTGCTGATGCCGTCCTTCGTCAATCTCGGCGCTTATGTCGATGAAGGCACGATGGTCGACACCTGGGCGACGGTCGGCTCCTGCGCGCAGATCGGCAAGAACGTCCATCTTTCGGGCGGTGTCGGCATTGGCGGCGTTCTGGAGCCGCTCCAGGCCGGCCCGACCATCATCGAGGATAATTGCTTCATCGGCGCCCGTTCGGAAGTCGTCGAAGGCTGCATCGTGCGCGAGGGCGCCGTTCTCGGCATGGGCGTCTTTATCGGCAAGTCGACCAAGATCGTCGATCGCGCCACCGGCGAGATCACCTATGGCGAAGTGCCGCCCTATTCTGTCGTCGTTGCCGGCACCATGCCGGGCAAGCCTTTCCCGAACGGCGAGCCGGGCCCGAGCCTCTATTGCGCCGTCATCGTCAAGCGCGTCGATGAAAAGACCCGCTCCAAGACCGGCATCAACGAGCTTCTGCGCGACTGATAAAAAGCTGCTGACATGACCACGACCGATCCCGTTGCCAATCTCACCGCCCTCATCCGTTGCCCTTCGGTGACGCCCGCCGAAGGTGGCGCGCTGTCCCTGCTCGACACCCTGCTTTCGCCGCTCGGCTTTGCGGTGGAAAAAATGGTGGCGAGCGAAGCGGGGACCCCGGACGTGGAAAACCTCTACGCCCGGCTCGGCACGGAAGGTCCGCACCTGATGTTTGCGGGCCATACGGACGTCGTGCCGGTGGGCGACGAGGCCGCGTGGAGCCATCCGCCCTTTTCGGCTGAAATCGCCGGCGGCGAAATGTTCGGCCGTGGTGCTGTTGATATGAAGGGCGGCATCGCCTGCTTCGTTGCAGCCATTGCCCGATACATCGAAAAACATGGAAAGCCTGAGGGCTCCGTTTCCTTCCTGATCACCGGCGATGAGGAAGGCCCGTCGATCAACGGCACCTCCAAGCTTCTGGAATGGGCCGCCACCAGGGGCGAGAAATGGGATGCCTGCGTGGTGGGCGAGCCGACCAATCCCGACCAGCTGGGTGACATGATCAAGATCGGCCGCCGGGGATCACTGTCCGGTCGCATCACGGTGCACGGCGTGCAGGGGCATGCCGCCTATCCGCATCTCGCCGACAACCCCATTCGCGGGCTGCTGCAACTGACGCACGCGCTGATGCATCCGCCTTTCGATCATGGCACGGATGATTTTCAGCCTTCCAATCTGGAAGTGACGACTGTCGATACCGGCAACGCCGCCACCAATGTCATTCCGGCACGGGCGACGGCGGCCTTCAATATCCGCTTCAACGACAGCTGGACGGTGGAAAGCCTGCGTGCGGAAATCATCCGCCGCCTCGATGCAGCCGCAGCCGAAGGCGAGCTTCGTCCTGACCGCGCACCGGTCAAATACGACATCGTCTGGGCAGACCGCCCGGCCCATGTTTTCCTGACGCGGAACAATGCTCTCATCTCGTCGCTCTCCGGCGCCGTGGAAGCCGTGACAGCCAGGGAACCCAGGCTTTCGACCACCGGCGGCACATCGGATGCCCGCTTCATCAAGGATTATTGCCCGGTGGTGGAATTCGGCCTCGTCGGACAGACCATGCACATGGTCGATGAGCGCGTGGCTGTCGCCGATCTCGAGACGCTGACACGCATCTACGAAACCTTTATCGAACGCTGGTTCGCCCATGCCGACGGCAAGTGAAATAAGGCTCTATCTGAAGGGCCTCTGGCTGTTGCTGCTCGGCGACCATACCGGCGCGCGTTATCTGGACCTGTCCGAGCGCGGCATGTGGCGATCCTTCTATTCCGCGCTGTGGTGCCTGCCCGCCATGCTGGTATCCTGGCTATGGCTGCGGGCCGCATTTCTCGCCAGCTATCCGCCTGGCACCGGGACGGGGTTCATATTTTTCTTCCGCCTCGCCATGGTCGAGGCCATCTGCTGGATCGTGCCGCTGCTTTTGATCGGTATGCTGCTGTTCGCCTTCGGCGCACGGGAAAAATTCGTGCCCCTCGTCACCACCATGAACTGGCTGTCGCTGCCGTTTTCCTATGCCTATGCAGCTCTGATCCTGATCGCATTTTTCCTGCCGCCTTTGCAGGGGCTGATCGCCATCCTCTGGCTGGCACTGCTTTTGTCGCTGGTCTTCGCCTTTTCGCGGATCGTGAGGTTCTTCATCCGCGACCAGTCGCTGCTCGTCTCGGCGATCGTCATGACCCTGCTTGTGCCGGGCATGCTTCTGTCCGAGGCGCTGCAGCGTTTTCTAGGCGTTTATCCGGCCTGAGAAGCGAGAAATATCTCTTTTCAGTCCGTGTCTTCGACCGTTTCGGCTTTTGAATATACACGCGGCGGAATGACGTCGGGATAATCGACCTGCATGAAATAAAGACCGTCCGGCGGGGCGACGGGCCCACAGGCCTTGCGATCCCGCGCCTCCAGCGCCGCGCGCACATCCTCCGGCGTCATGGTGCCCTCGCCCGCGAGTTTCAGCGTACCCGCAAAAGAACGGATCTGGTTGTGCAGAAAACTCTGGGCAGTGGCGCGTATCTCGATGAGATCACCGTTGCGCGTCACATCCAGCCGGTCGAGCGTTCTGACCGGGCTGTTCGCCTGACAATGGACCGAGCGGAAGGTTGTGAAGTCATGCCGGCCGACGAGCATCTGGGCCGCTTCATGCATGCGTTCGTGATCCATGTCCTTCGACACCCACCATGCGCGCTTGTGCTCCAGCGCCAGCCGGGATTTCCGGCAAATGATGCGGTAGAGATAATGGCGGCGCAGCGCGGAGAAGCGGGCGTCGAAATCCTCGGTCACCGCTGCTACATCCAGCACTGACACGGCCTCTTTCGCCATGGCCAGATGCGCGTTCAATGCATTGCGCAGCTTGTACGGGTCCCACGCCCGGGAAAGATCGGCATGGATGACCTGCCCCACGGCATGCACGCCGGAATCGGTGCGGCCCGCGCCGCGAATGGAGATGCCCTCTCCTGTCAGCGACCGGACAGCGGCTTCAAGCGCACCCTGAACAGAGGGGCCGTTATCCTGTCTCTGCCAGCCGAAGTAAGGCGTGCCGTCATATTCGACGGTCATGCGGAAACGCGGCATCAGCCGAGCCTCGTTGTGGCCGGAACGGGTGTGCCGCGAACGAAATCGGCAGCCGACAGCGGTTTGCCACCTGCCTTCTGCAGGCGGGTGAGCCGCACGGCGCCACTGCCGCAGGCGACGGTCAGGGCGTCATCGAGCACCGCGCCCGCCTCCCCCATGCCGCTCGCCAGTTCGGACGCCAGAACCTTCACGCGCTCCGCCTTGCCGCCAATTTCCATTTCGAGCCATGCGCCGGGAAAAGGCGAGAGGCCGCGAATGTGGTTATGCACATCCTGTGCGGGCCGGGAAAAATCAATCCGGGTCTCACCCTTGTCGATCTTGGAAGCGTATACCACGCCCTCTTCCACCTGAGTGGTGAGAGGAAGGTCGTCTGCTTCCAGTTTGTCCATCGCCTGCCGCATCAGCCGCGCGCCGGCAAGCATCAGGCTGTCATGCAACTCGCCGGCGGTCATATTCTCGCCGATCTGGATCTTTGCGGTCAGCGCGACCGGGCCGGTATCCAGCCCCTTTTCCATTTTCATGACCATCATGCCGGTCTCGGTATCGCCGGCCATGATTGCCCGTTGAATGGGGGCCGCACCGCGCCAGCGCGGCAGCAACGAGGCGTGACCGTTATAACAGCCAAGACGCGTGCCGGAGAGGATCGCCTCGGGCAATAGCAGCCCATAAGCGACAACAACCGCCACATCGGCGTTGAACTCCCGGAATTCCTGCCGGTCTTCCTCAGCCTTGAAATTCACCGGCGTCAGCACGGGCAGGCCCAGCAGTTCAGCCGCCTGATGCACCGGCGATTTCTGCAGATCAAGGCCACGGCGACCGCCGGGACGCGGCGGCTGCGTATAAACGGCAACGACCTCGTGACCCGCTTCCACCAATGCGCGCAACGTGGGGACGGAAAACTCCGGTGTGCCCATGAAGATGATGCGAAGAGCCATCGTCGCCCCCTGTCCTTTTTGCCGTTCCGTCTCCAAACAGGGAGGGATCAGACCTTTGCGCGGGCCGCTTTCGTGAATTTCTTGATGACCATGTCGCGCTTCAGCCGCGAAATATGGTCGATGAACAGAATGCCGTTCAGGTGGTCGATCTCGTGCTGCAGACACGTCGCCAGAAGCCCGTCCGCATCGACGGTCTGCTGCTTGCCATCACGGTCCACATATCTCACCGTCAGGGACGCGGGACGCTCCACCTCGGCATAATAATCGGGAATGGACAGGCACCCTTCCTCATAGGTCGAAATATCGTCCGACACTTTGAGGATTTCCGGATTGATGAAGACGACCGGCTTTTTTTCTTCGTCCTCGCGCGAAACATCGATCACCAGCATCCGGCGCGGCACGCCGACCTGAATGGCGGCAAGGCCGATACCCGGCGCATCATACATGGTTTCGAGCATATCGTCGGCAAGGCGCAACACTTCGGCATCCACCTGTTCGATGGGCCTGGATTGCTGGCGCAGCACGGGATCGGGCAAAATGATAAGCGGTTTGATAGTCATGGCTTCCCATAACGTATCTCTTGCGCGGAGGAAATAAAAAACACGCAGGTGAAATCAGCACCTGTCGCCGGTTAGATCGGACTCATTTCCGCCGCAGGAATGTTCTTGTTTTGATCTTACGAATCACTGGAAATCTGATAGATTTAGCCATGAGCATAGATTTCTCCGTTCTCCTCGCTCCAGCATTTCGGGCCGGTTCCGTCGACATCAGCTTCGGCGCGCTTCTCGCGGCTCTGGTTTTCGGCCTGTCCGCCGTCTGGATGACCACGAAAAGCCGTGGAAAAAAAGCGGAGGCGGACGGTGAAATCTCCAATCTCCTGAAAACACAGTCGGAGTTGCACGGCCGGATCGCCGCAATGGCGGAAACGCTCGGCACACGCCAGAACGAGATGGGCCAGACGATAAACCAGCGTCTCGACGGCATGTCGCAGCGGCTGGGCGAAACGCTGACGGAACAGACCCGGTCGACGCACGAAAATCTGAGCCGCCTGCAGGAGCGCCTGGCCGTCATCGATGCCGCGCAGGGCAATATTCAGGATCTGGCCAAGGACGTCGTCGGACTTCAGGCAATCCTATCCAACAAGCAGACGCGCGGGGCCTTCGGACAGGCGCGCATGGAAACGCTGATTGCCGATGCCCTGCCCGCGGGCGCCTTTCAGCTGCAGCCGACGCTTTCGAACGGCTACCGGCCGGACTGCATCA
The DNA here is from genome assembly GCF_010669145.1 of Rhizobium oryzihabitans. NCBI lineage: Bacteria > Pseudomonadati > Pseudomonadota > Alphaproteobacteria > Hyphomicrobiales > Rhizobiaceae > Rhizobium > Rhizobium oryzihabitans. Next base: position 1,829,058 of record NZ_CP048632.1, read on the forward strand.
TCAGGATGCCGAACAACGCGCCGTCGCTTGTCATCGACGCCAAATTTCCGCTGGAGGCCTGGAACGCGATCAAGGCTGACGAGTCTCCGGAAGCGAAGCGGGCGGCCACACAGCAATTTCGTCGGGATATGGAAGTCCACATCCGCGATGTGGCGGAAAAATATCTGATCCGTGGTGAAACACAGGATACGGCCTTCATCTTCGTGCCTTCCGAATCGATCTTCGCTGACATCCATCAGCATTTCGAATATCTGGTGCAGCGCGCCCACCGCGCGCGCGTCGTTATCGTGTCACCATCGCTGCTGATGCTGTCGGTGCAGGTCATCCAGTCCGTGCTGAAGGACCAGCGCATGCGCGAGCAGGCGCATCTCATCCAGGGCGAAGTCGCTCTCCTGATGGACGATGTGCGGCGGCTGGATGACAGGACACGCAAGCTGCAAGCACATTTCGGGCTGGCGCAGAAAGACATCGACATGATGCTGATCTCCTCCGACAAGGTGCTGGCGCGTGGCCAGAAAATCGAGGGTCTCGATTTTTCGCCGACGGAAAAAGAGACCTCACATGGGGAAATCGAGCAGGCGCGGCGCTTTGCGGAGAACAGGGCGGGAACGACCAAGTTGCGGGTGGTTGACGACGAGTGATCCCCTCGGGCAAAGTCGCCGCCTTATTTACATTGTATACGGACATGCCCCCATGATTACTGTTTTCGGCTCCATCAACATGGATCTCGTCGCCACCGCCAAACGTCTTCCCAAGCCCGGTGAAACCGTGACGGGGGAGAGCTTCGCCACCGCGGCGGGCGGAAAGGGAGCCAATCAGGCGCTTGCCGCACGACGCGCGGGCGCAACGGTCAAAATGGCGGGCGCTGCGGGCGACGATACGTTTGCCGCACCGGCACTGACATTGCTGCGTGAGGCCGGCACCGACCTGTCGCTCGTCAAGACTGCACCGGGTCCGACCGGAACGGCCATGATCCTGATCGGTGAAGGCGGGGAAAACATGATCTCGGTCATTCCCGCCGCCAATGGTGAAGTCTCCGCAGCCGATGCCGCCAAGGCGGTGGCAGAGATGTCGGCGGGCGATATTCTGATGCTTCAGTTCGAAGTGCCTGCGCCCGCCATTGAAGCGGCGCTTACGGCCGCCAAGGCAAAACGCATCACCACCGTCATCAATACCGCACCGCTGACCGCCGACGGCCCGCGCCTTGCCGGCCTTGCCGATATCGCCATCGCCAACGAAACCGAGTTTGAACTGCTGATCGGCAAGAGCGGGCTTTCAGGCTCCGAGCGGGAAAACGAAATCAAGGCCCTGCATGATAAGACCGGCCAGACATTGATCGTCACACTTGGTGCGGACGGCGTGATCGCCATTCGCAACGGCAAGATCTTCAAGGCCTCCGGCCTCAAGATCGAGCCCGTCGACACCGTTGGCGCTGGCGATACCTTCTGCGGCTATCTTGCCGCGAGCCTCGATCAGGGGATGGATTTCGAAAAGGCGCTGAAGCGCGCCGCTGTAGCAGGCTCACTCGCCTGTACGCGCGCCGGCGCCCAGCCTTCCATTCCGGTTGCCGCCGAAGTGGACGCCAACATCTGACGGTTCTAGCCGTTAAGTGCGAATGAAAGTGAGGTAGGCCGAACTGCGGCCTTCTCTTTTCGCCTTGTTCTCATAGCGCGTGCCCGGCCAGGTGGCGTAGGGTGTGCGCCAGTCCTCGGCGCTTTGCGCTGTCCACCCGAAACCGCCATGGCGCGCGCAGTGCTGCAGCGTCCAGTTGATGTAGGTATCGATATCGGAGGCGAAGCAGAACTTGCCGCCGGGTTTCAGCACGCGATGGAAACGGGCAAGGTTGACGTCGGAAACGAAGCGTCGCTTCCAGTGCTTCTTCTTGGGCCAGGGATCGGGATAGAGAAGATCGATGTGATCGATCGATGCATCCGGCAGCCAGTCGAGCAATTGCGTCGCGTCATCGTCGTAAAGGCGGATATTCATCAACTCGCCTTCACGCACGGTCGCCAGCAGCTTGGCCATGGAATTGACGAAGGGTTCGACGCCGATGAAGCCGGTCTCGGGGTTTTCGACAGCACGATGGGCAAGATGTTCGCCGCCGCCGAAACCGATCTCCAGACGGACCGATTTCACATCCGCCGGAAAGAGAGCAACGAGATTTTTTGGCGGGGCGCTTTCCAGGTCGATTTTCAGCAAGGGCAGCAGATTTTCGATCGTGTCGATTTGCTGATTGCGCAGGGGCTTGCCCTTGCGTCTGCCAAAAAACGCTTCCGTCGCGCGCGAACGCCGTTCTTCCGTCATGTCATACTCTCAAGAACAAATAGACTTAACCCGCACAGTGCCACATGAGGCGCTGTGCGGGTTACAAAAGGTTGGTGACGGTATCTCTCAATCGCCGTCAAATGACAAGGGTTAGGCGCTCAAAGCTTCCTTGAGCGGCTTCACCAGATCAAGCTTCTCCCAGGAGAAGGAGCCGTCACGGCCAGCCTTGCGGCCGAAATGGCCGTATGAGGACGTCTTGGCATAAATCGGCTTGTTGAGATCGAGATGACGGCGAATGCCCGACGGCGACAGGTCCATGACCTTGCGGATGGCGCCTTCGACCTGATCTTCGCTGACCTTGCCGGTGCCGTGCAGATCGACATAGATCGACAAAGGCTGGGCGATACCGATCGCGTAGGCGATCTGGATGGTGCAACGATCGGCAAAGCCGGCGGCCACGACGTTCTTGGCAAGGTAGCGGGCGGCATAGGCAGCGGAACGGTCGACCTTGGTCGTGTCCTTGCCGGAGAATGCACCGCCACCGTGGGGGCAGCACCGCCATAGGTGTCGACGATGATCTTGCGGCCGGTCAGGCCTGCATCACCATCGGGACCACCGATGACGAACTTGCCAGTCGGGTTGATGTACCACTGGCAATCGTCGGCGATCTTCAGGTCGCCCAGAGCTTCGCGGATATAGGGCTCGACGACGGCGCGCACCTTCTTCGAGTCCCAGCTTGCATCGAGATGCTGCGTGGACAGAACGATGGATACGGCTTCCGAAGCCTTGCCGTCGACGTAACGAACAGTCACCTGGCTCTTGGCGTCCGGTCCGAGTTTAGCAGCTTCGCCTTCACCGCTTTTGCGGGCGGTTGCGAGCAACTGCAGGATACGGTGAGAATAATAGATCGGCGCCGGCATCAGGTCCGGCGTTTCCTTGCAGGCGTAACCGAACATGATGCCCTGGTCGCCGGCGCCCTCGTCGCCCTGCTTGTCGGAAGCATTGTCCACGCCCTGCGCGATGTCCGCCGACTGCGGATGCAGGAGAACGTCGATCTTGGCCGTCTTCCAGTGAAAACCATCCTGCTCGTAGCCGATGTCACGGATCGCCTTGCGGGCGGCGGACTTGAATTTCGATGGGTTGATGACCGGATGGCCAGCGGCGTCCTTCAGGACCTTGCCGTCCTTGTCCTTCTTCAGCAGGGTGTCGGGAACCCGCACCTCACCGGCGATAACGACGCGGTTAGTGGTCGCAAGCGTTTCGCATGCGATGCGCACGGTCCAGGGGTCGACACCCGTCTTGGTCGCTTCACGGTAAATGAGATCCACGATTTCATCGGAAATACGATCACAAACCTTGTCCGGATGACCCTCGGCCACGGACTCGCTGGTGAACAGATAATTGGCACGCATGCGGGATTCCCCTCAAAGAACGGTCTTGGAGTTTGTTAGTCATTTCGGCCATGAAAAACAAGGACACAACCACATAAATATATCTTTATGTGAGAATTCCTTTCCAATTCGGCACAAAAAAACGGCCCTTGCGGACCGTTGAGTGCCCGGCATCCCGTGCCGGAAATTTACTGCGCAGCGCGGCCTACTCCGCATCTCCCTCGGCGGCGAGCGCCTTGACGAGATCGACGAGACGACGGCGAACCTTTGGGTCGGCAATCTTCACAAATGCGCGGTTCAGCTGCAGACCTTCCGCCGACGACAGGAAATCCACCACGTAGTTGGAGCTGGATGCTTCCGCCATGCCGGGCGCGCCGCCAACCTGATCGCCGGGCGCGTCTTCGAAGAAGAAGGAAACGGGTACGTTCAAAATCCCCGATATGTTCTGCAGGCGGCTGGCGCCGACACGGTTCGTGCCCTTTTCGTACTTCTGGATTTGCTGAAAGGTAATTCCGAGACTTTCACCCAGCTTTTCCTGGCTCATGCCAAGCATGGTTCTGCGAAGGCGAATTCGGCTTCCGACATGAATGTCGATGGGGTTAGGCTTTTTCTTATTCTCGGTCATCATGCGGTCCTGACACTCGGAAAGGGTTGATATCTCGCTTCATTACTCATTCGAAAAAATGAGCCGGCATTTCGACAGCGTCCAAACTTGTTTTACGACTGACGTATTCACTATGCAATTGTGGGGGTTGCTGGTCAATTCTGGCGCCGCGCAAAACTCCAGGCAGTCGATACCGCAACCATCAAAAGGATTGAAAAAATCAACCAGAAATACGTCCGATGTGTGTCGTAAGTAAATGCGTCGTTTGACCCACCACTCAAAGTGGCGTCAACAATTCCGATCCGGCCGTAGTCCAACCCGGCAATAATGCGGCCATAGGGGTCAATGACGGCGGAAATCCCGGTATTTGCCCCGCGAATCACCGGCACTCCCGTCTCAACGGCGCGCACTCTGGCCTGTAGGAAATGCTGGTAAGGGCCGGGTGTATCGCCGAACCAGCCATCATTCGTCACGTTCAGGATGGCTGCCGACCCTGCCAGACCCGGCGTCATCTCGCCCGGAAAAATGATCTCGTAACAGATCAGCGGATAGAAGGTCTTACCGGAAGGAAGGGTCAGAGGCGTGCGTGAAGAGGCGGCCGAGAAGCCTCCGGGCAGGCTGATGACATTGTCGATGCCGAATTCCCGCAGGATGCCTTCAAAGGGAACGTACTCGCCAAAGGGTGTCAGATGGACCTTGTCGGTCGCCCCGATGATCTCGCCCTGACTGTCGATCGCATAGACCGAATTATAATAGCGCGGCGGCCGGCCGGCTCCCTGATCTTCCATTCTGACGGCGCCGGTGAACAGCACCTGCCCATCTTCGAGTGTCCTGGCGATTTCCGCCAGAGCGTCCGGGTTCTGCGTCAGGATGAAGGGCACGGAGGTTTCCGGCCAGACGACGATGTCCGGTCGTTTTTTTCCTTCACTTGGCGGCAGGGCTGTCAGCCGCAGATGCTCTGCGAAAATCTCCGCCCGGTCATCATTCAGCATTTTGCGGGACTGGTCGATCGACGGCTGCACGATCCTGACGGTCAGCGCATCCGCCGGCGGTTCGGCCGGTGCCTGAAGGCGGTAGAAGCCATAACCGAAATGACCGGCGAGCAGCAGACCCGCCAGGACCAGGCCGGGCCACATGCCTTTTTTCGTACCAATCAGGGCGGGGGCCGCAAAGATGAAGACGGCAAGCGTGGTCACTGCAAAAAGGCCGAGCAGATGCGCCGACTGCATCATGATCGGCACGGGCATGATACCGTAACCGATGGCATTCCAGGGAAAGCCGGTCGCAAGGAAGCTGCGCAGCCATTCCGAAAAGCCGAATGCGGCGGCAAGTGCGGCGATGCGACCGACACCATCCGACCAGAAGACATTGGCGGCTGCGACCGCAAAACCGTAAAACAGTGCCAGAAACGCCGGGAGGCCGAGTATGGCGAGCGGCAGCGCCCAGGCGAACTCATCGGCTTCCAGCAGGAGCGCATTGCCCAGCCACCACAGGCCCGCCACGAAATAGCCCAGCCCAAAACACCAGCCGATGCCGAACGCCGGCATGACACGGCTGAAAATGCCGCCGCCCGGCTTGCCGGTGCAGCCATCCACAAGCCAGACAAGCAGGGTAAAAGACAAAAACAGTGCCGCGAAAAAGCCGAACGGAGGCAAGGCCAGTGCCCCGACCGCGCCTGCGGCAACCGCCATTGCTGCGCGGCTCATGCCACCGGCCAGCATTACCCTGCCTGCAAGACGCTCCATACAATCTCCGTTTTATGCGCGTCCGGAAAAGCCCGTTCCGGCAAGGCCGCACAAAGGAATTTTCCCTCAAATTCGACGTAAAGGAAAAAAGATTCGCAGTCCACAGGGGGATGGCGGCCAAAGCATCTCGTGGCGTTTTCGCCAGTCATCAAGGGCTTTCAAACCTGTTTGATTGAGGCATTCAAAGGTGGCGGCGACGGGGACCCTCCCCGTCGGCCCTCCTCAGTCGGCGTTCTGCTGGTGCGTGATGAGGCGGACATCCGGCGCCGGCAGCGCAATCACCTCATTGGCTTCGCCAGGCGCACGGTCATCCTGACCTTCCGAACCGTGATCACGGACAATCCTGACACCCTTGATACGCCTTGTATCCGCATCGAGGATCTGGAACTCGAAACCCGGCACGGCCCTGACAACCTCGCCCTTGGCCGGAATGCGGCCGAGCGCGAAGAAGATAAGACCGCCGAGTGTATCGATTTCTTCCAGATGCTCACGCACATCGAATTCGGGGCCAATTGCCTCGGCAAGTTCCGTGAGTTCGGCGCGGGCATCGGCCACGAGCACATCGGCAGAGACACGCGAAAACATCGCTTCGTCCTTGTCATGCTCGTCATCGATATCGCCCACGACCATCTCGACGATGTCCTCATGGCTGACGAGGCCGTCCGTGCCGCCATATTCGTCGATCACGAGGGCGAGCTGCGTCCGCTGCGCCTGCATGGTCTTCAAGAGATCGGAGGCCAGCATCGAGGGTGGCGCAAAAAGAATTTTACGTACCAGCCCGGCATCGGCAACCGTCTGTTCCAGATCGACCCGCGCAAGGTCGAAATTCGGTCGCGGCGAACGCGGCGCCTTCGTCTCGCCATAGGCGACGCTTCGCGATCCGGCGCGGCGTTTGTTGCGGGCCTGCTTGGCCACATAGGCCAGGAGATCGCGGATATGGATCATGCCCTTGGGGTCATCCAGCGTCTCTTCGTAGACCGGCATGCGGGAACGCCCCGTTTCTTCGAAGAGGATCAGCGCATCGCCGATCGTCATATTCTGATCGAGACCGTCAATATCGACCCGCGGGATCATGATATCTTCGACCCGAACCTCCCGGAAACGCAGGATATTGTTCAGCATCGCCCGCTCTTCGGGCGAAAAGGCGGCACCGATTTCAGTGTCGGCCATCAGCGCGTCGGTCAAATCTTCGCGCAGGCGCTCACCCTGTGACGGTTTCAGCAACCGTCCGATGCGCGACCAGATCGTCGATCTCGGCTTTGCAGTGAGGTCTTGACGTAAGTGACTACTGCCCTCTTCCGAGGAGGACTGCTCGCCGTTTTCTCTGCCCTCATTGGCAGGTCGTGCAGAATGTTCGTTCATGGCTCCAGACAATATTTAAAGCGGTTCCTGTCCCGCGTAAGGATCAGATAGGCCAAGCACCGCCAAAATGCGAGTCTCAAGCGACTCCATTTCTTCCGCTTCCTCCTCGTCCATGTGGTCATAACCGAACAAATGCAGGAACCCATGAACGAGAAGATGGGTCAGATGATCCCCGAAACTCTTCTCAAGTTCAAGAGCCTCACGTTCAACCGTCTCACGGGCAATGACGATATCACCCAGCATCGGGCCGGGCATTCCACCCGGTTCCAGCGGAAAAGCAGGAAAAGACAAGACGTTGGTTGCCTTGTCCTTGTCGCGCCACTCGGCGTTGATTTCCCGAATATTTTCGTCGTCGGTAAAGACCAGCGACAGTTCCACCGGTATTTTCGGGAAGGGTTGCTCCTCTTCCCGCTTCAGAACATCAACCGCCGCATCCAGCGCCTTGGTGGCGAAGGCATGAAGGTCCTCTTCCGACGACCAACCTTCGGTCTCGACGCTGATTTGAATATCCAGAACTGTCATTGTCTTGCGTCAGCTGCCCTTCACGAGGCTTTCATCCGGCACCGCCGTGTGGGATTCGTAAGCCCTGACGATCCGCGCCACCATCGGATGACGTACGACGTCGACATCCTTGAAGCGGACGACTGACACGCCCTCCACATCGGTGAGGATTTGCAGGGCTTCGACAAGGCCGGACTTCACCCCGCGCGGAAGGTCCACCTGGCTTGGGTCACCGGTCACGATCATGCGGCCGTTCTCGCCGAGACGGGTCAGGAACATCTTCATTTGCATCGTCGTCGTATTCTGGGCTTCGTCCAGAATGACGGCGGCGTTGGCGAGTGTGCGTCCGCGCATGAAGGCGAGCGGGGCGATTTCGATGACGCCCGCCTGAATGGCGCGCTCTACCTTGTCACCCGGCATCATGTCATAAAGCGCGTCGTAAAGCGGGCGCAGATAGGGATCGACCTTTTCCTTCATGTCACCCGGCAGGAAGCCCAGGCGTTCGCCCGCTTCCACCGCCGGACGCGACAGGATGATGCGGTCGACCGCGCCGCGCTCCAGCAGCTGCGCCGCATGCGCCACAGCCAGATAGGTCTTGCCGGTGCCGGCAGGGCCGACGCCGAAAACCAGCTCGGACTGTTCCAGCGCCCGCATATAGACATCCTGCGTCGGCGTGCGGGCAGCGATGGTCTTCTTGCGGGTGGAAATCTGCGCCATGGAAATCTTCGCCTTGCGCTCCATCGTCGGCAAGGTCAACTGGTCGTCTGCGGCCATGGCCATGCGGATCGCGCCTTCCACGTCGGAAACCTCGGCGGTTCCGCCCTTGAGCAGGCGCTCATAAAGGAAATCCAGTGCGCGGCGGGCCTGATTGGTGGCAACGACATCGCCGGTGATGGCTACGGAATTGCCGCGCGGACGTGCATCGATGTTGAGGCGCTGTTCCAAGAGCTTCAGGTTCTGATCGAACTGACCGAATAGCTCTCCCGCTATCCTGTTATTCTCGAACGTGAGGACAAAGTGATTGGCGTCGGTCGCGGCTTGGCGTGGCTGGCGCGATGAAGGTGATACCAATTCATGTGCGTTCAAGCGGTCAGGCTCCTGTCCCAATCAGTGTCGGCTCCTCACTCTAACTCTCTGCCACCTCGGCAAACAAGCTGTTTGGACCCGTTGCGGTGATTCGTACATTAACAATGTCACCGATTTTCAAAGTCTTTGCATCAAGATTCACGGATTGCAGCCAGGGAGAGCGACCTATCAACTGTTCAGGCATGCGGCCGGGCTTTTCCAGCAACACATCCATGGTTTTTCCGACCAGCGATTCCGCAAATTCCTTCTGCTGCCGCAGCAGCAGGGCCTGCAATCTTTCCAGCCGCTCGGCCTTCACCTCTTCCGCAACCTGATCCGTAAGGTCAGCCCCGGCGTACCGGGACGGGTGGAATATTTGAAAGAGAAGGCCTGCGCGTATTTCACCTGCTCGACAATCGCCATCGTATCTTCGAAATCGCGATCCGTCTCACCGGGGAAGCCGACAATAAAGTCCCCCGACATGGCGATATCAGGGCGGGCGGCGCGGATTTTTTCGATAAGCTGGATATATTCCTCGCCCGTATGGCGGCGGTTCATCGCCTTCAGGATGCGGTCCGAGCCTGATTGCACCGGCAGATGCAGATAGGGCATCAGGATACGCAGATCGCGATGGGCGCCAATCAGGCGATCATCCATGTCTCGCGGGTGGCTGGTGGTATAACGCAGCCGCGCGAGGCCGGGGATTTCCGCCAGCCGGTAAAGCAGTTCGGCAAGGCCCCATTTTTCACCCTTCGGGCCTTCACCCTGCCAGGCGTTGACGTTCTGGCCAAGCAGCGTGATCTCACGCACGCCGGCATCCACCAGCTTCATCGCCTCATCGACGATCTGGCGCACGGGACGCGACACTTCCGAACCACGCGTATAGGGCACAACACAGAAGGTGCAGAATTTGTCGCAGCCTTCCTGCACCGTCAGAAACGCGGTCACGCCGCGCGTGCGCAGCGTCGCCTTCTCGGCGACCGGCAGATGCTCGAACTTGTCCTCGACGGCATATTCGGTCTCGATGACGCGTTCACCACCGCGCACCCGCTTCAAGGCGTCCGGCAGGCGGTGATAGGTCTGGGGGCCGATGACGACATCGACAGCGGGCGCACGGCGAAGGATTTCCTCGCCTTCCGCCTGCGCCACACAGCCGGCAACGCCGATCATGAATTCGCGGCCCTGCTCTTCGCGCGATTTTTTCATGTCGCGCAGGCGTCCAAGCGCCGAATAGACCTTTTCAGCCGCCTTTTCACGGATGTGACAGGTATTCAGCAGAACCAGATCCGCCTCGCCCATATCCTCGGTCTGAACGTAACCATCCTTCGCCAGCGCATCGCTCATGCGGACGGAATCGTAAACGTTCATCTGACAGCCATAGGTCTTGATAAAAACCTTGCGGCTGTTCGAACCCTCGCGGGTGATCATTTCGGGAGCGTCGAGGCTGATGGTTTCCTGGGTCATGGCGGCTATCTAGTGTTTTTCCCGACCAGATTAAACAGAAAAATGCCGGAAAAGCCATGATCCCGCTATTTCCGCCAGCCACCGCGCAGGCTGAAGGCCAGCATGGAACGGATTGAAGCGGCGATATCGGTCGCAAGGCGCTTGCGGTTATCCGTGTTGTGAAACGGAACGCTGTCACCGAATGTCACGTCGACGTCGATGGCGCCCGCTTTGATGATGCCGAGCAGATGCGGCACCAGGGTTATGCTGCCCGGCCAGGCCGCAATGACCCGGTGATAACGTCCCATGGCCATGCCGTGCACCCGCGTATAGGCGATCGCGACCGGCTGCACGTAAACAAGTTTGCCCGGAACCTGCTCGGCCGCGGTGGAAGCCGCCCCAAACAGCGAGGATTTGACGGCGAGCATGCGGTTGCCGTCCGAAGTGGTGCCTTCGGGAAACAGGACGACGATCTCGCCGTCGGCCATGCGGGCGGCAATCTCGCCCACCTGCTCGCCCGTGCTGCGCTTCTGTTCACGCTGGACGAAGATGCTTTTCTGCAGCCTGGCAAGCCAGCCGAAAACCGGCCAGTCCCTCACCTCCGTCTTGGCGATGAACACGACATCGGCAATGCTGCCGAGAACGAGAATGTCTTTCCACGAGGCGTGGTTGACCGCCAGCATCAGCGGTTTTGCCCGTTCCACCTCTCCGTGGACATGGACGCGGATGCCGAGAACATGGCAGGCGATGCGGTGCCAGATGCGCGGAATGCGGCGGCGAAGCCGCCAGTCGAAGGCGAGGCCCAGGAGTTGCAGCGGCAGCAATATGAGCGTGACGATCAGGAGAACGACCGCAATATAGGCTGTCCGGAGCCACATCATGATTGAAACGCCCGTCTGTTCACCGGCGTCTCAGCGTTCGCCGGGCTTCAACGGCACGCCGTAAAGTTCCAGCCGATGATCGACGAGCTTGAAGCCGTGTTCCCGGGCGATCTTTTCCTGAAGGGCCTCGATCTCAGGCGAATGAAACTCGATGACGACGCCGTTTTTCAGGTCGATCAGATGATCGTGATGCTCCTCGGGCACCGTCTCGTAACGCGAGCGGCCATCACGAAAATCATGACGCTCGATGATGCCGGCATCCTCGAACAGCTTCACCGTTCTGTAGACGGTGGAAATTGATATGCGCGGATCCACGGCGGAGGAGCGGCGGTAAAGCTCCTCGACATCGGGATGGTCGGCGGATTCCTGCAGGACACGGGCGATGACGCGGCGTTGATCCGTCATCCGCATGCCGCGCTCGGCACAAAGCTCCTCCAGCGTTTTCGAAAGGTCTATCACGTCTTCTGGCCTTTTGAGTCTTCCGGTTGGTTTCTGCGGCTTTCGCCGAAAAATGCCTGTTGCACGGGAACTAGCGAAGATCGCGGCGCATGACAAGCGCCGTCGACTTCGTTCCATCCTTGGCCGTGTAATAGGCCTTGCGCTCCGCAACCGTTTTAAAGCCGAGCTTTTTGTAGAGCCCGAGCGCGGAGGCGTTGCTGTTGTCCACCTCGAGGAACATGGTTTCGGCGCCGCGCATCATCGCCTCACGGGCGGCCGATTGCATCAGACGCCAGCCGAGACCGGAGCGCGCAAACTTGTCGGCCACGGCAACTGTCAGGATTTCCGCCTCGCCCGCCACTTCCCGCGCCAGCACGAAACCGCCAAGCGGCCTGCTGAAAAACGCGTTCGTCTGCCGGGCGACAGCACCGAAAACCGACCCTTGCGTCAAAAGCCCGGAAAATTCCCCATCATTCCAGGGACGCGGAAAGCGCAGCGCATGCAGTTCCGCTACGCCGGCGCAATCCTCATGCTGCATCGGCACGATCTCGAAATAGGGCTTCCAGCTCAGGTATTCGTCAAACATAACAGCAATCGGGCATCACAGGAATCATTGGCACGTATTGACGAATGCCCTATCAGGCAACGTCCTGGCGTGCCAGCGCAAAACCGGTTTGCGGCCGGGCATCCGGCCCCCGCAGATAAAGCGGTGCGGGTTTCTTCTGGCCCGCCGGCTTGCGTGCGCCGACGCGCGCAACGGTGGCGATCGGGAAGTGATCCGGCCGGGAGCCCGCCTCGGATCCTGCAAAAAGAGGGGCAGCGGAACCGATGATGGCGCCGCCGAAACCCGAGAGAACCGATTTGGCATCGTCCAGCGACAGGAGTACCGCCTCGCCAAGCGGCGATCCATCCACTGCAAATATCTGGAGATAGGTTTCGCCGCGTTTGGCATCCAGCCCGACAGCGACAGGCCGACCGGGATTTTCCAACAGATGGTGCAAGGCGAGTGTCTCAAGCGTGGTCACGCCCACGGCCTCAATGCCGAGCGACAATGCAAAGCCGCGCGCGGCGGCGACGCCGACGCGGATACCGGTGAAGGAGCCAGGACCGATCGTCACCGCTATGCGCTCCACCTTTTGCAGCGGCAGATGCGCTTGGTGCAAGGCACCGTCGATCACGGCCATCAGCCGCTCGGCATGTCCCTTGCCGATCGTTTCGCATATTTCTCCAAGCACCGTGTCGGAGGCACTGTCATAAACGCAGGCAGAACAGTCCACGCCTGATGTGTCGAGTGAAAGAACAATCATGGCGTGGCCTGGCTTAGAAATGTCATACCGCTTCGACTTCGCGCACTTCCGGCACGAAATGGCGAAGCAGGTTCTGAACGCCATGCTTCAGCGTGGCCGTGGAGGACGGGCAACCCGAGCAGGCACCCTTCATGTTCAGGAACACCGTGCCGTCGCGGAAGCCGCGGAAGGTGATGTCGCCGCCATCCTGCGCCACAGCGGGGCGAACGCGGGTATCCAGCAGTTCCTTGATGGTGGCGACGATGGTTTCGTCACCCTCTTCGAAGAACTCACCTTCTTCATCCGACACTTCGGCGGCAATCGCGGTGCCCATGATCGGGCGGCCGGACATGAAATGTTCCATGATCGAGCCCAGAATGGCGGGCTTCAGGTGCTGCCATTCAGCGCCATCCTTGGTGACGGTGATGAAATCGAAGCCGAAATAAACGCCGGTGACACCTGGAATGGTGAAAAGGCGCTCTGCCAGCGGCGAGGCCTGCGCCTGTGCGGGGTTGAGGAACTCCGCCGTGCCGCTTTCCAGCACCACCTTGCCGGGCAGGAACTTCAGCGTCGTGGGGTTCGGCGTGGCTTCCGTCTGAATGAACATCGTCTTCTCCTTCGAGGTCGCCGTTCACGCCCCGTAATTTAGAATTCTTCCAAAAAAATACGCCCGGCGAAGCTTCACTTCAAGCCCTGACATGATAATTACATTCAAGAAATCGTCAGCCCCTAGATCTTGCCCCAAGATCAGATCAGCAGAGTGCGTCGATTTCCTCATCCGTCAGTGTATCCGGCAACACGGTGACGGGGATCGGGAAGGCTGCACCGCGCCCGGCGATCGAGGAAACGAGCGGTCCCGGCCCTTCCTTCGTCGAACCCGCCGCCAGCACCAGAATCGCGATATCGCGGTCTTCTTCGATCAGCCCATGGATCTGCTCGGTGGCGCTACCTTCGCGGATCACGGCTTCCGGCTCGATGCCGATTGTTTCACGCACCTTCTGGGCGATCTTGGCGAGCGTGGCTTCCGCTTCCTCGCGCGCTTCTGCCCGCATGATCTGCTCGACACCCAGCCATTGCTGGAAATCGCCTTCCGGTATCACATAGAGCAGAACCAACCCGCCATTGGAGTTCTTGGCGCGACGACCGGCATAGTGCACGGCCCTTTCGCATTCCGGTGTGTCATCGATAACAGCGAGAAACTTGCGACGATGCCCTTCCAGACGCGACAGCCGTGTTGAAACCATTCCGCACTCCCTCAATCCGCCGTGATCCGAGAAACCGCCCGACGGTTCGGGCGGAGATTATATCAAATCACGGCAGGCGCAAACCGCCTGCCGTTGTTCGCAGGCGGTGCGTGGTCAGCGCAGGAAGCCGATGATGTCACGCACCTCGTTCATCGTCTTCTCAGCGATCGCGCGAGCCCGTTCGCCACCCTGGCTGAGGATGGCATCGATATGGGTCGGGTCGTCGAGAAGGCGACGCATCTCATTGTTCACAGGCGCCAGCACATTGACGGCAAGCTCGACGAGAGCCGGCTTGAAGGCCGAGAACTGCTGCCCGCCGAATTCGGAAAGAACATCCGCCTTCGTCTTGTCGGAGAGCGCGGCATAGATGCCAACGAGGTTTTCAGCCTCGGGCCGTCCCTTCAGGCCTTCGACTTCGCTCGGCAACGCATCCGGATCCGTCTTTGCCTTCTTGATCTTTCTGGAGATGGCATCGACATCGTCCATCAGGTTGATGCGCGACAGGTCGGATGGATCGGACTTCGACATCTTCTTGGTGCCGTCCTTCAACGACATCACGCGCGGGGCCGGACCGCCGATCAGCGGCTCCACCATCGGGAAATAGGCATGCACCGGCTCGTCGCCCACCGTGATGTCGAGCCCGAGACCCGCCTTGCGGATATGGTCGCCGAAATCGATGTTGAATTTCTGGGCGATGTCGCGGGCGAGTTCCAGATGCTGTTTCTGGTCGTCGCCAACGGGCACATGGGTGGCGCGATAGACGAGAATGTCGGCGGCCATCAGGCTCGGATAGGCCAGCAGACCGAGCGAGACCTGCTCGGCATTCTTGCCGGACTTGTCCTTGAACTGCGTCATGCGCTCCATCCAGCCGATGCGCGCCACGCAGTTGAACACCCATGCCAGTTCCGCATGCTGCGGCACGGCCGACTGGTTGAAGACAATATGCTTCACGGGGTCGATGCCCGACGCGATGAAGGCGGCGGCGATGGAGCGGGTCTGCGCCTTCAGGTCGGAGTGAACGAGCTGGGCGGTGATGGCGTGCATATCGACCACGCAATAGATGCAGTCGTTATCTTCCTGCAGCGCCACGAACTTGCGGATCGCGCCGAGATAATTGCCGAGATGCAGATTGCCGGTCGGCTGGACGCCCGAGAAAACCAGCGGCTTGAATGCGTTCATTGTCGTCCTCGAAAAGGCTTGTGGAGGGCCCCGCCCATGGTTGGAATTGCACGCGCGCTTATGCACCCGCAGCCCCTCGCAATCAAGCGGTTTCAGGGCATCTTAGCCGCGCGGTTCCAGAAGATCCCAGCGATTTCCATAAGGGTCGGAAAAGACTGCGACAGAACCGTAAACCTCATGGCGCGGTTCCTCCAGAAAGCGCACGCCGCGCGCAAGCATGGTCTCATAGTCGCTTTGGAAATTGTCGGTGTGGAGGAAAAATCCGACCCGTCCGCCGGTCTGGTTGCCGACGGCAAACCGCTGCGGTTCACCATCCGCCTGGGCAAGCAGCAGGGCGGCGCCTTCAGTCCCTTGCGGCTTCACCACCACCCACCGCTTGCCATCGCCAAGCGGTTGATCGGAAAGGCACTCGAACCCGAGAGCCTCGCAATAAAATGCCTTTGCCCGGTCGTAATCATCCACAACAAGGGTGACGAGAGCGATGCGCCGGTTTTCAGCAAAGGACATCAGCCAGCCTCCGTTTCGACGCTCTTCTTGCCGCGCTTGCGGATGGCTCTCTTCACCATGCCGATATCAGCGCCGCCGGACACGAAGGCGAGCGCGAAATAGACCAGCATGGCTGCGAATACGAGAGCCATGATCGTTCCTGCCCGAACAAAAATCGAGGAGGCGGAAGACAGCTCGAAGCTCAGATAGGTCAGCGCATAGTGCACGAAGCCGGCCATGAGTGCAGAGGCCAGAAGCAATCGCGGAATGCGGGTCAGCAGCGGAATATCCACCTGCCAGTGCCCGCGCCACAGGAGCATGCCGAACAGCAGGGCGGCATTCACCCAGCCGGCGGTTATTTCAGCGATGGCGATGCCCGGACCGCCAAGGCGCGGGAAAAGCGTCAGCGCGAGCGAGACGTTCACCACCACGGAAATTGCCGCAAAGATCATCGGCGTGCGGGTGTCTTCGCGGGCGAAGAAACCGGGAATAAATGCTTTTATCAACACGAAAGCCGGCAAGCCAAGACCGTATATGCCGAGGATTTGCGCAACGGTGATGGTGGCCGAAGGCGAGAAATTGCCGCGCTCGTAGAGAAAACGCACGATGGGCTCGGCCATGACGAGAAGGGCGGCCGCTGCGGGCAATGTCAGGAACAGCACGAATTCGACCGAACGGTTCTGCAGGCTTCCCGCCTCGACCATATGTCCGCCGCGCAAAGCCCGCGCCAGTTCCGGCAGAAGCACGGTAGCGACGGCGATGCCGACGACACCGAGCGGTAGCTGGTAAATCCGGTCCGCATAGGCGAGCGAGGAGATCACACCTTCGCCGGCAGAGGCGATATTGGTGTTGATCAGGAGATTGATCTGGGTGATGCCGCCGGTTATCGCCGCCGGCAGGGCGAGGACCAGAAGCCGCTGGACGTTCTTCGTCAGCCTGGGCCTGCGCAAACCGATCCGCATGCCGGCATTGCGCACCGCGATCCAGACGATGGCAAGCTGCACCAGACCCGCAACCATCACTCCCCAGGACAGGGCAAAGCCCACCTGCAGAGGGTCGTAGTTCTTCCACCATGCCAAGGCGAGCACGCCGATGAGGATGATGTTGAGGAAAACCGGCGCGATAGCCGCTGCGAAATAACGGTGCAGCGAATTCAGCATGCCGCCCATCATCGCCGCCAGCGACATGCAGGCGAGATAGGGGAACATGATGGTGGCGAGACGGACGGTGTTGTCGAACTTCACCGGGTCTTCCAGAAAGCCCGGCGCAATCACGGTACGTACGATGAACGGCATCGACAGTTCCATCAGGATCGTCAGGGCCAGAAGCACGGTAAAGAGAACGCCGAAAACCTCTTCGGAAAAGCGTCTTGCGCCTTCCATGCCATTCGCCTCGATTTCCTTGGCGAAAAGCGGCACGAAGGCCGAGTTGAACGCGCCTTCGGCAAAGAGACGCCGGAAGGTGTTCGGGAAACGGAAGGCGGCGTTGAAGGCATCGGCCACCGGGCCTGTGCCAACGGCGGCCGCCATCAGGGTCTCGCGGACAAAACCGAAGATGCGGCTGCCGAGCGTGGCCGTGCCGACGGTGGCGAACTTGCCGATCAGGCTCATGATCTCAAGCCTTTGCCGTGCGCGCAGCCGGCAGCGCCGCCACGTCTGGGTGGGCGATGATGCCGTTCGGCATGCGGTCGCGCAATTCGTCTTCCTGCTCGCTCATCACGGCCTTGAGGCGCGTGGCAATGCTGGCCTGCCGGTTGTCGTTCGTCACCTTCTGGCCGAAGAGATCCGTCACATAGAAGGTGTCGATGACCTTTTCGCCGAAGGTGGTGATGCGGGCGGAATGAATATCCAGCGACAGATCGGCGATCACTGCCGTCATATCCGCAAGAAGTCCGGGCCGGTCGAGGCACTCGACCTCTATGACGGTGAACTTGTTCGAAAGCCCGTTGGAAATGATGACGGAGGGCGGAATGGTGAAGGCGCTTTTCTTCCTGCGGCTCTTGGTGCGGGTAGCGATCATTTCCGGCAGGCGCTGCTTGCCGGACAGAACCTCCTCGATGAGCTTGCCGACATTGTTGCCGCGTCGTGTCTCATCCTCGTCGATCGGGAACTCGCGGTTGATCAGGATCGTATCCAATGCACGCCCGTCGGATGTGGTGAATATCTGCGCGTCGGCGATGTTGGCGCCGGCCGCCGCACAAGCGCCAGTGATGATCGAGAGCAGGCGCGGATGGTCTGGCGCCAGCACGGTGATTTCGGTGATGGCGTGAAAGGAATGCGTGCGCACCATGGTCGACAGCGCCTTTTCCTGCTTGTCGGCCTCGCGGATGAAGCGGGTGTGGCGCACCTGATCTTCCAGCGCGACCGTCAGCAGATAGGGCTCATAATGCAGCTTGGTGTATTTGCGCCGCGCCTTCTGACCCCAGTCGTCGAGCGCATCGTAAAGCGCTTGGCGGGCAATCTGCGCGCGCTCCTTGCGGGAGACTTCCGAAAAACCGCCTGACAGCAGCAGCTCGGTCTCGTAATAAAGCGAACGCAGCAGCTGCCCCTTCCAGCCGTTCCAGACGCCCGGACCAACCGCGCGGATATCGCAGACCGTGAGGATCAGCAGCATCTTCAGCCGCTCCATGGACTGCACCTTGTCGGCGAAATCGGTGATGGTCTTGCGGTCATGCAGATCGCGCGTCTGGGCGACCATGGACATCAGAAGATGCTGCTCGATCAGCCAGACCACCGTTTCTGTCTGCTTGCCGGTGAGGCGGAAGCGCTGGCAGAGCTTGCGGGCCACGCGCGCGCCGGCAATCGAGTGGTCTTCCTGCCTGCCCTTGGCAACGTCGTGCAACAGGACGGCGACATAAAGCGCCTCGCGCTCCTCAACGCTCGGCATCAGCTGGTTGGCGAGCGGATGGGCATCGACAGCCGTTCCCTTGTCCACTTCCGAGAGCACGCCGACGGAGCGGATCAGATGCTCATCCACCGTATAGTGATGATACATGTTGAACTGCATCATCGCGACGATCTTGCCGAATTCGGGGATGAACTTGCCGAGCACACCGGCCTCGTTCATGCGTCTCAGCGTCAAGGCCGGGTCGCGCCGCGACGTGAGGATCGACAGGAAAAGCCGGTTCGCCTCATCGTTTTCGCGTAGCTCGTCATTGATGAGCGACAGAGAGCGGGTGACCACACGCAACGCATCCGGATGCAGTTCGAGATTGTTGATATCCGCGATATGGAAAAGTCGGATCAGGTTGACCGGATCGTTCTTGAACACATCCGGCTTGGCAAGCGCAATGCGCCCCCGATCTTCCACGAATTCCACCGAACCTGGAATCTTGCGGACGCGATGGGCGAAGCGGCTGAGAACCCCCGACAGGCCCGGCACGTCCTTCGCCTGCCGATCTTCCAGCGCGGCGCAGACGATGCGCGTCAGGTCACCCACATCCTTCGCCACGAGGAAATAGTGCTTCATGAAACGCTCGACGGCGGAAAGGCCCGGGCGCGGCTGATAATTCAGGGCATCGGCAATCTCACGCTGGATGTCGAAGGAAAGACGTTCCTCCGCCTTGCCGGTGATGAAATGCATCTGGCAGCGTACGGCCCAGAGAAAATCATCGGCCTTTTCGAACAGCCTGAGTTCACGCCGCGACAGGACGCCAAGCTTGACGAGATCGGCGGTATCGCGGACGTGGTAATAATATTTGGCGATCCAGAACAGCGTGTGCAGGTCGCGCAGACCACCCTTGCCTTCCTTGACGTTCGGCTCCACCAGATAGCGCGTATCGCCCGCCTTGCGGTGGCGCTGGTCACGCTCGGCGAGCTTGGCGGCGATGAATTCCGGGCCGGTGCCGGTGACGACTTCCGACTCGAAACGTTTCTCGAGATCGTCGGTCAGAGATTTCTTGCCGCAGATCGCCCTCACTTCCAGAATGGCGGTGCGGATCGTCATATCGGATTTGGACAGGCGGATAGACTCATCCACCGTGCGGGTGGCATGGCCGACCTTGAAGCCGAGATCCCAGAGGAGATAAAGCACGAACTCCACGGCCTTGTGCATATCCGGCGTATTCTTGGCCGGCAGCAGGAACAGGAGGTCGATATCCGATCCCGGCGCCAGCGTGCCACGACCATAACCGCCGACCGCCGCAACAGCGATCTGCGGCGCGTCTTTCGGATAGACATATTGGCAGGTCAGATCATAAAGCGTCTCGATCAGCCGGTCCTGAAGCCAGGAGATGCGTCTGGCGCAATCGATGCCGCCACCCTCGGATTTCAGCAGCTCGCGTGCTTTTTCCCGGCCTTCCGTGCTGGCCTTGCGAAAGATCGGCAGCAGATCGGATCTGACATCGGCGATGCGCTTGCCGTCTTCCTTGAAGATGATGTCGCATTCGCGCTTCAGCGCCGATACATCGAGAATTGCGGAAAAATCCAGGTCCTTGATGGCCATCTATGCCGGTATCCATGTCCTGTGGGAAATCCCACCGCTTGCGATGGGAGTGTCCTATAGCGAGTTTTAAAGGCGATGGACAGGCAGTCTATCCTCTTAAGCCTTGCCAAGTTCTTTCTTTAACGCATAGAGCGCGTCCAATGCCTCACGCGGCGTCATTTCGTCCGGGTTGAACCCCTTCAAAGCTTCTTCCACCTTCGATGGTCCAGCCTTGCGGGTTTCCTCACGGCGAACCGCGATCTGGAACAGCGGAAGATCGTCGATCAGCTGGCTGGCCGGGTTCTTGCGGTCGGCATCTTCGAGCTTCGTCAGCACTTCGCGGGCGCGCTCGACCACCGATGCCGGCAAGCCCGCAAGCCGTGCCACCTGGATGCCGTAAGAGCGGTCCGCAGCACCCGGTCCGACCTCGTGCAGGAAAATGACGTCGCCTTCCCACTCCTTCACCCGCATCGTGGCATTGGAGAGGCGGCCGAGTTTTTCCGACAGCACGGTGAGCTCGTGGAAATGGGTGGCGAAGAGGCCACGGCAACGATTGGCCTCATGGAGATGCTCGACCGCCGCCCAGGCGATGGAAAGACCGTCAAACGTCGCCGTGCCACGGCCGATCTCATCCAGAATGACCAGCGAGCGATCCGTCGCCTGATTGAGAATGGCGGCGGTTTCCACCATTTCCACCATGAAGGTCGAGCGACCGCGCGCCAGATCGTCCGATGCGCCAACACGGGAAAACAGCCGGTCGACGACACCGATATGCGCGGCTTCTGCCGGGACGAAGGAGCCGATCTGCGCAAGGATGGCGATCAGCGCATTCTGGCGCAGGAATGTCGATTTACCGCCCATGTTCGGGCCGGTAAGCAACCAGATCGCGCCGTTTTTGCCGCCCTCGGTAGCCGACAGATCGCAATTATTGGCGATGAACGGTCCCGCCGACTGGCGTCGCAGGGCCTGTTCAACCACCGGATGACGCCCGCCGCGGATCGCAAAGGTCATCGAGGCATCGACGATCGGTCGGCAATAAGCCTGCTCCGTCGCCAGATAGGCAAGGCTGGAGGCGACATCGATGGTGGCAAGTGCCGCCGCGCCGGCCTTGATCGCTTCCGCCTGCTGCACCACGGCCTCGACCATGCGCGCGAAGGCCTCCAGCTCCATCGTCAAAGCATGTGCGGCGGCATTGGCGATGCGGCTTTCGAGATCGGCAAGCTCGGTGGTGGTGAAGCGCATGGCGCCTGCCATGGTCTGGCGGTGGATGAAACGCGCCTTGGCCTCGTCCGTCGCCATCATCACATCGGCATTGCCCGCCGTCACCTCGATGAAATAACCCAGCACGTTGTTGTGCTTGATCTTCAGCGACTTAATGCCGGTCTCATCGGCGTATTTCAATTGCAGACCGGCGATCACACGACGCGACTGGTCGCGTAGCGCCCGCACCTCGTCGAGTTCAGGGTTGGCGCCTTCGCGCAGAAAACCGCCATCGCGCTTCAGAAGCGGCAGATCGTCAGCCAGCATCGAGCCGAGCATCGCCTCAAGAGCGCCCGGCAGGGCTTTCAAATCCTTGAGAGCCATCGCCAACTCATCTGGCAGCAGCCCATCATCAAGAATGGCCGCAATTTTTTCGGCCGAAACCAGCCCCTGCCGGATAGCGCCGAGATCACGCGGGCCACCGCGTTCCAGCGCAAGGCGGGAAAGTGCGCGCGGCATATCCGCGACATGTTTCAGGGCGTCGCGCAGGCCATCGCAGAGGGAGACGTCATCGATGAGATAGGCCACGGCATCGAGACGGGCATTGATCTTTTCCGGGTCGGTCAAGGGCGACATCAGCCGCTCGGCCAGAAGTCGCGCGCCGCCGCCTGTTACAGTGCGGTTGAGGGCATGCAGCAGCGATCCGTCTCTTTCGCCTGATAGCGTCTTCACCAGTTCAAGATTGGCGCGGGTGGCGGGATCGATGAAAAGGGTCGAAGCCGCACTTTCACGCTCCGGTGCGCCGAGAGGCGGGCGCTCGGCGATCTGGGTCTTTTCGACATAGGCCACGGCCGCAGCGGCAGCCGCCATTTCCACGCGTGAAAACGTGCCGAAACCATCCAGCGTCGAGACGTTGAAATAACGCGCGATGCGCCCTTCCGCCGTGGCGCTGTCAAAGAGGATGGCCGGTTGCGGCACGGCCACACGGCCCAGCACGTCGAAGACTGGCCTCAACTCTTCGTCGTGAAACAGGCTGTCGGCAACGATCAGTTCGCGCGGGTCGATACGCCAGATGTCGGCGAGAAGCCGTGTCAGCGTTGTCTCCGCCAGACGGAAGACACCGGTGGAAATATCGATCCAGGCCAGCGCGAACTGCGCCTCGGCGCTGCCGCGGATACGGGCGAGCGCCATCAGATAGTTGGATTCCGTCGGTGAGAGCAGTTTTTCTTCGGTCAGGGTGCCGGGCGTGACAAGCCGCACCACATCACGCCTGACCACGGATTTCGATCCGCGCTTCTTTGCCTCGGCGGGGTCTTCCACCTGCTCGCAGACAGCGACGCGATAACCGCGCAGGATGAGCTTCTGCAAATAATCATCGGCCGCATGAACCGGAACACCGCACATCGGGATATCGTGCCCCATATGCTGGCCGCGTTTCGTCAGCGTGATGCCCAGTGAACGGGAGGCTTCGACCGCATCGTCAAAGAACAATTCGTAAAAATCGCCCATGCGGTAGAACAGCAGCGAACCGGGATTGTTCGCCTTGATCTCGATATATTGCTCCATCATCGGAGTGGCCGAAGCGCGGCTCTCCTCCGTAATCAGGGAAGCGGTGGTCAAAACGTCCGTCAATGGCTTGCCGATGTCATGTCGTGTTGCGAAAAAGGAGCGCCGACACTAGCGGTAATGGCAGCCCCGACACAACACGCGCGGGACCGCTGCCCACAGGAACATCCCGCCCCGCCCGCGTCAAAATCCGGTCAGCCGTTGATGCGCTCGGGCTCGCCGCCATAATAGCTGATGTAACGGCCGGCGATGGACGATACCGGCAGGACCACCAGGACGTCGGTGGTGTTGAAGGCATGATCCACAACCGCGCCGGAACCGAACATGGCGCCGAGACGCATATAGCCCTTGATCAGTGGCGGCATGGCATTCAGCGCCTTGCGGGCGTTCAGCGCCTCGGCCGGCACGAGGTCCATCTCATGGTAAAGCTCGGGAAGCGCAGACGCCGCCCACTCGCCCTTCGCGACGCAATTATGATGCAGGAAGGACAGCGCAAGCGCGTGGGCTTCGGGCTGCACGCCGGGGAAGGAGGCGCAACCGATCATCGCGTCCATGCGGTGTTTCACGGCATAGGCCCAGTTGCCCTGCCACAGAAGCTCGACCGTGCGCTTGGTGCGATATTCCGGCAGCACGCAGGAGCGGCCAAGCTCCATGAAACGCTTGCCCGGATGGCGTGCGACCAGTCCGGCGATATCAAATTCGCTTGCGGAATAAAAACCGTTATTGGCGAGTGCCGTTTCCTGACGCAGCAGACGGTAGGTGCCGACGATCTGGTCTTCGCTGTCGCCTTCAATCGCCTTGTCGAGCACGAGCAGATGGTCGCAGACACTGTCCCAGGCATCGATATCGCGCTTGCGGCGCATCGCTTCCGCCGGAAGGCGCGCCTTCATTTCCTCGACAAAGACCCGGTAACGCACGGATTGTGCGGCATCGATCTCACGCTCATTTCTTGCGAGCCGTGTTTCAAGTGTGCCGATACGACCGAAAAGACCCTCATTATCCTGCACAGTCTCAGGACGGGGGTGAATGACAACATTGTTTTCACAAATGTCGTGATTGAGTATTTCGGCAACCATGGGGAATCGCTCCGCCACCAAAGAATTTTCCTGTCATAAATCACTAATTGACGACAGAATAGTGACAAAATGCAGCCAGATCGAGTCTGTTAAATTATGATGGCGACACACGTTTCGCCTCCAGCAGGCGGCGAATTTCCTCGACCAGCCGCCTCGGGTCGGCAGGCTTGGTCAAAACCTTGGCCGCACCGGCCTCCAGCAAGATTTCAGCGGTCGCGGCACTCGCATCGCCGCTCAGCACGATAACGGGAATATTTGCCTCGCCCTTCAGCGTCAGGAGAAGGTCGGGTAACACCTCCAGCCCCTCACCACCCGGCATATTGAGATCGGAAATGATGAGGTGCGGCAATCGAGAGGCGCCCAGCGCCACCGACTGCTGCAAGGCGTGAAAATCGTCAACGGTGCGGACAATAAAGCCGCTTTTTTCGAGCACGGCGCGAATGATGCGGGCATTGACGGCGTCGTCCTCGGCCACGAGGATCTCGATGCCGCTTGCGCCTTCGCTCACCCGCGACGAAAACCCCACATCCGGGTGATTGTCGTTGATGGCGTCGCGCCGTTCTATTCCACGCAGGCGGCCGCACAGGACGTCGATCAGGGATTTTTCGCGCAGCGGCCGGATCAGCCACGCATCGAAGGATACATGCATCGTCGAAGGCCGCTCTTCGGGACTGACCAGCAGCGTGCGGCGAACATTCTGTTTTGGCCACTCCTTCAGATCGTCCCTGAAGAGAGCGGAAATACGTTGATCGACGATGATATCGGTGAGGCTGGCGGCCACGCCACCCGTCTTGTCCTTCAGCCTTTCCAGATCCTCCGGCTGATGGATGAGAATACATTTGCCGCCGAAAGCCTCTATCGCCTCCATCGTCACCGCTGCCGCCACACCCCTGGGGGCAACCAGCAGGACATTCGTATGCTGAAGGCAATGACGCCGGCCTTGGTCCGGCATCCCGGCAGGCGCGCTGCCGGGGCGGAAGGCGAGCGTGAAGGTGCTGCCCTTGCCCTTGCGGCTCGACACGGTGAGGCTGCCGCCGAATTCCCGCACGATGCGGGCTGAAATGGCAAGACCGAGCCCGGTGCCTGCACTTCTCTGAGACATCGGGCCTGCCTGCTCGAACTCACCGAAAATACGGGCCTGTTCCGCCGCACTCATACCGGGGCCGGTATCTTCGACGGTGATCAGCAATTCACCCTCGACCATATGCGCCCGGATGACCACTCCACCTTCCCGGGTGAATTTGACGGCGTTTCCGAGGAGGTTGAACAGGACCTGGCGCAGCCTTGCCGGATCGAAATCCAGATAATCTGGCACATCGGGCGTGACGAAAGAGGTGATTTCGATGCCTTTTTCATGGGCGCGATGCGCCAGCATTTCCACGATGCTCTCGATCAGCCGCCGCAGGTTTTCCGCACGCGGATTGAGCTTGAAACGGCCCGCCTCCATGGTCGAATAGTCCAGCAGGTCCTCGACCAGCTGCACAAGCGACTGGCCGGACTGCTTCATGCCATCGAGATAATTCCGTTGTTCCTGGTTGAGCTTCGTCTGCGACAGAAGATGGTTCATGCCAAGCATGCCTGACAGCGGCAGGCGGATTTCGTGGCTTACGGTGGCCAGCAGCCGCGCTTTTTCGGCATCGGCCTTTTCGGCGCGCAACCGGGCGTCCTCCCTTTCGCCAAGCGCCAGACGCTCTTCGGTCACGTCCCTTGCGATGCTGCTGATAAGAAGACGGCTGCTTGCGAGATCGCGGGTCACCGCATCATGCCAGGAGAAAATGCGCTGCCCGAAAGGGGTCGCGATTTCCACGTCATAAACGTGAGCCTTGCCGCCCGGCCGGAAAGCGATGCCTATCTCCTCGCAGCTCAGCCCTTCGGGAGCAAAACACCCCGTCATTTCGCGAAAGACGGTGTTCGCCTCGACGATACGCCGGTCCATATTGCGGATCACGACTATATCGCCCATGGCTTCCTGCATCCCGGCAATCAGCGAACGGTTCTGCGTTTGCCGCAGACGGACATCCGAGAAATCGGCTGGCAGTTCGTCGGGAAGAGGTGAAGATTTGCTGAACAGCGCGTAGAACAGAAGACCGACGAGCACGGCGGCGAAGAAGGATGCCAGCGCGACAGTGACCGCATAGGGCACCGCAAGCGCAATCAGGGCCGCAGAGAACGCACCCACCGACAATGAAACGGCGACATGGAGGGCGATCGACCTGGCGTCGACCTCATGGCGCTCAATGGCTTTGTGAGATGTGGTGTCGGCACGATCCGCCGGCTGCGCTGCCGGGGCAGCCAGGCCGAGGCCATCTGAAACTCTTTCCCGAAGTCTTGCCGGTTCGCTCATAGACAACCGCTACCACGGCAGCGGTTTTGATATGTTTTGTTGAAACCCTAAAATTTTACTTTTTAGCTGCCCGAGCGTGTAAAAACTCATCGAGAATGACGCAGCCCGCGCCGATGGTTATGAAAGTGTCGGCCAGATTGAAGACCGCGAAGGACCATGTGTCTGTGTGAAACAGGATATAGTCGATGACGTGACCGTAGAAAAAGCGGTCGAGAAGATTGCCGGCCGCGCCCGCGATGATGAAGGCGAAGCCGAGATGGGCGAAGGTTCGGTCCGCTGCCGTCTTGCGCCAGAGCCACAGGACGAAGACCACAATGACGAGCCGCATGCTGACGATGAACCAGCCGTGCATGTCCGACAGCATCGAAAATGCCACGCCGAGATTATAGGTGCGGTAAAGCGCCAGAAACGGAATGACCGGCACCATTTCCTGCAGCGGCAGATAGGCTTCGACCAGTTGCTTGACGATCTGGTCCAGCACAAGGGCAGCAACGATCAGCGCGAAAGCCGGACCAAATTTCGAAAACAACGCCGCTTTGGCCATTACTTCACCGGTGTCAGTTCGAGGAGATGTCGCCGCGCCTCGAAAAGCATGACGGCGGTTGCGATGGCGAGATTGAGGCTGTCGGCGCGTCCCTGCTGGGGAATACGGGCGAGCTGATCGGCCTTGCCTGCCAGTTCCGGCGGCAGGCCAGACTGTTCGTTGCCCATCAAAAGCACGACCGGCTTTCCGGCATAGTCGATCTTTCGATAATCGACCGAGCCGGCGAGATGGGTGGCGACGACGCTGACATTGGCCGATTTTTTCCAGGAGAGGAATTCCTCGACCGAAGCGCGGGCAACAGGCGTGGCGAAAACCGAACCCATGGTGGCGCGAACCGTTTCCAACGAAAAGGGATCGGTGCAATCGCCGACGAGAATGACGCCTGAAGCGCCCGCCGCATCCGCGGTGCGGATGATGGTGCCGAGATTGCCGGGATCACGCACCCGGTCGAGCGCGATATAGGTCTCGCCCTTTTCCGGGCGGATATCCTTCAGCGGTTTCCATTTCTGCTCGAAAATGCCGACAACCATCTGCGGATTGTCGCGGCGGGTGATCGAGGCGATAACCTTTTCGCTGACTTCCAGCACCAAACCGCCAGAGGCGACCGTCTTCACCGCCGCCTGCTCCACCAGCGGCTTGCCTTTGGCGGCCTTGGCATAAACCAGCGTCTTGATCGTCCAGCCCAGTTCAAGCGCGTCGATGACCAGCTTTAAGCCTTCCGCCATGAAGGTGCCGGTCTCTTCCCTGCCCTTTTTCTGGGTGAGCGCCTTGATATCCTTGATGATGGGATTGGCAAGGCTGGTCACTTCCTTGACCTGGCCAACCCGGCGCGTGGTGTTTTCGCGCATGTCGTTCGTCATTTCGGCTCCCAGCGGCTGAACAGCGATGTGGAAAGCACCCGTCCCGGCGTCTTGCCGTCAAGCCCGGCCTCGCGAATGACGAGTTCGCCGGATGCCACGACGCCACCGGCGCCACGCATGGTTTCGCGCATCAACTCATGCATCGAATAGAAGCTTGCACGGATGGAATAGGCCGTCAGCACCAGGCCGAGCGCCCTGGGCGACAGGATTTCGCGGCAGATATCCAGCATCAGCGGCAGATGATCGAACAATTGCCAGACCTCACCATGGGTGCCGCGGCCGAATTTCGGCGGGTCGGTGAGGATGATGTCGTAGGTGCTGCCGCGGCGCTCCTCACGCTGGATGAATTTCATCGCGTCTTCGCAAATCCAGCGGATCGGCGCCTGTTCGAGCCCGGCAAGCGCCTGGTTCTCCTTCGCCCAGCCGATCGCCTTCTTGGAGGCGTCGACATGGGTGACTTCAGCCCCCGCAGCCGCCGCAACCAAGGAGGCGACGCCGGTGTAACCAAACAGGTTCAGCACCTTCAGCGGCCGGTCGGCGCTCTCGACGGCATTTTTCAGCCATTCCCAATGGACGATCTGTTCCGGGAATACACCGACGTGACGGAAGGCCGTGAAACGACCAAGAAAATCGACCCCGAGCAGGGAGAGTGGCCAGGTTTCGCCAAGCGCTTCCTTTGGAAAACGCCAGCGGCCCATGCCGTCCTCATCGGTATCGCCGGTGAAAATGGCGTCGGCATTCTGCCATACACGATCGGGAACCGACGGTTGCCACAGGGCCTGCGCCTCGGGACGGACGACGCGATAGTCTCCATATTGTTCGAGCTTCAGGCCGTTGCCGCTGTCGATCAGGTGAAAATCGCCGGCACCACTCGATTCCAGAATGACCGGAACCTGTTCTGCGGGACGTTCGCCGGTGCGGGGCTTGAGAGGCCGCGCGGGCGCCTGCTCAACGGCTGTCGCCGGAATGGCCTTTTCCTTCGGCGCAGGTTTCGGCACGCTGCGCACCGCATCCGGCTCGCGCTTTTTCGGTGCCGTATCCGCCCGCCGTGCCGGCTTTGCGGCATGAACCTGTTTTTTTTCGCTCCCGGCACGCACGCGATTGCCCGGCCGGCTGTCTTTTTTCTTCAATGGAAATCTTTCCGCTTCTGCCCGCGTCTTATCGCGCAGCAAATAGCATTCCACACGCCGCTCGCCTAGAGCCGGAACGAATGTCGGCTACATCACTTTGCCGGGAGTTGGCCCGCATTTGGAACATGTCCGGTCGCGGCGGCTTTCTGCCGGTTCGCCTCGTCATGCCAGCGAACGGCCTCTTTCGCCTCGATACGGGCGCGCTTGCGGTGCTTGCCCTGCGCAAACCACGTGGCCGAAGATCCCAGAAGCACGCCGAAAATGACCGCCAGAAACAGGAATACGAAAAACGGCGCGGTGAAGGACAGAACACCGTCTTCGGGCCTGAACGGATTGAGCGCCAACGTCACGGCCTGACGATTGGCCACGCACAGGATGACGAGGATAATCGCCAGCGGAAGCAGGATGATGAGGTTGATGATTTTTTTCGACATCCGAGAATACTCCATCGCTGCGGGGTTCCGCCGGCTCCGTTTCCGTCGCCAAACGGCAAGAACGATCAATCGTCCTCTTCGTCACCCATTCCAGGGTTCAGGCGCTCGCGCAGTTCCTTGCCCGTCTTGAAGAAAGGCACCCATTTTTCCTCGACGAAAACCGACTCACCCGTGCGTGGGTTCCGGCCGGATCGCGAAGGACGGTTTTTCACCGAAAATGCGCCGAAACCACGAAGCTCGACACGATTTCCTGCCGCCAGGGCATCGGTGATTTCATCCAGCACCGCATTGACGATGTTTTCCACGTCACGGTGATAAAGGTGCGGGTTACGCGCAGCAACGATCTGCACCAGTTCAGACTTGATCACGGTTGCCCCCTGAAAGAATTGGATTTTTAACGCGGATCAACCTGCCAAACGGAAACAAGACCGTCAAGAAACAACTTGTCCGCACCGAGCTGGCCGGAGCCCGCAAAGGGAATTAAATCGTCATATCCCAGAAACTTCGCTATTTGCGCAACACTGAAAAGCGAAAAAGGCGAACGGGACGATGGCGCGCGCCATTCGACGATCGGCAGATCCTTGGCGACGCCGCGTGTTTCGAAATAGCCGCGAATTTCCTTCTCGCCACCCAGCGTGTCGACCAGCTTGTTGGCGAGCGCCTGCCTGCCGGTGAAAATCGATCCGTCCGCGAGTTTCAGCACATCCTCGCGCGGCAGCTTGCGACGATCGGCCACAAGGTCGACGA
Source organism: Rhizobium oryzihabitans (assembly GCF_010669145.1). NCBI lineage: Bacteria > Pseudomonadati > Pseudomonadota > Alphaproteobacteria > Hyphomicrobiales > Rhizobiaceae > Rhizobium > Rhizobium oryzihabitans. The sequence goes on from NZ_CP048632.1 coordinate 1,859,271, forward strand.
ACCAGCCATAGCTGTCCATCACCATGGCGCGGATCATCGTCTTTGCCTCTTCGGGCGCCTCATGGAAGGGCGAAGGTTCGGCCTTCAATGGAGAAGACTTGATTTCCTCCAGCGAGACGCCCAGCTTTTCCATCAACTGGCCAACCTGCGGATATTGAAAGATCACGCCGATCGAGCCGGTGATCGAGGTTTCCCCGGCGACGATGGTATCGCCGGCCGACGCGATCATATATCCGGCGGAAGCCGCCAGCGTGCGGACATCTGACACGACCGGCTTCTTTTCCGCAACGCCGCGAATGGCCTTGAAGATGCGCTCGCCGCCATAGGTGGTGCCGCCGGGCGAGGAAATAGAAACGATCAGGCCTTTGACATTATCGCTCTTGGCAATCTTGTCGAGCCGCTCCAGAAGTTCGGTATTGTCCTGGATCAGACCGGAAATCTCGACGCGGGCAATATGGGGCTTGGCGCTTTGCTGCGGCTCGGTCCATAAAAACCGGTAAAGGCTGAAAATGCCGGCGACGAGCAGGAGAACAGCGGCAATCCGCCAGAAAGTCAGCTTGCGGCGCAAACGCCTGCGATCCGCTATCGCCATATTATCCATCGTGAACCTCTGCCATCCGGCCTTTGAAGCGACATAAGCATCACGGCCATATGGTTCTTCTAACGCGAAGCCGCAAGGAAACAATAAGGAAACCAGAATTACGATAAAATTCGCATTTCCCTTGCACGTTTCCAGACAAAAACCATATTGGCAGGACAAAGCACTCATGCCAAAGACATTAAGATAAACATATAAGCTTCAGTTGCGCGCTAAAATGGTGCCCAGGAAGTTTTCCGGATCCACTCTTATGCTTGAAAGACTCCGCGAACCAGCGCCAGCATTTCCGCTGCCCAATGACCAGAACGGCGCTTACGAGCGCGCGCTCAGGCATTCTGCGCGCGTGAAACGGCTGAAAATTATCCTGCCGCTCGGCGCAGCGGTCATTTCGCTTGCCTTCATCGCTGTTTCGCTGATCCGAACCTGGGCGCCCGACGAGGTTTCGCTGGAAAGCGCAAGGATCGAAGACGGCAAGATCGTAATGGAAAAACCCGCCGTTGCGGGCCGCAACGAGAAGGGGATCGACTATTCCATGAACGCCGACCGTGCGTTGCAGGACATCGCCAACCCCAACCTGATGACGCTTGAGAAGGTTCTGGCCGCCGTGCCGGTGAACGATGGTATCGCCCAGGTGATCGCCCAGGAAGGCATCTTCGACCGGGCCACCAATAAGCTGAAGATGACCGCACCTTTTGACATCAATCTCAGCAATGGCATACAAGCGAAGTTCCAGTCTGCGGACGTCGATCTGAAAGCCGGAAAAATGAGCAGCCGGGAGCCCGTTTCAATCAAAACAAACGACGGCTCGATTGTTGCGCAATCGATTGATATCGCCGATAATGGCAAGACGATTACATTTTCGGGGCAGGTACGGGCACGTATCGCTGCATCCAATATCAAAAATGAAGGCAAGTGAGAGCCCGGTCCAGATGATGCAAATTTCCCGTCCCGTTTCCATTGGCAGATCCGCCGGCCTTACAGCTGCTGGTCTTTTTTTCTCGTGCCTTGCAACTGTGGCTTTTGCCCAGAACACCACCAGCAACATGCAGGGCGTGAAGCTTTCCGGCGATCAGCCGATCGCGATTGAAAGCGATCAGCTCGAAATCCGGGATCAGGAGCGCAAGGCCTATTTCACCGGCAATGTGAAAGTGGTGCAGGGCACGACCACCCTTCAGGCCGGCAAGATGACCGTGAACTACAAGGGGCAAGGTTCGTCGCTCACCAGCGGTGATGCCAACATCGAAAAAATCTTCGTGGACAATAACGTCTATCTGACGTCCGAAACCCAGAAGGCCACGGCCGATCACGGCGAGTTCGACATGGCGGCGCAGACCTTCATCCTCACGGGCAAGCAGGTCGTGCTGTCCGAGGGCACGAATGTGTTCACCGGCTGCAAGCTGACTGTGTTGATGAATACGGGACAGGCCAAGCTCGAAAGCTGCGGCGGCCCCGTCCGGATCATGCTCGATCCAAAATCGCAGAAAAAACAGTAGTCTCACCTCGTGAAGATACCCTCGATCTCAAAAATATTTGGCGGTGGACGCGACCGGTCCGCGGACGCGCCCTCACCGGCCGACAAGGCTCGCTATGAAGGCACGCTCATCGCGCATGGTCTGACCAAGACCTACAATACGCGCCGGGTCGTCAATGGCGTGTCATTGGTCGTGCGCCGCGGCGAGGCAGTTGGGCTGCTCGGTCCGAACGGCGCGGGCAAAACCACCTGTTTTTACATGATCACAGGCCTCGTGCCGGTGGATTCCGGCAAGATCGCCATCAATGGTAACGATGTGACCGGCATGCCGATGTACAGGCGCGCGCGCCTCGGCGTCGGTTATCTGCCGCAGGAAGCCTCTATCTTCCGTGGACTGACGGTCGAGGAAAACATCCGCGCCGTACTGGAAGTACACGAGCCTGACAGCGCCAAGCGCAACCGCAAGCTTGATGAACTGCTGGAAGAGTTCCACATTGCGCAGCTGCGCAAGTCGCCCGCTGTCGCGCTGTCGGGTGGTGAACGCCGCCGTCTGGAAATCGCCCGCGCTCTGGCGACTGATCCGACCTTCATGCTTCTGGACGAACCCTTTGCGGGCGTCGATCCGATTTCCGTCAGCGACATCCAGAATCTCGTCCGGCATTTGACCGCACGCGGGATCGGCGTTCTCATTACGGACCACAATGTTCGCGAAACGCTCGGCCTCATCGACCGCGCCTACATCATCCATGCCGGTGAGGTTCTGACCCATGGCCGCGCAGACGATATCGTCAACAATCCGGACGTGCGTCGGCTCTATCTCGGCAATAATTTTAGCCTGTAAGCTTCGGGCGCGAAAGATTCTTCATCGCGCCCCGCCCTGACGCTTGACCAAACATAATAAAAAAGCAATTTTTGGGCCAAGTTCTCTTGCCCTCGCAAAATTTATGAAAACTGTGGCAATGGAGAAGCTGTAAGGGGAGTTTCGCGTCCGCCATGGCATTATCTGCCAGCCTTTTGCTGCGTCAAAACCAGTCTCTCGTGATGACACCGCAACTGATGCAGTCCATCCAGCTGCTTCAGATGACGCATTTCGAACTGACGCAGTTTATCGCGCAGGAGGTTGAACGCAATCCGCTGCTCGAAATTGCGGCAAACGATGGCGATTTGGGCGGCGACAGCCCTGCGGATGCAGAGAATTTCGGCGATGCCGACAGCGAGGCCTCCGACAAATCCGCAACGGTAACGGCCGATAGCGACGACTGGTATGGCGAGCGCGCCGCCAATCTTGGCGAACAGCTCGATACCAGCTTCGAAAACGTCTTTCCCGACGATGGCGAACCCCGAAAGGCCGATGCCCCCGAGCTGGCAAGCCAATGGAAATCCATGCCCGGGCAGGAGTCCGGCGAAAGTTACGATCTCGACGATTTCGTTGCCGCGAGACAAAGCCTCGGTGACCATCTCAATCAACAATTGCCGCTTGCCATATCCTCCCCGGAGGACAGGATGATAGCCGATGCGCTGATCGGCCAGCTCGACGAAACAGGATATATCGCGACGGATGCCGTCGATGATGTCGCGGAACGACTGGGAGCTACTCCTTCGGCAGTGCAGCAGGTTTTGAAGACCCTTCAGGGTTTCGACCCTCCGGGCGTGTTTTCCCGTTCGCTGAGCGAGTGTCTGGCGATCCAGCTTGCCCAGAAGGACCGCCTCGATCCGGCCATGCGGGCGCTTGTCGACAATCTGGAGCTCCTGGCCAAACGGGATTTCGCGGCCCTGAAAAAAATCTGTGGCGTCGATGAAGAGGACCTTCTCGACATGCTGGCGGAAATCCGCACGCTCAATCCGCGCCCAGGTGCCGGCTACGATTCGATGGTCTCGGAGACAATCGTCCCTGATATCATCGTTCGCCCCTCATCAGCAGGCGGCTGGCTTGTCGAGATCAATCCCGAGACCCTGCCCCGCGTACTCATCAACCAGACCTATTTCGCCGAGGTCTCGCGACACAAGGCCCGTCAGGGTGAGGATCAGGATTTTCTGGCTGAGTGCATGCAGACGGCCCACTGGCTGACCCGCAGCCTCGACCAGCGTGCCCGCACAATCATGAAGGTGGCCACCGAAATCGTTCGCCAGCAGGACGCCTTTCTTGTCAACGGCGTGGATCACCTGCGACCGCTGAACCTCAAGACCGTGGCCGACGCCATCAAGATGCATGAATCCACCGTCAGCCGCGTGACGTCGAAAAAATACATGCTGACGCCGCGCGGGCTGTTCGAGCTGAAATATTTCTTCAGCGTATCGATCAGCTCCGTGGAAGGCGGCGACAGCCATTCGGCGGAGGCGGTGCGCCACCGCATCAAGGGCATGATCGCGCAGGAGGCCGCCGACGCGGTGCTTTCCGACGACGATATCGTCGACAATCTGAAAAAGAGCGGCATCGATCTCGCCCGCCGCACCGTCGCCAAATATCGCGAGGCGATGAACATCCCCTCCTCCGTGCAGAGGCGTCGGGAAAAGAAGGCGCAGGCAAGAGCTTCCGCCTACTGAGCAGCGAAAACGATCACGTTTTCAGGGCTTGGCTGCCGCACCCCGGCTGCACCATTGACTCTTGTCACGCCAGGGGCTAGAAGCCCGCCGCACACGTAAGCAAGGTCATTTGTAACGGATTCATCTCCACCGTCCATGGGCGTAAAATTCGAATGGGGGCTTTTTAAGGTCTTCGAAACGCTTGGATGCGCGCTCGGCTTGACGTAAGCTGGTACTCGCAAATCACTACAAAAAGGAAAATTTCCATGAGTGTGCGTGTATCTGGTAAACATATGGAGATCGGTGAATCTTTCCGTCAGCGGATTGAGGACAATATAGGTCTGGCAGTTACCAAATACTTCGATGGGGGGTATTCAGGCCAAGTGACCGTCGAGAAGTCGGGATCGCGTTTTGCCGCCGATTGCAAGCTGCATCTCGATACGGGCGTTGTATTGCATGCGGCGGGTCAGGCAAATGATCCGCAAGCGAGTTTCGATGCAGCCGCAGAGCGGATCGAAAAGCGCCTGCGTCGCTACAAGCGCAAGCTGAAAGACCATCATAGCGGCGCAAATGGCGCGATGCCGGAAATCGCCTATACGGTGATGGATGCTATTCCCGATGAGGATCACGAGGTCCCTGAAGATTACGCACCCACCATCGTGGCAGAGAGTTCGAAACAGATAAAGACAATGTCCGTTGCCAGCGCCGTGATGGCGCTCGACATGACGGACGAACCGGTTCTGCTCTTCCGCAGCCCGGGCAAGGAATATCTCAACATCGTCTACCGACGTCATGACGGCAATATCGGCTGGATCGACGCGGAAACGATCAAGAGCTGAACAGTCTGACAGGACTGTGGGAGGCGGGGCGCGAAAGCGTATCTGCCTCCCACATCGTCTCGATGGCATGAAGGAAAAAGAGAATGGCGTTGGCAGATTTGCTGCAACAAGATGCGATTATTCCCGCCCTCAAGGTGAATTCCAAAAAGCAATTGCTTCAGGAGCTGGCCGCAAAGGCAGCCAGAATTACCGGAGTCTCGGAACGGGAAGTTTTCGACGTCATCCTCCAGCGTGAAAAACTCGGCTCCACCGGCGTCGGGCACGGCATTGCCATTCCGCATGGCAAGCTCAGCAGCATTCACCAGATCACGGGCGTTTTCGCACGCCTTGAAACCCCGGTCGATTTCGAAGCGCTGGACGATCAGCCGGTTGATCTGGTTTTCCTGTTGCTCGCGCCCGAGGGCGCCGGCGCGGATCACCTGAAGGCGCTTTCCAGAATTGCGCGCGCCCTGCGCGACCCCGAACTGGTAGCCAAGCTGCGCGCCACCGATTCCGACACGGCAATCTACGCCTTCCTCAATCAGGAGCAGGCGACGGCGGCCTGATAGCCACTTTTCTGCTGGCCTCAGTTTTCATGACATAAAAAACGCGCCCTGAAGGCGCGTTTTTTATTGGGGTAAGAAGAGAATGCCTCAGGCATCCTTTTCATTGAGAGAAGAGGTGCCCGGCTCAGCCGATGCGGATATCTCAACTTTCGGGCCGCCCTTGGCGACGCCAACCATGGCGGGACGCAGCACGCGATCACCGATGGTAAAGCCGGCCTGAACCACCTGAAGGACCGTGTTGTTCGGAACCGCTGTGTTGGGGATTTCGAACATGGCCTGGTGGAAATTCGGGTCGAATTTCTGACCCTCGGCATCGATCTTCTTCACGCCGTGGCGCTCCAGCGTCGACAACATCGAGCGCTCGGTCATCTCCACGCCTTCGATCAGACCGTTGAGGCCGGCTTCGCCATTGGTCTTGAGTTCATCCGGAATGGCCTCGAGAGCGCGGCGAAGATTGTCGGAAACGGCTAGCATGTCGCGTGCGAAACCAGCGAGCGAATAGGACTTGGCATCCTTGACGTCGCGTTCGGTACGGCGGCGAAGATTGTCCATTTCCGCTGCGAGACGCAGGAACTTGTCGCGCAGATCGGCATTTTCGGCCTTGAGCAGTTCGACCGGATCGGGTTCGGCGGCTTCGGCAGGTTCTTCCCCGGCAAGCGCGGGTTCGACAAACTCTTCGGCGACATCAGCGTCAGGTCCGGGCTTTTTTGTATCGTCGGTCATGACGTTCTCCAGATTTGAATGTTGTTGGTTGCGCCCGATATCGAGCTTTGACGGGCAAAAATCAAGGCTTGCGGCGAAAAGCTTGCCGCATTCTCTGACCTTGCGGCTTTGTCCTATCTCTGCTTGCGGGAAAGGCGGGCCATGATCTGCGCTGTATAGTCCACCATAGGTACGATACGGGCGTAATTGAGCCTGGTGGGACCGATGACGCCGACCGCACCCACGACACGGTTTTCCTCATCGCGGTAGGGCGCGACGATCAGCGATGAACCGGACAATGAAAAGAGCTTGTTTTCCGAACCGATGAAAATCCTGACCCCAGAGCCGCTTTCCGCAAGATTTAGGATCTCGATGAGGTTTTCCTTGCGCTCGAGATCGTCGAACAGCAGGCGCACGCGATCAATGTCTTCCTCACCGGCGAGACCTTCGAGCAGGTTGGAGCGCCCGCGAACAATGAGGCGGCCAAGTTTGCCATCCTCATTGTCCCCCGCCCAGACGGCCAGGCCGCGCTCGATCAGATCCTGCGCCAGCGTGCCCAATTCCGATTGCAATTCCGCCTGCTGCCTCTGGAACTGGGCTCGCAGCTCCTGCAGCGTCTGGCCGGACAGATGGGCATTGATGAAATTCGCCGCCTCGATCAATTGTGATGACGAAATGCCGGCGGGCAATTCGATGATGCGGTTTTCGACCTGGTTGTGATCGCCGACCAGCACGGCGAGCGCCTTGGTGGGCTCCAGCCGGATGAATTCCACATGTTTGAGGATGACGTCGTTCTTGGCTGTCAGCACGAGGCCCGCACCGCGCGACATGCCTGATAGCATGCGGCTCGCCTCCGTGAGCAACCCTTCCAGAGATTGCTCGTGGCCGGCGACCGGGCCGATCTGCCGGTCGATGTTCGCCCGCTCCTCAGCAGGCAGATCGCCCACCTGCATGAAGGCGTCGACGAAGAAACGCAGCCCCGTCTGGGTGGGCAGGCGCCCGGCGCTGATATGCGGCGAATAAATGAGGCCGAGTTCCTCAAGGTCGCTCATGACGTTGCGGACGGAGGCGGGTGAAAGCGACATCGGCAGCAGCCGCGACAGGCTGCGCGATCCCAAAGGTTCGCCGGTGTCGAGATAGCCTTCGACGATGCGCCGGAAAATCTCCCGCGACCGTTCATCCAGCAGCGATGCCTGATCTTTTGAAAGCGGTGCTGAAAAGCCCATCTCGTCCGTTCTTTGTCATCCAAATCCTGTTTGCATCAATATAATGCGTCGCACCGCTGGGACAAAATGGAAATTGGCTTTGCAAATGCCCGGGCCTCGCCTTAGAAGGCAGGAACCAACATGGAGAGTGGATCATATGCGGCCTTCAGGCAGAAAAACCGATCAGATGCGCAAGGTTTCCTTCGAGCGTAATTTCTCGAAACATGCGGAAGGCTCCTGTCTGGTCAAGTTCGGTGACACGCATGTGCTCGTCACCGCAAGCCTTGAGGAAAAGACGCCGCCGTGGCTGCGCAACAGCGGCAAGGGCTGGGTCACCGCCGAATACGGCATGCTGCCGCGTTCCACCCATGAACGCATGAAGCGCGAAGCCGCCGCCGGCAAGCAGGGTGGGCGCACGCAGGAAATCCAGCGCCTCATCGGCCGCTCGCTCCGCGCCGTCGTTGATCTGCAGGCGCTCGGGGAGCGCCAGATCAGCATCGACTGCGACGTCATTCAGGCCGATGGCGGCACACGCACCGCCTCGATCACCGGCGCATGGATTGCTCTCCACGACTGCCTGAAGTGGATGGAAACCCGCAACATGATCAAGGTCGAAAAGGTCCTCAAGGATCACATCGCGGCGATCTCCTGCGGTATCTTCGCAAAACAACCCGTCATCGATCTCGATTATCTGGAAGACTCCTCCGCCGAGACCGACGCGAATTTCGTCATCACCGGCTCCGGCGGCATCGTCGAGGTTCAGGGAACGGCGGAAGGCGCACCTTTCTCCGAAGAGGAATTCCTGACGCTGCTCGGCCTTGCAAAGGCAGGCTGCAGCGAGCTGGTCGCCCTTCAGAAACAGGCGATTGCCTGAGCCGACAGGAAAACGTCATGCGCAAGCTCGATACTAGAACGATCGTCGTCGCCAGCCACAACAAGGGCAAGATCGCCGAAATTGCCGATCTCATCGGACCTTTCGGCTTTTCCGCCAAATCGGCTGCCGAGCTGAATTTCGAAGAGCCGGACGAGACGGGCACCACCTTTGAGGAAAATGCCGCCATCAAGGCGCTTGCCTCCGCAAAGGCGTCCGGCCTGCCTGCTCTTTCCGACGATTCCGGTCTGGTGATCGATGCGCTGGATGGCGCGCCCGGCGTCTATACCGCCAACTGGGCGGAGACGGCCGACGGCACGCGCGACTTCGCCATGGCCATGCGGAAGGTCGAGGATGCGCTTGCCGAACGCGGCGCATCCAACCCGGAAGATCGCACAGGCCGCTTCGTCAGCGTGTTGTGCCTTGCCTGGCCCGACGGGCATGTCGAATATTTTCGCGGCGAGGTTGAAGGCAATGTGGTGTGGCCGCCGCGCGGTACGAGCGGTTTCGGTTATGACCCCGTCTTCAAACCTGAAGGCTATGACACTACATTCGGTGAGATGACGGCGGACGAAAAACATGGCTGGAAGCCGGGTGACGCGGTAGCGCTGTCACACCGTGCCCGCGCCTTTAAAAAATTCGTAGAAACCTGCCTGGAGGCATGAACCCGATGGTCGGGGAGCATCATTTTTCTGCCCCCGGCGCATCGCTTCTGCCGGACACGGGCGATCCCGGTTTCGGGATCTATCTGCACTGGCCCTTCTGTGCGGCCAAGTGTCCCTATTGCGATTTCAACAGCCATGTCCGCCACCGTCCGGTGGATCAGGAACGGTTTACGGCTGCCTTTCTGCGTGAAATGGAACATATGCGGGCGCTCAGCGGCCCGCGCGTGGTCACCAGCATCTTCATGGGAGGCGGCACGCCATCGCTGATGGATCCACAGACGGTGGGCGCAGTTCTTGATGGCGTCTCGCGCTTCTGGCATGTGCCGGATGGTATCGAGATCACCATGGAGGCCAACCCTTCAAGCGTCGAGGCGGAACGTTTTCGCGGTTACCGGGCGGCGGGCGTCAATCGCGTCTCGCTTGGTGTGCAGGCGCTGAACGATCGGGATCTGAAATTCCTCGGCCGTCTGCATGATGTTGCCGATGCGCTGAAAGCCATCCGGCTGGCACGGGAAATCTTCCCGCGCATGTCCTTTGATCTCATCTATGCCCGTCCGAACCAGACGGTGGCCGAATGGGACGCCGAATTGAAGGAGGCTGTCTCCTATGCCGTCGACCATCTGTCGCTCTACCAGCTGACCATTGAGGAAGGCACGCCCTTTTACGGGCTGCACAAGGCTGGCAAGCTCATCGTGCCGGATGGCGAACAGTCGGCCGTGCTTTATGAAGCGACGCAGGAAATCACCGAGCGTTACGGCATGCCGGCCTATGAGGTTTCCAACCATGCCCGGCCCGGCGCGGAAAGCCGCCATAACCTCACCTATTGGCGTTATGGCGATTATGCCGGCATCGGCCCCGGCGCCCATGGCCGCCTGACCAAGGGTGCCTCCAAGCTCGCGACCGCCACCGAGCGCCACCCGGAAACCTGGCTCGAGACCGTCGAGCGGGAAGGCCACGGCATGGTCGATCAGGAAATGCTCGGCGTAGATGAGCAGGCCGACGAATTGCTGCTGATGGGCCTTCGCCTGCGCGAGGGTATCGATCTCGCCCGCTGGAGCGATCTGTCTGGCCGCGACCTCGACCCGGAAAAGGAAGAATTCCTTCTGCAACACGGTTTCGTGGAAAGGCTCGGCAATTCCCGCCTGCGCTGCACGCCTTCCGGCATGCTCATTCTGGATGCAGTGGTGGCCGACCTCGCCTGCTGATTGGCGGCATTGAGCGACCCGAAAAGCCAATTAAAAAAAAGCGGCCCAGCGGGCCGCTTGAGGGCATAACAAAATCCGAAAACCTTCTATGCGTCATGCTCGGCTTGTCCCGAGCATCCGCAGCCGCATGACTTTCCGAAACGTGGCTGGATCCTCGGGATGAGCCCGAGGATGACGTCGCCTATTGCGGGATGATGGCCAACGGATTGAAGCGGCCCGAAGGCCGCTTTTATTATGCGTTGTTCTCGTTGATCAGGCGCTTCAGCAACTCAACCTCATGGCCGAGCTTGGTGTCGCCGGAAATCAATTCCTCGATCTTGCGCACCGCGTGGAGAACCGTGGTGTGGTCGCGACCGCCGAAACGGCGACCGATCTCGGGGAAAGAACGCGGCGTCAGCATCTTGGCCAGATACATGGCGATCTGGCGCGGCTTGACGATGACGCGGGTACGACGGTTGGACACCAGTTCCTGCCGCGACACATTATAGTGCTTCGCGACGATGCGCTGAATATCCTCAATACGCACGCGTTTGGCCTCACCGCTTCCAACGAGGTGCGACAGCAGTTCATCGACACGGTCAACCGAGAGGTTCGGCTCGAATGAGCGACGGAACATCAGCTGGTTGAAGGCGCCTTCAAGCTCACGCCCGCTTGCCGTCACGCTTTTGGCAACGTGGGTCAGGATTTCGTCCGAAATCTCGAAAGACGGATCGTCCTGACGCGCCGAACCCATGCGACGGTTGAGCATTTCGTAGCGCATGTCGTAATCGGGACCTTCGATCTCGATCGCCATGCCGCCCTGAAGACGCGAACGGACACGCGGATCGAGCGATTCCAGCTCCCACGGTGCACGGTCAGCCGCCACCACGACCTGCTTGGCGCTGTCGAGCAGCATGTTCAGCAGGTGGCAGAATTCGTGCTGGATCATCTTGCCCTGCAGGAACTGCATGTCGTCGATGACGAGCAGGTCGATATTGCGCAGCGTGTCCTTCAGCGTCAGCGCATCATTATCGCGGATCGCGGTTGCGAAACGCCACATGAAATATTCGGCCGTCAGATAGACCACGCGCGGGTTGCGCGGGCTGTCGATGGCGGCGTTCGCAATCGCCTGCAGAAGGTGCGTCTTGCCAAGGCCGACGCCCGCATGGATGAACAGCGGATTGAAGCGCACGGCACCGGCACCCGCTTCCGCGATCGTCTTTGCCGCCGCAAGGGCTACCCGGTTGGACGAGCCTTCGACAAAGGTGTCGAAGGTGAAGCGTGTATCAAGCGGCGAACCGAACAGCGGACCGGAGCTTCCCTGACGCAGGGTTGTCTGGGCCGCCGCAGGCTGTGCGGACGGCGTTGTCGCGGGCTGCGACGGAATGAAGGACTTATTGCGAACCGTGCCTACGTCCTGCACGGGCTGCGCCCTCTCCTCGACCTGCGCGGGACGGACCGGGCGGCTGGCGGAGCGGACAAGAATTTCCACCTTCAGCACATCCGGGTCCTCGCTCTGCACGAGGTTGGTGATCAGATCCATATAACGGTTGTTGATCCAGGACTTCAGAAAGGTCGTCGGAACGGTAAAACGGACGACGCTTTTCGAAACGGAATGGAGTTTGAGCCTTGCAAACCAACTTGCATAGACCTCGGGACCAACCTGTGCCTTAAGCCGCGCGCTAAAACGTTCAAACAGCGCATCGTGCTTCATTGCCGATTTGTCCCCTGCCGCATCTGAGCAAGCTGCATCACGACCCTTCGGTGCGCGGTCCCCATCAGCCACCGCACCCATCGCCAAATTCAATTGCATATTGCCGCCTTTCAAATTGCCAATCATAGCCTGACGACCAGAAATCGATCGCCAGAGATCCCCCTCGTATTATTCTTGCCTCCAGCGCTCCCCTCGAAAGAACGTCAAAGGCTTCTACTCGTTTGCGAGCCGGTTATCCCATTTCCCTCCCCCTCATGGAGAGGCCTGCGACACGCTAAAGACGCTCCTTTCGCTACAACCTAAAGGCGCACTCTTGAGGACAAAAAGCTCCCGCCCGTTCCGAGACCGAAACGGCACAAAAAGCTCCATGACCTGAGAAAACGGACCTCGAAAGACCCGCCAGCAAGAAGGTGAATACCGTCGATGTGATCATCACGATAATCTGTGGACTGAGATCCGCACCCCTTGTTGAAATGCATTTAGGCAGGATCGTGGGGAGAGATCAATGGCGTTTTTTCTGCAAAAACTCAGATCGGCCATTGACTCGCATAGGCCGTTTTGCATCACCGGCAAGGTCCGAAGCAGAATCGCTTATGAATCAATGAGATTCAATTTTGGCATTTTTTGAGAGGCGATTTTGGCAAAAAAATAAAAATCTTCTTGACTCAAAACTCGTCGGGACTTCCGTAGAGAAAGCTTCCCATTTCCGGAGATACCTCCAGCAAGCCATTGTTTTTGCTAAATATTTCCTGTCGTCCATCTGACACGCGTTTGTCACGTTACGGCAGGAATGATTAACAGGCGGTTAGAATCACAAAAAGCCCGGTCAGAAGACCAGGCTTTTAGAATAATTATTTGTGATTAGCCGGATTAGGCGGAAAGGGCCTTAACGCGCTGTGCGAGACGCGACACCTTGCGAGATGCGGTGTTGCCATGCAGAACGCCACGGGTGGCGGCGCGCTGGATCTCGGGCTGAGCTGCCTTCAGAGCTTCGGTGGCTACTGCCAGATCGCCCGAAGCAATCGCTTCCTCGACCTTGCGGATGAAGCCGCGAACGCGCGAACGGCGAGCCTTGTTGACTGCGGTACGGCGAGCGATCTTGCGGGTCGCCTTTTTCGCCGAAGTTGTATTGGCCATGTATGCCTCTCTTCGAATTCAAACCAAATTCCGCAACCAGAGGATCGGGTCGTTCGACGACCTCACGTAACCCAAGAATGCGGGAGTAATTTCGGACAAGCCGGATGGCTTTCCTTAACCGTGGGCGGGCATATACCGCTAAAGCTTACGCCCGTCAACGCGCAAAACGCTTAAAAGCGCCGATATTCCGAATCCTTAGCGATTCCGGAAAGCGGGTTTGCGCTTTTCGACGAAGGCCGCCATGCCCTCCTTCTGATCCGCCGTTGCAAAGAGCGACTGGAAGGATCGTCTTTCATATCTGAGCCCCTCCGCCAGAGGGACCTCGAAGGACCGATTGACGCTTTCCTTGGCCATGAGGACGGAAGCGCGCGACAGCGAGGCGATGCGTGTCGCAGCCTCCACCGCCTCATCCATGAGATTTGCGGCCGGCACGATCCGCGATACGAGACCGGCGCGCTCCGCCTCCGCCGCATCCATCATGCGGCCGGTCAGAACCAGATCCATGGCCTTCGCCTTGCCCACGGCCCTCGTCAGCCGCTGCGAGCCGCCCATGCCGGGAATGACGCCGAGCGTGATTTCCGGCTGGCCGAATTTCGCCGTGTCCGAAGCAATGATGAAATCGCACATCATTGCCAGCTCGCAGCCGCCGCCGAGCGCAAAGCCGGAGACTGCTGCGATGACCGGCTTGCGGGTCGATGCGACCTCTTCCCAGCCGCCAAGGAAGTCGCCGACATAGGCATCGACAAAATCCAGCCCCTGCATTTCCTTGATGTCGGCGCCGGCGGCAAATGCCTTTTCCGATCCGGTGATGATGATCGCACCGATGGAATCGTCAGCGGAAAAAGAGGAAAGAATGTGCCGCAGTTCTTTCAGAAGCACCGAATTGAGAGCGTTGAGCGCCTTGGGGCGGTTGAGCGTGATGATGCCCACCTCATCGCGTTTCTCCACCAGTATCGTTTCATAGTCCACGGCAGTCTCCCTCTCTCCGTTATTCCGGCTCCGTCATTTCTGGCAGGCGGCGCAATAAAAGGTGGAACGACCGGCCTGTACCACTCTTTCAACCGTACCCCCGCAGCCGGGTGTCCGGCAAGGCTGGCCTTCCTGATCGTAGACCGAAAAGGAATGCTGGAAATAACCGAGCGTTCCGTCCGTCTGTATATGGTCGCGCAGGGAAGAGCCGCCGGCGGCAATCGCATCCGCAATAACATCGCGGATTTTCTCAGTGAGATCGATAAGCTGCGGTTTCGGCTTGCCGGTTTTCGTCACCAGCGTTCCTGCCGCTCGCAAAGGTGAGAGGTGGGCGCGCCACAGCGCCTCGCAGACATAGATATTGCCGAGGCCGGCAATGATCTTCTGATCCAGCAGCGCGCTCTTCAAAGGCTGGCTTTTGCCCTCAAACCGGCTCGCCAGATAATCGGCGCTCAGTGCGTTGCCTGTCGGCTCCGGGCCGAGCTCCGCAAAGGCCGGGTAAAGGTCGAGCTTGTTGCGCTCGACAAGATGCATGAAACCGAAGCGGCGCGGATCGTTATAGATGACGCAGACGCGCGCTTCTCCCTTGTCGAGATGAAAGACGACATGGTCATGCTTGCCGTCTTTCGAACGGGCATAATGAAACGCGCCGGGCGCGTCCCTGTCACCGACCCCATCGACCTCCGGCTCAATACGAAATGAGCCGGACATACCCAGATGAGCGACGATGGTCAGCCCGTCCTCCAGTTCGATCAAAAGATATTTCGCCCGGCGCCCGAGCGATACGATTGTCTTGCCTTCGATCAGTGCCGCGAAATCCTCCGGAAATGGAAAGCGCAAATCGGGACGGCCGAGATGGAGCCTGCGGATGCTTGCACCTTCCATGGCGGGTGCAAGGCCGCGTCTGACGGTTTCGACTTCTGGCAATTCTGGCATCTGGCTTATCCGGCAGTTTATCGTTAGGACCATGTGGTCTATACAATGCACGCGAAATGTCGCGCCCAGGCGATGCGGCAACAGATAGCGTCGCCATGGCGTTTCCGCTATGGTCCGCCACGCAATTAATATGGAGACAGACTATGACCGACGCCCGTACCACTGCCCAAGGCGGCATGGAAACGTCCTATGGCTTCCACAAGGTGGACGAAGGCAAAAAGCAGGGGCTGGTCAACGACGTCTTCCATAAGGTCGCCAAGCGCTACGACATCATGAACGACGTGATGTCGGCCGGTCTGCACCGGCTGTGGAAGGACGCCATGGTCTCCTCGCTTTCGCCGCGCAAGGATGCCTCCTACAAGGTTCTGGACGTGGCGGGCGGCACCGGCGATATCGCCTTCCGCATCGTCGAAGCCTCCAATCGTCTGGCGCATGCCACCGTTCTCGACATTAACGGCTCGATGCTGGCCGTTGGCGAGGAGCGTGCGGCGAAACGAAAGCTTTCCGACAATCTGACCTTCGTTGAGGCCAATGCCGAGGAGCTGCCCTTCGAGGCAAACACATTCGATGCCTATACGGTCGCATTCGGCATTCGTAACGTGCCGCGCATCGATGTGGCGCTGAAAGAGGCTCACCGTGTGCTCAAGCGTGGCGGGCGGCTGCTGGTGCTGGAGTTTTCCGAAGTGGAAATGCCGCTGCTCGACCGCGTTTATGATGCGTGGTCGTTCAACGCCATTCCGCAATTCGGCAAGATGATCACCGGCGATGCCGAGCCCTATCAATATCTGGTCGAGTCGATCCGCAAATTCCCCAATCAGGAGGATTTCGCGACGATGATCCGCACCGCCGGTTTTTCCCGCGTGACCTATACGAATTACACCGGCGGCATCGCCGCCCTGCATTCCGGCTGGAAGCTTTAAGACCATGGCCGGCAAGAGCAGGAGACAGGCATAAGCATGAGCACTTTGGGCGCATATTTCCGCCTCGCAAGGGTTGGCTGGGTTCTCGTGCGCGAAGGCGTCGTGCTGGCCTTGCCCTCCGATGACCTGCCTGCTTCCGCACAGGTGCTGAAAGCGCTGCTGAAACCCTTCGCCCGCAGTAAGGCCAAGCGGGCGCAGCGCAGCGACCGGCTGGCCACGGCTGTCGAGCGGCTTGGCCCGTCCTATGTGAAGATGGGACAGTTTCTGGCGACACGGCCGGATGTCGTCGGCGCCGACTTTGCCGACGACCTCGCAAGCCTTCAGGACCGCATGGCATTTTTCCCCGCAGCCGCGGCGAAGGCCAATATCGAAGGTTCGCTCGGACGCCCGGTTTCAGAGCTCTACAAGGAATTCGGCGATCCGATCGCCGCCGCTTCCATCGCCCAGGTTCACCCGGCCATGGTGGATACGCCGAAAGGGCCGCGCAAGGTCGCCGTCAAGGTCATACGCCCCGGTGTGCGCCAGCGTTTCCAGAACGATCTCGAGGCGATGTATCTGATCGCCGACCTGCAACAGCGTTTCGTGCGCTCCGCCCGTCGCCTGCGCCCGGTTGAAGTCACGCGCACGCTGGAACAGACCACCAAGATCGAGATGGATCTGCGGCTTGAGGCCGCCGCGCTTTCGGAACTTGCGGAAAACACCAGGGACGATCCCGGGTTCCGCGTTCCCGAGGTCGACTGGGAACGCACCGGCCGCGATGTCGTCACCATGGAATGGATCGACGGCGTCAAAATGTCTGACATCGAGGGGCTGAAGGCCGCCGGTCACGACCTGAACCAGCTTGCCGATACGCTGATCCAGTCTTTCCTGCGCCACACGCTGCGCGACGGTTTTTTCCACGCCGACATGCATCCCGGTAATCTTTTCGTCGATGCGCAGGGCGAGATCGTCGCCGTAGACATGGGCATTGCCGGACGCCTCGGCAAAAAGGAACGCCGCTTCCTCGCCGAAATCCTCTACGGCTTCATCACCCGCGATTACATGCGCGTGGCGGAAGTGCATTTCGAGGCCGGTTATGTGCCGGGTCATCACGATAAAGCCAGCTTCGCCCAGGCGATCCGCGCCATTGGCGAGCCGATCCACGGCCAGCCGGCCGAGACGATCTCCATGGGCAAGCTTTTGACGCTGCTGTTCGAAGTAACCGAACTCTTCGACATGGAAACGCGCCCGGAACTGGTGATGCTGCAAAAGACCATGGTGGTGGTGGAAGGCGTGTCCCGCATGCTCAATCCGCGTTTCAACATGTGGAAGGCGGCCGATCCGGTCGTCAGCGGCTGGATCAGGGACAATCTCGGCCCGAAACGCATCGTCACCGATCTGAAGGACGGCGTGAAGGCGGCTCTCAAGCTTGCCGAGGCGGCACCCGAGATCGCGGCCAAGACGGAGAAGCTGCATTCCGATCTGATGTATATGAGCGAGAATGGCCTGCGTTTCGACGCCCAGACGGCGGAAGCAATCGGCAAGGCGGAAGCGCGCCATACAAAATGGGGCCGCGCAGCACTCTGGGTGATAGCCCTGACGCTTCTCTATATTGCCATCCGAATCAGTTAAGACATATGGGAGTTTGGAAATGCCGGTTTGCGGTGGGCACATCACCGGCCGGGAACCGCCTGGCAAGCCGATGAGACGACCGCATGCCATGTTCATGCAATCTAATGAGGAATAGTGGCCTGATCCTTTAAACGAAACAGGTGACTGATGCGATTGCTCACATTTCTGATCGGTTCGCTATTCTTCAGTCTTCAGCCGGCCCTGGTGCCGGAGGCAGTGGCGGAACACAGGGTTTACGATCCCTGCACGGACGGCAGCATAAGCGATGGGAAGCCACGCAGCTGCAGCGAGTTGAAACGGGAACTGCGGCGCAGCGACAGGTACGGGCGCAGGGAGTGGGAATATTATCGGCCGATGCGGCCAGAGCGCATCGATCCATGCACGGACGGGCGCTTCAGCGACGGGCAACCGCGATCCTGCGAGGAGCTGCGCCGCTGGTTGGATGTTAGATGATTGCCGGACGGGAATTGAGATTCATGGCAAAAACTCAGGCAATGAAACAGGCCCTTACCTACGCTTCGTGGCCGATGGTGTTTTTCTCCGGCCTCGCCGGCTCCTATTTCGCCTTCACCAGCAACCATCCGATAACGGGGTTCCTCGTCGTCTACGCCTGTGCGGTCACGGCCCTGTTTCTTCTTGAACGCTACATCCCTTATGAGGTCGAATGGCTTGAGGGTGACGGTGAGACCGCAACCAGCATTGGCCACACACTTTTGACCAAGGGTCTTGTCCAGCTTGCCGCCGTTGCGGGGGCGATCTTTCCAATGGTTACCGCCAATGTGCTGCAACCGCTTGCAGCCATGCGGTTCGACATGTGGCCGTCCGATCTGCCGATGGTGGTTCAGGTCGCGCTTGCGGTCACCATCGCCGAATTCGGCCTCTACTGGGCTCACCGCATCGCGCATGAAACCGTGTTCTTCTGGCGTTTCCATGCCCTGCACCACAGCGTTGTGCGGCTGTGGGTGGTCAATACGGGCCGCTTTCATGTGGCGGACTCGCTTTTCAAAATCGCGCTCAGCCAGATACCGCTCTATTTCATGGGCGCACCTTTGCAGGTTTTCTGGTGGCTTGGGGCCGTTACCGCCTTCATCGGCATTCTGACCCATTGCAATGTCGATATGAAAACCGGCCTGCTCGACTACGTGTTCAGCACGCCGCGGCTGCACCGGTGGCACCATTCAAAGCAGCTTCCGGAAGGCAACACCAATTACGGCGAGAATCTCGTCATTTTCGATGTGATCTTCGGCTCCTACCACAATCCGGATCGGCCCTCTTCCACCGATATCGGCATCAAGGGTGAGATCGCGAAGGGGTTTGTGCCGCAGCTTTTGCAACCCTTCACCAAGGAAGGCGTCCGCCAGATCATCGGCAAGGACAAGAAGGTCAACTGAAACGAAAAACTATATCGTGGGCGCAGTGTCGATCACTATGCCCAGCTCGCCCCGCAGCTTCTTCGTCAGGCCGGCTGCGACAAGTTCGTAGGAGCGGCGTATATAATGCTCCAGCTCTTCCCGCTCCAGCGGCGAATGGTCGGCAATCGACACCCATTTGCGTTTGGCGAAATAGGGCGCCTGACCGATGCCTTCCAGTGAGGTGAGGATTTCGAAGCTTTCCTCCGAACATTTCACCACAAGCCGCCAGTCTACACGCTCTCCCAGCACCGCAAAGACCTTGTCTCCGACCTTGGCGACATGGGAATCCCATTGATCGACAAAACGCACGCCCGGCCATTCGCCGAGCACCCGGTCGAAGGTCTTTTGATCGAACAGGCTCATGCCAGTTTCTCCGCGATGAGGGCCGCAAGACGTTTTGCAACCTCGACCTTGTCCAGATCCGGCCACGCCTCAACACCCGCGGCCGAAATGATCTTCACGCTGTTACGGTCTCCGCCCATGATGCCGGTTTCGGCGGATACATCGTTGGCGACGATATAATCCGCCCCCTTACGTTCCAGCTTGGCTCGACCGTTCTTCTCGACATCCTGCGTTTCGGCGGCGAAACCCACCACAAGCTTTGGGCGCTTTTCATGGTGGCCAACGGTTTTGAGAATATCGGGGTTTTCCGTCAGTTGCAGCGCCGGTGGGGCATCACCCGGCTGTTTCTTGATCTTCTGTTCCGACGCGCCTGCCACCCGCCAGTCGGCGACGGCGGCGACCATGACGGCAATATCTGCCGGCAGCCTCGAAATCACCGCATCGCGCATTTCTTCAGCACGCTCGACATGGATCGTCGTGACCCCGGCCGGATCGGCAATGGTGACAGGCCCCGAAACCAACGTGACCTCCGCCCCAAGCTCCGCTAGAGCCGCCGCGATGGCGTGGCCCTGCTTGCCGGAGGAGCGGTTGGCGATGTAACGCACCGGATCGATCGGTTCATGGGTGGGGCCGGAGGTGACGATGGCGGTTCTGCCCTTCAGAGGCTTCGGGCCGCCATCCAGCAGCGCCGCCACGGCTTCGACAATCTGCAACGGCTCCGCCATGCGGCCAAGACCCGCCTCGCCCTTTTCCGCCATCTCACCCGCCATGGGGCCGATGAAAAACAAGCCGTCTTTCTTCAGCGTTTCGACATTGCGCGCTGTCGGCCTGGCAGACCACATTTTCGGGTTCATTGCGGGTGCGATCAGCACCTTGCGATCAGTCGCCAGAAGGATCGTGGAGGCAAGATCGTCAGCCAGCCCATGCGCCATCTTCGCCATCAGATCGGCAGTGGCGGGTGCTACCAGCACGAGGTCGCAGTCGCGCGCAAGCCGGATATGCCCGACATCCTGCTCGTCCTGCCGGGAAAAAAGCTCGGTGAAAACATGGGTGGCGGACAGTGCGCCGACCGCAAGCGACGTGACGAATTCCTGTGCGCCCTTCGTCATCACAGGCGTCACCTTCGCGCCGCGCTCTTTCAGGCGGCGGATGAGATCAAGGCTCTTATAGGCCGCGATGCCGCCGGAGATGATGAGAAGAATATGTTTGCCTGAAAGCGTCATGATGCCGGACCAGTTTCCCGTTTAACGGGGAAACTAGAGCATTTCCGGTGAAGAATCACCTTCAATGCTCTATCTCTTTGTTTTTCCGCATTTCCGGACGGAAAACCGCTGCGCACTTTTCCTGAAAATGCTTCAGGCCCTTGGCATTCAAAGTGCAATCCGGCTGATATCACGCCGCCTTGGCGACGTGATATTCCTTGATCGCGACCATCTTGATCGCCGGAAAACGCTCGGACTCATAGCGGAGCGAGAAAGCATCCTGCGCCAGAAACACCGGATCGCCATCCAGATCGCGGGCGATATCGCCGCGTTTGACATTGAGGAACTTGTCCATTTCCGCCGGCTGATCGGAGGAAATCCAGCGGCAGACGGAAAAGCGCGACATTTCGAAGGAGACCGGCAGGCCATATTCGCCCATCAGACGCTCCTTCAACACGTCGAGCTGCAGCGCGCCGACAACGCCGACGATGGCAGGCGAGCCGTCTTCCGGCGAGAAGAGCTGCACGACGCCCTCTTCCGCCATCTGCTGCAGGGCTTCCTTCAGCTTCTTGGCCTTCATGGCGTCTTCGAGACGCACACGCCGCAGGATTTCCGGCGAGAAGTTCGGTACGCCCTGGAAGACGAGGTTTTCACCCTCGGTCAGCGTATCGCCGATGCGCAGCGTGCCATGGTTGGGAATGCCGACCACGTCGCCCGCAAAGGCCGTATCGGCCAGCTGGCGCTGCGAGGCGAAGAAGAATTGCGGCGCGGTGAGCCCCATCTGCTTGCCGGTGCGGGACAACCTCGCCTTCATGCCGCGCTCCAGCTTGCCGGAGCAGATGCGGGCAAAGGCGATGCGGTCGCGGTGGTTGGGGTCCATATTGGCCTGAATCTTGAAGACGAAGGCCGTCATCTTGTCTTCCGCCGCATGCACGGTGCGGGTATCCGCCACCTGATCGCGCGGCGGAGGGGCGAAATCACCAAGCGCGTTGATGAGGTCGCGCACGCCGAAATTGCGCAGCGCCGAGCCGAAAAAAACCGGCGTCATGTGACCTTCGAGAAATGCCTGACGGTCGAAGGGGCGGCAGGCTTCCAGCGCCAGTTCGGTTTCCTCGACAAATACCTTGCGTTCGTTTTCCGGCAGACGATCGGCAACAGCCTGAGGGCCGTTGACCGCCAGGCCATCCACCTGCGTGTCGTTGCCACGAAAGGTGTTTTCAGCAAGATTGTAAGCGCCACAAAAGCTTTTCGCCCGCCCGACCGGCCAGGTGATCGGCGCAGTATCCAGCGCCAGCTTCTCTTCCACCTCATCCAGAATCTCGAAGGGATCGCGGCTTTCGCGGTCCATCTTGTTGATGAAGGTGATGATCGGAATATCGCGCATGCGGCAGACTTCGAAGAGCTTCAGCGTCCGCGGCTCGATACCCTTGGCGGCATCGATGACCATGATCGCCGCATCCACCGCCGTCAGGGTGCGGTAGGTGTCGTCGGCGAAGTCCTCGTGGCCGGGCGTATCGAGAATGTTGAAGACGCGGTCGTTATATTCGAAGGTCATGACCGAGGTGACGACCGAAATGCCGCGCTCACGCTCGATCTTCATCCAGTCCGAACGGGTCTGGATGCGATCCTTCTTCGCCTTCACCTCACCGGCAAGCTGGATCGCTCCGCCGAACAGCAGCAGTTTTTCCGTAAGCGTGGTCTTACCCGCGTCCGGGTGCGCAATAATAGCAAAGGTGCGGCGGCGGGAGACCGCCTCGGCAAGTGTTTCGGCCATCTGACAAATCCTGTGGAATTGCGGGGTATCTAGCGTTTCAGGCCCGCTTTTGCAATTGACCTTGCCGCGATCTCGGCAAACTAATGCCGGATGACCGTTCAAAATGACAATCGCCCCCTCCTCCGGCTCGTCCGTCTCGCCAATGGCGCAGACCTCGAATTGCCCTCCTATGAAACCCGTGGCGCCGCCGGCATGGACCTGCGCGCCGCCGTGCCAGCAGGTGAACCGCTGACCTTGCGACCGGGCGAGCGCGCGCTGGTGCCAACGGGTTTCATCTTCGAGGTTCCTCAAGGCTATGAGGCGCAGATCCGTCCGCGCTCCGGCCTCGCCATCAAGAACGGTATTACCTGCCTCAACTCCCCCGGCACGGTGGACAGCGACTATCGCGGCGAGGTGAAGGTTATTCTCGCCAATCTGGGCAGGACGATTTCGTGATCGAACGCGGCATGCGCATCGCGCAGATGGTGATCGCTCCCGTAACGCAGGTTGTCGTCAGTGAAGTGACTGAAACCTCCGAGACTGCACGCGGTGCCGGCGGTTTTGGTTCGACAGGTCTATGAGACCACAGGCGCAGTAAGAATCGGCTCATCGCCACCCTCATTCCTGTGCTTGTCACAGGAATCTAGCCAGCCCAAGTCCTTGGGCTGAAACGAGTCTTACGCGCCGCGCAGACACGCGTCGGCTGGATTCCTGTGACAAGCACAGGAATGAGGGCTGATGGAGCTCAGGCAGATGAAATCTTGTCTCGTCCACCCTGCTTCAACCGATGCTCCCGCATGATGCGATTGTTTTCACCCGGCAATTTCGCTATTGATCTAGCGGATTTCCGGGAAAGACGATCATGACGCTGACGACCCTGCTTGCCTATGCCACCGCCCTCTTCATCGCCGCCGCCATTCCTGGTCCCGGCATGACGGCAATCGTGGCGCGGGCGCTGGGATCGGGCTTCCGGGAAACCTTCTTCATGGGCCTCGGGCTGGTGCTGGGCGACATGATCTACCTGACCGGCGTGATATTGGGCCTCGCCTTTGTGGCGCAGACCTTTCAGGAAGCCTTCATGATCCTGAAATTTGCTGGCGCGGCCTATCTGCTTTACATCGCCTGGAAGCTCTGGACCGCCGGCCTTTTGCCGCAGGACCTGAAGGCGAAAAAAAGCACCAGCATACCCATGTCGTTCCTGTCCGGCCTTTTGATCACGCTCGGCAATCCGAAAACCATGCTGTTCTACGTGGCGCTGGTGCCGACGTTGATCGACATTCGCATGATCGGCCCTTCGGAATATGCGACACTTCTGGCGCTTACTTTCCTCGTCCTGATGGCGGTTCTGCTGCCTTACATTCTGCTTGCAGCCAAGGCACGTAACCTGCTTAAACGGCCGAGCGCCCTGACGATCCTCAACCGCACGGCGGCGGGCATTCTGGCCGGAACGGCAACCATGATCGCGATCCGCAGCACGTGAAATAAAATCATGCATTTGACTGCTTTATCGTGAAATTTTTCCGGTAAACCGGCCACATAAGGATGAACGTTCGCTAGCTTGACGCGGCGATTGCTCCTATTCTGCCGCTCAAATCTTGCGGTCACCGTCGCGTGGCCTTCATACAGGAGAGCATCATGCCCGAAGCCAGAAAGCCCGGACGCGGACGCGTCTATTCCTCCATCACGGAAACGATCGGTGACACGCCGATCGTGCGGCTGGACAAGCTGGCGAAAGAAAAGGGTGTGAAGGCCAACCTTCTCGCCAAGCTGGAGTTTTTCAACCCCATCGCTTCCGTGAAGGATCGCATCGGCGTCGCCATGATCGACGCGCTGGAAGCGCAGGGTAAGATCACCCCCGGCAAGACGACGCTGGTGGAACCAA
This sequence comes from Rhizobium oryzihabitans, assembly GCF_010669145.1. Lineage (NCBI taxonomy): Bacteria > Pseudomonadati > Pseudomonadota > Alphaproteobacteria > Hyphomicrobiales > Rhizobiaceae > Rhizobium > Rhizobium oryzihabitans. The sequence continues at coordinate 1,883,752 of NZ_CP048632.1, forward strand.
CCTCCGGCAATACCGGCATCGCGCTTGCCTTTGCCGCCGCAGCCAAGGGCTACCACCTGATCCTGACCATGCCGGAAACCATGTCGGTTGAACGCCGGAAAATGCTCGCCCTGCTGGGCGCCGAACTGGTGCTGACCGAAGGACCGAAGGGCATGAAGGGCGCAATCGCCAAGGCGCAGGAACTGGCCGAAACCCTGCCCGACGCCGTCATTCCCCAGCAGTTTGAAAACCCCGCCAATCCGGATATTCACCGCAGGACGACGGCCGAGGAAATCTGGAACGATACCGATGGCTCGGTCGATATTCTCGTCTCCGGCATCGGTACGGGCGGCACGATCACCGGCACGGGCCAAGTGTTGAAATCCCGCAAGCCGGAAGTAAAGGTCATTGCGGTCGAACCCGCCGACAGCCCTGTGCTTTCCGGCGGCAACCCCGGCCCCCACAAGATCCAGGGCATCGGCGCAGGCTTTGCCCCCGCGATCCTCGACACCGGCATTTATGACGAGATCGTCACCGTCACCAATGACGAGGCTTTCGAAATTGCCCGTCTGGTGGCGAAGCTGGAAGGCGTACCCGTCGGCATCTCCTCAGGTGCGGCACTGGCAGCGGCAATCAAAGTCGGCGCGCGTGAGGAAAATACCGGCAAGAACATCGTCGTCATCATTCCTTCCTTTGCGGAACGTTATCTTTCGACAGCGCTTTTCGAAGGCCTTGGACTCTAAGTCGTCCTCTTCAGGCACGGCGGCGACACCGCTGAAGCGTTAGATATTACGACGATGCCGCCGCCCACAAGCCGGCGGCATTTTCGTTCAGCCGGCAAAGGGCGGGGGCAATTTCTTACGCCGCCGCCGTCAGCCTTTCGCCGGCTATACGATAAGAAATGGCTTCCGCCACGTGGATACGCCCGACCGTCTGCCTGCCCTCCAGATCTGCCAGCGTCCGGGCGACCTTGAGGATGCGGTGATAACCACGAGCAGAGAACTTCAGCCGCTCGGCCGCATCACGCAGCAATTGCAGCCCGGAAGCATCCGGCTCGGCATATTTTTCGATCAGCGTTGTGCTGCAGCGGGCATTGGTGCGGATGGCGGAAAAGCTGGCCGCCGCGTAACGCTCCTGCTGGGCGAGGCGAGCCCCAGCGACACGGGCAGCGACCACCGCACTCGGCTCTGCAGCCACGGGGCGGATGAGATCGACGGCAGAGACGGCGGGAACGTCGATGCGGATATCGATACGGTCCATCAGCGGGCCGGAAATGCGGCCCTGATAATCGGTCATGCAGCGCGGACCTCGGGCGCAGGTGAAACCCGGTTCTCCCGCCATTCCACATTTACAAGGGTTCATCGCCGCGACAAGCTGGATTTCCGCCGGATAGGTAACGCGGTGATTGGCACGGGCAATGATGCATTCACCCGTCTCCAGCGGCTGGCGCAACGCATCCAGCACCTGCGGCGCAAACTCCGGAAATTCGTCGAGAAAAAGAACGCCGTGATGGGCAAGAGAGGCCTCGCCCGGTTTGGCACGCAAGCCTCCACCGATCAGCGCCGCCATGGTGGCGGAATGGTGCGGTGTGCGAAAGGGTCTACGATCCGACAGTTTGCCACCGGATAATTGGCCGGCGATGGAATGAACCATGGACACTTCCAGCAACTCCGCCGCCTCCAGCGGCGGCAGTATTGACGGCAGGCGCGCGGCGAGCATGGATTTGCCCGAGCCCGGCGGACCGACCATGAGCAGATTATGGCCGCCGGCCGCCGCTACCTCCAGCGCGCGCCTCGCACTCTCCTGCCCCTTGATATCGGCAAGATCAGGCAGATTGACGGGATTGGCCCGGATGGCCGGCGTCGGGCGGGAAAGAAGCTGGGTGCCGCGAAAATGATTGGCGAGCGCAATGAGGCTGCGCGGGGCGAGGATATCGATACCGGCTCCGGCCCAGGCTGCCTCCGGCCCGCTTTCGGCCGGGCAGATCAGTCCCTTGCCAAGTGCATTGGCGCCGATGGCCGCGGGCAGAGCGCCCGAAACCATTCCGATGGTGCCATCAAGATTGAGTTCGCCGAGAACCACATATTTTGCCAGTGCTTCCGCCGGAATGGCCCCTAAAGCGGCCATGAGACCCAAAGCGATGGGAAGATCGAAATGCGACCCCTCCTTCGGCAAGTCGGCAGGGGCCAGGTTGACCGTAACTTTTTTTGCCGGCAGCGCCAGACCCGAGGCATGCAGGGCGGCCTGCACTCGCTCCCGGCTTTCGGCCACCGCCTTGTCCGGCAGGCCAACGATCTGGATGCCGACCCTTCCGGGTGCGACCATGACCTGCACCTCGACCGGCACACCTTCTATGCCCTGAAATGCAACCGTATTGACCCGCGCCACCATGGCCTGCCCCCGCAAACCGGCCGCACCATCGGAGCTTCATGCCCCATGGCGGCCACCCGCAAGCAACGTGCCACAGCGCAAAGAATAAAACAAGAACATACAGCGAACAATTTCTCGCAGGCGATGTATTTTAGTTGTATCGAGTTGTATGCGTGGAACAAACCGGAGACGGCTGGGAAATCGCCTCAGATATCCTGCGCTTCGCGTTTTTTCTCGATGGCGTCCCAAAGCAGGCTCGCAACATCGGCGCCGCCGAATTTCTGCACTTCGCGAATACCTGTCGGTGAGGTGACGTTGATTTCGGTCATATAATCACCGATCACATCAATGCCGACGAACAGAAACCCACGCTCGCGCAGGGCGGGACCGATGCGGCGGCAGATTTCCTTTTCGCGCGCTGTCAGTTCCGTCGGTTCCGGCCGGCCTCCGGCATGCATGTTGGAGCGGGCATCGTTTTCCGCCGGCACGCGGTTGATCGCGCCCACCGGCTCGCCATCCACCAGGAGGATACGCTTGTCGCCCTTGCGGACATCCGGAAGATATTGCTGGGCGATATATGGCTCGCGGAACATCTGGCCGAACATTTCGAGCAGCGAGGAGAAATTGCGGTCGTCCCGCGTCGAATGGAAAACGCCGGCGCCGCCATTACCATATAGCGGCTTGAGGATGATATCGCCCATCTCATTGCGGAACCGGGCGATCTCGGCCACGTCCTTGGTGATCAGCGTCTTCGGCATCAGATCGGCGAATTCGGTGACGAAAATCTTTTCCGGCGAGTTGCGGACCCAGGCGGGATCATTGACCACCAGCGTTCTGGGATGAATGCGCTCCAGCAAGTGGGTTGAAGTTATATAGGCCATGTCGAATGGCGGATCCTGGCGCAGATGGATGACATCCATGGTCGAGAGGTCGACCCGCTCGGGCTCGGACAGCGAGAAATGGTCGCCCTTGATATCGCGCAGTTCCATCTGTTCGACGGTGGCGTAAATCTTGCCATCGCGCATGGAGAGACGGTCGGGGGTGTAATGGAACAGCCGGTAACCGCGGGCCTGCGCCTCAAGGCTCATGGCGAAGGTGGAGTCACCGGCAATGTTGATGCCGGAGACATGATCCATCTGGATCGCGACGTTTTTGATCTTCGCCATGCGCATGTTCCTCTTGCAGCATGCGGACGCCTTGCCGGTCCGCTCTGCCCATTGCCTCGTCTTTTCCCGATTCCCGGCAGGACCGGAGGAGACCCGGAAATGCTTCAGAAAACCCTGAAGATGTAGGGCAGCGACCATTCAAACGCAACTGCTGCGAGGGGTGCTTTTTGTGAGTTTTATTGAACCTTCATAATTCAGCCGACGGAGCCTGATGGGCCTATCGGCTGGAAGGTTTTATCGTTTCAGGCCGCAAGCTTGTAGGAGCGACCGGCAAACAGCTTGTTCTTGACCCGATACGCCAGAGCCAACGCCGTGGGGAACGGGCGGCGCATGAAGGCGACCTTGCGGACATATTCATCCACCCGCCAGGTGGCCCACGTTCCCGCACGGAAATATGCGACATCGCCGACCCGCAGGATGCTGATCGAGCCGTCTTCCGCCGTCACATGCACTTCGCCTTCGAGAATATAAACGGTCTCGTCCCAACCGAAGAACCAGCGGAATTCACCCGCCGTGCAATCCCACATGGCGGTGCTGGAGGCGCGGTCACCGCTTCTGGAATGGTCCGCCGCACGCGCCTGGGGATTACCAGAAATGATCCAGTCAGGATTGATGGGGGCCGGCTGAAGCCGCAGATCCGTGCACGATGCGCTGACGACACTCTCGTCTTTTGCCCGGCGCAAGGAGGCCGGCAATATCGGCACCGAGCGGATCGCCATGGTTGCCGCCGTCGCGAACATCATTTTGAAGGACATGCCAGAAAACCCCCGTGAGATATTGGAGGTCTTCTATCACCGGGATCCTAACAAACCGGTTTGGACAATCGGCGCAATTTTAATCATCGCGCCGATTTCGTTCGCAATACTCAGGCGGTCGCCAGTTCGGACGCCTGCATCACGGACTGCTCCACCTTGCCGGAAATCCGCTTGCCGGTCTCGCTGGAGAAGAAATGCAGCTTGTCCGGGGATATGGCGACCGACAGGGTAGCCGGAACCTCAACCTCGGGCGAAAACGCCACAGTGAGGTTCTGATCGCCGATCATACCGTGGATGAGACGCTGGGAGCCGAGCTCCTCGATGTAATCGACGCGCAGCACGAAGCCCTGCTCGCCTTCTGCGGCCAGGCGGAAATCTTCCGCCCGCATGCCGACCGTGACCGGACCGGAGGTCGGCGCGAAACCGCCAAGCGAGACCAGCGACGGCCCGATGGCGAGGCCATCCCCGTGCAGTTCGCCGTTCAGCAGGTTCATGGCGGGAGAGCCGATGAAGCTCGCGACGAAGGTGGAGGCAGGAGTGTGATAGACCTCGAGCGGCGCGCCGATCTGTTCGATGCGGCCACCATTCAGCACCACCAGGCGATCAGCCAGGGTCATGGCCTCCAGCTGGTCGTGGGTGACATAGATGGAGGTCGTACCAAGACGCTTCTGCAGGCGCTTGATCTCGCCGCGCATGGAAACGCGCAGCTTGGCGTCAAGGTTGGACAGGGGCTCGTCGAACAGGAAGGCCGCCGGTTTGCGCACGATGGCGCGGCCCATGGCCACACGCTGCCGCTGACCACCGGACAGAGCACGCGGCTTGCGCTCCAGATAGGGTTCGAGCTGCAGCATGCGGGCAGCCTCCGCCACGCGCGCATCGATCTCCGCCTTTGGCGTCTTGCGGTTCTTCAACCCGTATTCCAGGTTCTGCCGCACCGACATATGCGGATAAAGCGCATAGTTCTGGAACACCATGGCGATATCCCGGTCAGCCGGATCGACCTGGTTGACCAGGCGGTCACCGATCTTCACCGTGCCTTCGGAGATGTCCTCAAGGCCGGCAACCATGCGCAGCAGCGTGGACTTGCCGCAGCCGGAGGGGCCGACGAGCACGATGAATTCACCGTCCCTGATGTCGATATCGACGTGATGCACGGCGCGCACGCCGCCATGATAATCCTTGCAGACCTGACTGATTTCTATCGCGGCCATTTCGGTCTCCTTATTTGTCGCTCTCGGTGAGGCCCTTGATGAACCAGCGCTGGAAGATCACGACGATCAACACAGGCGGCAGCATGGCCAGAACGGCAAGCGCGAAAGCTTCGTTATAATCGGGAATTTGTGAACCGACCCAGACCTGCAGGATCGACTTGATGCCACGCATCAGGGTGAAGAAACTCTCATCCGTCGTCATCAGCATGGGCCAGAGATACTGGTTCCAGCCGTAAACGAACATGATGATGAAGATCGCCGCCATCATGGTGCGGGAAAGCGGGATGATCACATCGATGAAGAATTTCACCGGACCCGCGCCGTCTATGCGGGCCGCCTCCAGCAATTCCTCCGGGATGGATTTGAAGAACTGCCTGAAATAGAAGGTGCCTGTCGCAGACGCCAGAAGCGGTACGATGAGCCCGGTATAGGAGTTCAGGAGCCCGAGTTTGCTCATCACCTCGTAGGACGGCATGATGCGCACTTCGAGCGGCAGAAGCAGCGTGGTGAAAATGATCCAGAAGGCGAGCGTCGCAAACCGGAAGCGGAAGTAGACGATCGCATAGGCCGCCGTCATCGACAGGACGATCTTGCCGACGGCAAAACCGATACCGAGGATCAGCGAATTGAGCACCATGTTGAGGCCGGTGATCTGCCCGGTGAAACCGCCCTTCTGCGTCAGAACCTTCTCATAGGTTTCAACGAAATTATCGCCGGGAAGGATTGCCAGACCGCTGCGGTGAATTTCCGCAGCGGTGTGGGTTGACGTCATGAATGCCACGACGACCGGCAAGATCAGGAACAGCGCGCCGATGATCAGCACCAGATGATCGAGGGGTTTTGTCTTGTACATCGTCTTTTCCCTCAATTGTAATGGATGCGCTTCTCGATGAAGCGGAACTGGATGATGGTGAGGACGAAGACGACCAGCATCAGGATGACGGACTGGGCCGACGAACCGCCGATGTCATTGCCGCGGAAACCGTCGAGAAACACCTTGTAGACCAGGGTGATCGGGTTGTTGGCCGCCTTATCCTTTACCATCACGTCGATGACACCGAACGTATCGAACAGGGAATAGGTGATGTTGATGATGAGCAGGAAGAAGGCTGTGGGTGCCAGCAACGGCATGATGACCGTCCAGAACCGGCGAAAACCCGAGCGGCAGTCGATGGCGGCGGCTTCACGCACGGCGACGGAGACACCCTGCAAGCCGGACAGGAAGAAGATGAAATTGTAAGGAATCTGCTTCCAGACAGCGACGACCACCATAGCGAAAGCCGTATCGAAATAATTGAGTCCGACTTTCATGTCCCAACCGAGCATCGCGGCCATCTTGACGAAAGGTCCGATGTGCTGGTCGAAGAACATCATGCCGATGAGGCCAGCGACCGGCGGTGCGATGGCATAGACGGAAATAAGCACCGTCTTGTAGGTCGAACTGCCGCGAATGACGGCATCGGCCTTGACGGCGAGCAGCAGGCCAAGCGCCAGCGAGAAGAAGGTCACCAGCACGGTGAAGATGACCGTGAACTTGGCGATGCTGAGATATTCCGGATTGAATATCGCGTCCGAATAATTGGCGAACCCGACAAAAGAGGCGCCGAAGCCGAAGGGGTCTTCAATATAGAACGATGAATGCACGGCCTGAACGGAAGGCCAGTAAAAGAAGATGAAAATCACCGCCAGTTGCGGCGCCAGAAACAGATAGGGCACGAAGGACGAGGAGAACTGCACGCGCTTCATGCCGGCTTCGGCGGCGCTGACGGGTTTTCCAGCCTTTGCGGACCGGCCGGACAAAAACCGGGCCAGACGCGGTTGAGACGATGTATAGGCCACGCTTGCGCCTCCTTATCCAGAAGCGAGCCTCCCTTCCGTTGGAAAGGAGGCTCGACAACGATCATTGGTTTCGAAAAGATCGATCAGCCGGCCGTCTTGGCGAAACGGGCCAGAAGGTCATTGCCTTCCTTCTCGATGATGTCGAAGGCGTCCTTCGGCGTGACTTCGCCGGAGAAGATGCGGTTGTATTCACGTTCCATAATGGCGCGGATCTGCGGGTAGAAACCGAGACGGTAACCCTTGGACCATTCGCCGCCCGGCAGCGACAGCTGCTGGATACCAACTTCGGCAATCGGCTTTTCCTTGTAGAAACCTTCAGCCTTGGCCTTTTCGTAAGCGGCCTTGGTGATGGCGACGTAACCGGTTGCCTTGTGGTAGAAGACCTGGATTTCCGGCGAGGTCAGGAACTGGAAGAAGTCAGCCACGCACTTGTTTTCGGCTTCAGACTTGCCCGACATTGCGAAGAGAGCTGCACCGCCGATGAACGAGTTGGTGCCGGCACCCTTGATGGAGCCCCAGTAGGGAAGGAAGGTTGCCGAGAACGGCATGGTCGCCGTCTTCTGCAGGCCGCCGAACGAACCCGAAGAACCGATCCAGAAAGCAACCTTGCCTTCTTCGAAGGGCTTCTGGTTGTCGTTCCAGCCGGCGCCGTAATAAGCGAACAGGCCCTTGTCCTTCCAGTCCTTCAGCTTGTCGAACATCATGACGAGGTTCGGGTCGGTGACCTTGAGCTTGGTGTCGGCAACGCTGTCGTAACCGTTATTGTTGGTTGCGAACTGGATGTTGTTGCGGGAGAAGAAGTTCTCCGTGAACTGCCAGGTGAGCTGCGACTGGACGAGCGGGATGTAACCGGCTTCCTTCAGCTTCGGCGCAACCTGCTCGAATTCTTCCCAGGTCTTCGGAGCCTCGACGCCGGCCTTTTTCAGGGCTTCGTCGTTAACGTACATGATCGGCGCGGAAGAGTTGAACGGCATGCCGACGAACTTGCCGTCAGCGGCAGCGTAGAAATAACGCACACCGTTGATGAAGGCGTCACGGTCGAACTTGTAACCGGCCTTGTTGATGAGGTCTTCAGCAGGAATGACAGCGCCCTTGGCGTTGATGATGGTGGCAGCGCCAGCATCGAAAACCTGGAGGATGTTCGGCTGTTCGCCCGAACGGAAGGCGGCAATGCCGCTTGCCAGCGCTTCTTCGTAGGAGCCCTTGGAAACTGGCGTCAGCGCGCATTCCTTCTGGGCTTCGTTGAACTTCTGGGCAACTTCGTTGATGACTTCGCCGTTGCGGCCGCCCATGCCGTGCCACCAGGTGATGTTGGTCGCCGCCATGGAAGATGTAGCCGAAATGCTGACGGCCACCGCGGCCATGGAAATCTTCTTCAACATAATTTTGTCCTCTCCGCCAGTTAGTGGGGTGAGGATGCGAATAGAGACGTTCCATGACGCCTCTTTAACAGTTTGATGTCAGATTTGTTACAGCGCCTGCGAATGGAGGCCGCTCCCTCAAAAACGCATGCCTCACGGGTCCCTGCGCTTTATCGGACGGGCCGGATTTCCCAGCACGGTCGTGCCCGGCAGCACATCCCTGGTTACCACCGAACCCGCGCCGACGATCGCACCATCGCCAATGGTGATACCGGCCAGAAGGATCGCCGCACCGCCGATCCAGACATCACGGCCGATCGTCACCGGCTTTGCGATTTCAATGCCCTGCGAACGCGGAACCGAGTCCAGATGGTGCTCGGCGCAATAGATCTGCACGGCGGGTCCCAGCATCGAGCCATCGCCTATCGACACCTTTGCGGAATCCAGGATCGTGCAGCCGGTATTGAGATAGACGTTTTTACCAAGGGTGATGTTGAAGCCGTAGGCACAATGAAAAGGCGCTTCAATAAATACCCCTTCCCCGCTGGCGACGAAAAGCGCCCCAAGCAATGGCGCCATGGCTCCGCGCTCATCCGGCGGCATGGTATTATGCTGGTGAACCGCACGCCGGGCACGGGAACGCAGCACATCCAGCTCGGCATCCATGCAGCTGTACCATTCGCCTGCGGCCATTTTTTCCCGCTCGGTCGGCATAGTGTTTCTCCCCTTCAAAATGCGTCGATGAAATGCTTAGGCAGGCGTCGCGGCAGAACGGCGACGATATCGAAACGCAGCGAAAATCGCCCTGCATCCCTGCGCCGGGACAGCCAGAGATCGGCCGCCGCCCGGATGCGCTGCTGCGAACGCCAGCCGACGGCGTCGACGGCGCCTTCGCCTGATGATCGTGCCTTGACCTCGACGATGGCGATGACATCCCTCTTGCGGGCGATGAGATCGATTTCTCCGAGCCGGGTACGGTATCGAATGGCGAGGATGCGATAGCCTCTCAACAGCAGATAGAGCGCGGCCCAATATTCCGCAGCATGGCCGCGTCGCTCGGCCTTTCGTCTCTTGTTGTTTCGCCCGTCAGCGGCCATCCGCGTCCTTCATATCCAGCAGCCGCTGATAAAGCTCCTTGCGCGGCAGGCCTGTCAGTTTCGACGCCTCTGCAGCGGCCTTGGCAGCAGGCATCGTCGTGACGAGATCCTTCAACAGCTTCTCGACGTCCTCGATATCGGGAATTTCATCATAGGAGGGGGGCTCCACCAGAAGCACGATCTCGCCCTTCACCACGCGGTCGCCATCGTAATAATCCGCAAGTTCGCCCAGCGTGCCGCGACGGAACTCCTCGAAAGTCTTGGTCAGCTCGCGGCAAACCACGGCGCGACGGTCGCGGCCGAGCACTTCCGACGCCACCTTCAAAGAGGTGCCGATGCGGCGCGGCGATTCAAAGAAGATCAGGGTGGCCGGGATTTTCGCAAGTTCGGCAAAACGGTCGCGCTTGCCGCGATCCTTCACCGGCAGGAAGCCCGCGAACAGAAAGGCGTCGCTCGGCATGCCCGACCCGACAAGGGCGGCAAGCGGTGCCGACGCGCCCGGCACAGGAACGACGCGATGGCCGGCCTCAAGCGCAAGCTGACCCAGGCGATAACCGGGATCGGAGACAAGCGGCGTTCCGGCATCCGACACCAGCGCCACGGACTTTCCAGCCTCAAGCGCCGCGATGAGCTTGGGACCAGCCTCGTTTGCATTATGCTCGTGATAGGCGAGCGGGCGCGTGCGAATGCCGTAACGTTCGAGCAGGATGCGGGTGACGCGGGTATCCTCGCAGGCGAGAACATCGGCGGATGCCAGTGTTTCCAGGGCCCTGATGGTGATGTCACCCAGATTGCCGATGGGTGTGGCGACGAGATAAAGCGCCGGTTCCAGCGGCCGTGCCGGAATAGAGGCAGTGCCGATCCTGAAGCCCTTTATTGCCTGTCCTGCGTCGCTGTTCGTTGTTTCTTCCGTCACACGGCTTCCAATCATTCCGGCCGATCATTCCCGGCCATCGCTCCATTTTGCCCCTTTATGGGCAATAGAAAAGCGGCGAACAAGGTCCACGGGCGGCCATAGCCTGTGGATCATGCTGTATAGCAGCAAAATGACCGGCGGCAGATGCACTCGGCTCTTGCATTTTCTGCAATAACTCTGCCATTTTGCCCGTCCACATTATCCGGCTTTTGGGCCGGTCAAGACTCTTCTTATCGATCCGGCGGTGGCCGGTTCGCAACGGTTGAAAGCGGTAGCGTCCATGCGTATTACTCTTGAGCGGTCGAACCTTCTTAAATCGCTGAACCACGTTCACAGGGTTGTCGAGCGTCGCAACACGATCCCGATCCTGTCCAACGTCCTCTTGCGCGCTTCCGGCGCCAATCTGGACATGAAGGCAACCGACCTCGATCTCGAAATCACCGAAGCGACACCGGCCATGGTGGAGCAGGCAGGCGCCACCACCGTGCCGGCGCATCTGCTTTATGAAATCGTGCGCAAGCTGCCGGATGGTTCCGAAGTGCTTCTGGCCACCAACCCTGATGGCTCGACGATGACGGTTGCCTCCGGCCGTTCGAAATTCTCGCTGCAATGCCTGCCGGAAACCGATTTCCCGGATCTGACCGCCGGCACCTTCAGCCACACTTTCAAACTGAAGGCGACCGATCTGAAGATGCTGATCGACCGGACGCAATTTGCGATTTCGACCGAAGAGACGCGTTATTACCTGAACGGCATTTTCTTCCACACCATCGAAAGCAATGGCGAGCTGAAGCTGCGCGCGGTTGCGACGGACGGCCACCGCCTGGCGCGCGCCGATGTGGATGCGCCCTCCGGTTCCGAAGGCATGCCGGGCATCATCATTCCGCGCAAGACCGTCGGCGAATTGCAGAAGCTGATGGACAATCCTGAACTGGAAGTCACCGTGGAGGTCTCGGATGCGAAAATCCGCCTGACCATCGGCTCGGTCGTTTTGACCTCGAAGCTGATCGACGGCACCTTCCCCGACTACCAGCGCGTCATCCCCACCGGCAACGACAAGGAAATGCGCGTCGATTGCCAGACCTTCGCACGGGCCGTCGACCGTGTGTCGACCATCTCTTCCGAGCGAGGCCGCGCCGTGAAGCTGGCGCTGACAGATGGCCAGCTGACACTGACGGTCAACAATCCGGACTCGGGAAGTGCGACGGAAGAAGTGGCTGTCGGTTACGACAATGATTCGATGGAAATCGGCTTCAATGCCAAATATCTCCTCGACATCACCTCGCAGCTTTCCGGCGACGACGCGATTTTCCTTCTGGCGGATGCTGGCTCGCCGACGCTGGTTCGCGACACCGCCGGTGACGATGCGCTTTACGTTCTGATGCCGATGCGCGTTTAAAGCGCCTCGATTTTCTTCAATCCAATCAAAAACGCCGGTGGATCGCTTCATCGGCGTTTTTTGATTCTGTGCAGACGACTTTCGAGCCGAATGTGAATTTTTCCAATTACGACATTTTGCCTTGTTTTTGCGCCAAATGGGATCAACAGTACGTAACCGTTTTTTGACAATGACCAAAATGTATCCGAGGGGAATTATGGCACTTAACCTGAAGCAACGCCTTGAACAGAAATTCGAGGAAGAAATCCGTTTTTTCAAGGGCATGGTCAGCCAGCCAAAGAAAGTCGGAGCCATCGTCCCGACATCATCCATCACGGCGAAAAAAATGGCGAGTGTCATCAATCCCCATTCCGGTCTTCCAGTTCTTGAGCTCGGGCCTGGCACCGGCGTCATCACCAAGGCCATTCTGGCGCGCGGCATCAAGCCGGAAAACCTGACTGCCATCGAATATTCGACGGATTTCTACAATCAGCTTCTCAGAAGCTATCCGGGCGTCAATTTCGTCAATGGCGACGCCTTCGATCTCGATGCGACGCTCGGCGAACACAAGGGCCAGATGTTCGACAGCGTCATTTCCGCCGTGCCGATGCTGAATTTCCCCATGGCCGCCCGCATCAAGCTTCTCGACGAATTGCTGAAACGCGTGCCGCACGGCCGCCCCGTCGTGCAGATTTCATACGGTCCCATTTCCCCGATCGTCGCGCAGCCGCATCTCTATCATATCCGCCATTTCGATTTCATCGTGCGCAATATTCCCCCAGCGCAATTGTGGACCTATACGCGGGCCTGATCACACGGCAGAATGGGCAAGGCCGTCATTTCCCGGTCGTGACGGATGGTTAGGTTCTTGATTTACCCTTTCCATCGCCATTGAGGACCGATTTTAATGCATGCGCTCTACATCACCCATCCCCAGGTCAGGATCGATCCGACGGTTCCGGTTCCCGAATGGGGACTGTCGGAAACGGGCGCCCAGCGGGCACGCGAGGCGAGCCGGCTGCCCTGGGCGCATGCATTGCGGCGCATCGTTTCCAGTGCCGAAACCAAGGCGATAGAGACCGCCCGCATCCTTGCCGAAACATCCGGTGCTGAGATAGAGATCGTCGAGGCGATGCATGAAAACGACCGGTCGGCCACCGGCTTCCTGCCGCCACCGGAATTCGAAAAGGCAGCGGACTGGTTCTTCGCCCATCCTCAGGAGAGTTTTCACGGCTGGGAAAAGGCAATAGATGCGCAAGCGCGGATCGTCAGCGCCGTCAAGGCCGTTCTCGACCGGCACGATCCCCGGCAGCCGATCGCCTTTGTCGGTCACGGCGGCGTCGGAACACTTTTGAAATGCCATATCGAAGGCCGCGGCATCAGCCGTAGCAAGGACCAGCCGCCCGGCGGCGGCAATCTTTTCCGCTTTTCCATCGCCGACTTTTCTCTTGCAGCCGCGTCCCCCACATGCGACTGGACGGCAATGGAAACATGGCAGGGATAAGACAATGACCGCGCGCGAAAAACTCATCGTCGGGCTCGATGTTCCGACTGTGCAGCAGGCCGAAGACATCGTTTCGAAAATCGGCGACGAGGTTCTGTTCTACAAGATCGGTTATCAGCTGGTTTTCGCAGGCGGTCTCGAATTCGCGCGTGACCTTGTCCAGAGCGGCAAGAAGGTCTTTCTAGACATGAAGCTGCTCGATATCGACAACACCGTCGCCTCCGGCGTCGAAAACATCGCCCGCATGGGCATGTCAATGCTGACCCTGCACGCTTATCCGAAAGCCATGCGCGCCGCAGTCAAGGCTGCCGAAGGCTCCGGCCTCTGCCTTTTGGGTGTCACCGTGCTGACCTCGATGGACGACACCGATCTTGCCGAGGCCGGTTACGCCTCGGATGCCCGTTCGCTCGTACTGCGCCGTGCGGAACAGGCACGCGAGGCGGGCATGGGCGGCATCGTCTGTTCGGCGGAGGAATCGACGGCGGTGCGTGAAATTCTGGGCCCCGACCTTGCCGTCGTCACACCGGGTATCCGACCGGCCGGTTCCGAGGCCGGCGATCAGAAGCGTGTGATGACGCCTTTCGACGCCATCAGGGCCGGTTCGAGCCATCTGGTCGTCGCCCGCCCGATCGTCAGGGCGGAGGACCCGAAGGCGGCGGCCCGCGCCATTCTTGACGACATGCTGCGCGCCAGCTTTCCGGCCAATCAGTAAGGACAGGAGAAAACGAAATGGCAAAGGGATACTGGATCGCCCGTGTCGATGTGCGCGATAGTGAGCGCTACAAGGACTATGTCACGACGGCAAAGCCGGCTTTCGAGCGGTTCGGCGCCAATTTTCTCGCCCGTGGCGGCGCTTTGACCGAGCTGGAAGGTAAGGCGCGTGGGCGCAACGTCATCATCGAGTTTCCCTCGGTGCAGCACGCCATCGATTGCTACAACTCCCCCGAATACCAGGCCGCGGCCAAAATCCGTCAGGAAGTCGCGGATGCGGAGATGATGATCGTCGAGGGAATCTGACAGACGTCAACCGCATTTCCAAAACTAGCCTCGGGCCCCGCGACAACATCTCTTCCCGCGCGCGCGGCTTTGGGCTAAGAGACTGAAAAACGCTTTATCGACAGCTTCTGAGGAGCCTCCCATGACCTTGGCCAACCTTCCACCCCTCGTCACCGTTTTCGGCGGTTCGGGTTTTGTCGGCCGGCATGTCGTGAGAATGCTCGCCAGGCGCGGTTACCGCATCCGCGTGGCCGTGCGCCGTCCCGATCTTGCCGGCTTCCTACAGCCGCTCGGCAATGTCGGTCAGATTTCCTTTGCCCAGGCAAACCTGCGTTATCGCGATTCCATCATCAAAGCCGTTGAAGACGCCGACCATGTGGTCAATTGCGTCGGCATTCTGACTGAAAGCGGCCGCAACACCTTTGACGCCGTGCAGGAATTCGGTGCGAAGGCCATTGCCGAAGCCGCCCGCGATGCAGGCGCCACGCTGACGCATATCTCCGCCATCGGTGCGGAAGCGGGTTCGCCGACCGGTTACGGCCGCACCAAGGGTCGCGCCGAAGCCGCCATCCATTCCGTCCTGCCCGGCGCGGTTATCCTGCGTCCGTCGATCATTTTTGGACCGGAAGACGATTTCTTCAACAAATTCGCCAAGATGGCGCGCGGCCTGCCCTTCCTGCCGCTGATCGGCGGCGGAAAAACGAAGTTCCAGCCGGTCTATGTCGAAGATGTCGCCGAGGCTGTCGCCCGCAGCGTGGATGGCAAGCTGAAGCCCGGCGCCATCTATGAACTCGGTGGTCAGGACGTGATGACGTTCCGCGACTGTCTCGAGGCAGTTCTTGCCGCAACCTACCGT
The DNA here is from genome assembly GCF_010669145.1 of Rhizobium oryzihabitans. Lineage (NCBI taxonomy): Bacteria > Pseudomonadati > Pseudomonadota > Alphaproteobacteria > Hyphomicrobiales > Rhizobiaceae > Rhizobium > Rhizobium oryzihabitans. The sequence continues at coordinate 1,899,180 of NZ_CP048632.1, forward strand.
CAGCGTCCTTTCGTCGACCTGCCGTTCGGCATCGCCTCGATGATCGCCAAGATCACCTCAATGATACCGCTCATCACACCGCCGCTGACGGTCGACCAGGTGACCATGCTGAAAAAGGACAATGTTGTTTCCGCTGATGCGGAAAAGAACGGCCTGACGCTGGAAGGTATCGGCATTACCCCCGTTCGCGTCGCTTCCGTCCTGCCGTCCTACATGGTGCAATATCGCACGCACGGCCAGTTCTCCAATGCGGGAAAAGCGGCCTGAAGCCTGCCGTTGGCCTTAACGATCGAAACGAAAGCGGGAACCATTCCCGCTTTTTGTTTTTGCGCAATTCAATCGCAACCAAACCGCTATTGGCGCATTTCCCCCTCAACTGCAGGGGAGGTGCACCATCGACTAAAGATGTTTTCAGAAGCCGGGTAAAAGTTAACGGCCATCTGGCCTCCACAAGCAAGCGTGGCACAAGCGCAACTGTGGAAAAGACTTCGCATTAACCCGGTATTCAGCAAGCCGCTTTATTGATAATGGCCACATTCCAAACATATCCAGAACCCTCACTTCACACACGGCGGCGTAATCCGCGCGAACGAACGTCTGAAAGGCAATAATAAAATGGGCAGATCTATCGCACTCTTTTTTGCGTGTGCGGCTTTGGTGGTTCTGGCGGGTTCTTTCATGGCGCCGGGCACGGTTGCAGCGGGCAAGAGCGGTTGCGCTCCCGCTTACGGCGTCGACCCCTGCGCAACGGCTTCGATCAGCACGAACTGATCGGCCTTTAGAAGTTTCAAAGAAAAAGCGCCTCCGGTTCTCCGGGGCGCTTTTTCGTTTTCAGCCGACCATTGAAATGAACGGCTATTTCTAAATCGGCTCAACCAAAGACCAGAAGTGCCACCAGGCCAAGCGAGCCGATGACGATGCGCCACCAGGCAAAAGGCGCAAAACCCCTTCGCGAGACGAAGTCCAGCAACGAGCGAACGACAAAGAGGCCGGAGACGAATGCGGCGATGAAGCCGACGGCAATCAGCGCGCCATCATCGAAACTCAGCGCGTCGCGGTTCTTGTAGAGATCGAGAGTAAAAGCGCCGAGCATGGTCGGCATCGCCAGGAAAAACGAAAATTCGGCGGCGGAGCGCTTGTCGGTGCCCATCAGCAGCGAGCCGACGATGGTGGCACCGGACCGGGACGTGCCGGGAATCATGGCAAGGCACTGGAAGAGGCCGATCTTGAAGGCAAGCGATGGCGGATAGTCCATGATGTCGGTATATTTCGGTTTCAGCGGCATCCGGTCGACCGCGAGCAATATGACGCCGCCTATAATCAAGACGACGCAGATGAGCATTGGCGTTTCGAACAGCACCGTCTTGATGAAATCATGCGCCAGCGCCCCGATGACCGCCGCTGGCAGGAAGGCGAGAGCGACGGCCAGCACGAAGCGGCGCGCCTTCGTACTTGTCGGCAAGGCGAGCGCTATCGACACAAGCTTTTGAAAATACACAAGAAGGATGGCTAGGATCGCGCCGAGCTGGATGAGGACGGCAAAGGTATTTCCAGGCGATTTGAAGCCGAGGAAATGGCCGGCCAGGAGAACATGCGCCGTTGAGGAGACGGGAATGAACTCCGTCAGACCCTCGATAATACCCAGCAGAAGCGCGCTGATGATCGATTGGTCACCCATGAGGTATCCTTTTTTTCAGGGGGAAGCGGCAATGGAAAGCAATTGCGTTAAACTTGTTTTAAAGTAGCCAAGCTCTTATAGCGTCTTGATGAAGCGAAACTGAAAAAGTTTTCCGGCAAATGCCGATCATGACAACCAATCGTAAAAATTGAGTACCGATGCCAACTCTCTATCATTCTCCGATGTCGACCGCATCCCGGTTCGTTCGTCTGATCCTTTCGGAATACGGGTTCCAGACCGATCTCGTCGAGGAGCAGCCGTGGGAAAGACGGCGGGAGTTTCTGGCGCTCAATCCGGCGGGCACGCTGCCGGTCTATCTGGATGATAATATGCGCTCCCTCAGCGGGCCTTATGTGCTTGCCGAGTTTCTCGACGAAACGCACGGGGTCTTGAAGCGCGACAGGCGGTTGCTGGCGGAAGACCCGTTTCAGCGCGCGGAAATCCGCCGCCTGACGGAATGGTTCCTGCAAAAGATGGAAAACGACGTGACCCGGCCGCTGGTGCGGGAGCGCGTTTATAAATTGCAGATGACGGCCGCGCAGGGTGGCGGACCACCGGATTCCAAGCTTCTGCGCACCGCCCGCAACAATATCCGCCAGCACATCAAATATCTGGAATGGCTGGCGGGTTCGCGCACCTGGCTTGCCGGCGACCGGCTGAGCTATGCCGATCTTGCCGCCGCCGCCGGCGTTTCGGTGCTGGATTATCTCGGTGAGATCAACTGGCTTGAAGCACCCATTGCCAAGGAATGGTACCAGCGGCTGAAATCGCGCCCGTCCTTCAGGCCGTTCCTCAGCGAGCGCATTCCGCGCCTTGCCCCCTCCTCCCACTACGCCGATCTGGATTTCTAGGTTCCGGTCTTCCGGTTATTTGCTGCGGCGTGCACCAGGCATATATATGTCGCAGAATAACCTGCAGGAGAAACGGCTATCGACGTCGCCAGCGACAAGCAGCGGATACGCGCACGCAAACTGACGGATTTCGTTCGTCAGGAGGCGCTTTCGCTCGGCTTTGATCTCTGCCGCATCACGGCGCCGGACAGCATTCCGCTTGCACCGGAACGGCTGAGGCAGTTTCTCGACAAGGGTTACCACGGCACAATGGCGTGGATGGAGGAGACCGAGGCCCGCCGGGCAGAGCCGAAAACGCTGTGGGGTGACGTGCGCTCCATCGTCATGTTCGGGCTCAATTACGGTCCGGAGGAAGACCCGCGCGGCGTACTTTCGAAACCGGACAAGGCGGCCATTTCGGTCTATGCCCGCAATCGCGACTATCATGACGTTATCAAAGGGCGGCTGAAGGAAATCGCCACCCGGTTTGCAGCGCGCGCCGGCGAGGATGTGAAGGTCTTCGTCGACACTGCCCCTGTCATGGAAAAGCCCCTTGCCGCAGCAGCCGGCCTCGGCTGGCAGGGCAAGCACACCAATCTGGTGAGCCGCACCCATGGCTCCTGGCTGTTTCTCGGCAGCATGTTCACCACCGCCGATCTCTGTCTTGATGAGGCCGAGAAGGATCATTGCGGTTCCTGCCGTGCCTGTCTGGACGCCTGTCCGACGGCTGCCTTCCCCGCTCCCTATCAATTGGACGCTCGCCGCTGCATTTCCTACCTCACCATTGAGCACAAGGGGCCGATCCCGCACGAATTCCGCCCGATGATCGGTAACCGCATCTATGGCTGCGACGATTGCCTTGCCGCCTGTCCCTGGAACAAATTCGCGGCCAGTGCGTCAGAGATGAAATTGCAGGCGCGCGAGGATTTGAAGGAACCCTCGATCGCCTTCCTGCTCACGCTTGACGATGCCGCCTTCCGCAGCTTCTTCAGCGGCTCGCCCGTCAAGCGTATCGGCCGCAACCGTTTTATTCGCAATGTCCTGATCGCGGCGGGCAACTCCCGCGACCGGCAATTCCTTGAGCAATGCAAGGCGCTCTCTGAGAGAGACCCTTCGCCGGAGGTGCGTGGCATGGCCGCATGGGCCTTGTCGCGGCTTATGGACAGGGAGGAGTTCCGTACATACTCTGCCACGCGCGCACCGGAGACTGATCCGGAGGCGGAAATGGAATGGCAACTGGCAGAGGCGTGAACCATGCATGTGATGATTTTCGGCGCGGGATATTCAGGCAAGGCCATCTCAAACGCGCTGAAAACCCAAGCTTCGACTATTGCCGGCACCACCCGCAGCAAAGACAAATTCTCAAGCCTCACCGCCGCAGGCATGACGCCCTTTCTCTTTGACGGTGCGCATCTCAATGACGAGCTCATCACTGCCATGGGTAATGTCACGCATCTGGTGCAATCCATTGCACCGGGCAAGGAAGGCGACCCTCTGCTTGCACTGCTTGGCGATGATCTGAAAAGGCTGCTGCCCAATCTGAAATGGCTGGCCTATCTTTCCACCGTCGGCGTTTATGGCGACCATGACGGCGCCTGGGTAGATGAGGATACACCCTGCCGCCCGGTTTCCGCCCGCTCCGTGGAGCGCTCTGCCGCCGAGACCGCCTGGACTGCCGCCGCTCAAAAGGCGGATGTGCCGCTTGCCACCTTGCGTCTCTCGGGAATTTACGGCCCCGGACGCAATGCCTTCATGAACTTCGAGAAAGGAACGGCGCGAAGGCTGGTAAAAAAAGATCAGGTGTTCAACCGCATCCGGGTCGAGGATATCGGTGCGGCCCTGGCCTTCCTGGCGCTCAGAAACGAAAGCGGCGTCTTCAATGTGACGGATGACGAACCCGCTCCGCCGCAGGATGTGGTGAGCTTCGCCGCCACCCTGATGGACGTCGAACCTCCACCCGAACAGGCGTTCGAGACCGCCGATCTGACACCGATGGCCCGCTCCTTTTATGGCGAGAACAAGCGCGTTTCCAACGCCAGGATCAAGCGCCTCGGCTTCGATTTCGGCTTCCCGGACTACAAAATCTCGCTCACCCAATTGTGGAAAAACGGCCTCTGGCGGGGCTGAAAAATCCCCCGACGAAAAGCGATGAAAAATCCTTCCAAACCCGGTTTTGCGGATGGTTTTCGTCGCATTTCAGCCAATTAGGATTTTATTAACCAAACAAAAATCGCTAAAATCATAGTCATTAGAAAAATATTTCACTCACATTTCGTGAAGTGGATTCACGAAGCCGTGACTTGCAATAGCATTTCGATTGAGCGTTGATTCTGCATTATTTTTTCCGAATTGTGACAATGGGGACAGGCGACGCCTTTCCGGCTAACGATCACGAATATTACAGTCTGTAACAGTTCGTGATTTGAGCTCAGCTTTTTTTCGCCATTTTTCCCTCGCCCTACAATCTCGCATCAAAAGGCGTTCAGGCCAGTTTATGGCCGTTTAGCAAGGGCACAAACAATCGGCGCGGGGCCGATTTTCAGGGAAGCACAGTTTGTTGAATATCCGTCGTATAACTTTCACCGCTGCAACTATAGCCGCCTGTTCCATCATCGCGCCTCTTCAGGCGAATGCGGCAAATGGTTGTGGAGGCGCATCGTGGTATGCGTTGACCTCCAAGACTGCTTCTGGCGAGCGCATGAACGCCGCCAACCTGACCGCAGCCCACCGCTCGCTGCGGTTCGGCACCAAGGTCAAGGTGACGAATGCCCGCAACGGCAAGGCCGTGGTGGTGCGCATCAACGACCGCGGGCCGTTCATCAAGGGTCGCGTTCTCGATCTTTCCAAGGCGGCCGCCAAGAACATCGGCATGATCAACTCCGGCACCGCCAAGGTCTGCTACGAGATCGTCAAGGCCGATTGAGCCTTGCCCTCGCCGCCATTCGCGTCTACCAACCGGGCTTATCAGCAAAATGAGGTAGACAATGCGTTTGGGCGGGCGTTTGGCCGGGGCGATCGAAGTATTGGCGGATATTGAGGGGCGCAGGCGTCCCGTCGCCGATGCATTGAAGGACTGGGGGCTTGCGCATCGTTTTGCCGGGTCCGGTGATAGAGCCGCGATCGGCAACATCGTCTATGACGCGCTGCGCATGAAACTGTCGCACGCCTGGCTGATGGATGACGACAGCGCTGCCTCGCTTGGTTATGCCGTTTTGCTGCGGCAATGGGGCAAGAGCTTTTCGGAACTGGCAGCGGAATTCGACGGCGACAAATTCGCCCCTGCCGCGCCAGACGAACAAAGGCAGCAAGCCTTTCTCTCCCGCTCTCTCTCCGACGCACCGGCTCATATTCAGGGCGACATACCCGAATGGGTACAGGCTTCCTTTGAAACGGCCTTCGGAGAGCGCTGGCTCGCCGAGGCGCAGGCGCTGAACGAGCGGCCGACCCTTGACCTCCGTGCCAACACCCTGAAAGCGACCCGCGAGAAGGTGCTGAAGGCGCTGGAGGAAAGCGGTGCGGAAGCCACGCAGATCGCCCGTCAGGGTGTCCGTATCTCTGCCGGTGAAGGCCCTTCCCGTCTGCCGAATGTGACCGCCGAACTTTCCTTTCAAAAGGGATGGTTCGAGGTGCAGGACGAGGGATCGCAGATTGTTGCCGATCTTGCTGGCGCCCATGAGGGCGAACAGATCCTCGATTATTGCGCCGGTGGCGGGGCAAGACGCTGGCCATGGCCGCCAGCATGAACAATAAGGGTCAGGTTCACGCCTTCGACGCCGACCGCAAGCGGCTCGCGCCGATCATCGAGCGGCTGAAGCGCGCCGGCACGCGCAATGTGCAGGTTCATGACCGCGCAGCCGGTTTAGTCCCTTTCCATGAGAAATTCGACCGTGTTCTGGTGGATGCACCCTGCACCGGTACCGGCACATGGCGCCGGCGTCCTGACACCAAATGGCGGTTGACGGCGCGCAATCTTGAAGAGCGCGTGCAGCAGCAGGGCGAAGCGCTTTCGCAGGCAAAGGGTTTTGTGCGCCCGGGCGGCGAGCTGCTTTATGTCACCTGTTCGGTTCTGCCCGAAGAAAACGAACAGCAGGTCAGGCGGTTCTGCGAGGAGAATACGGAATTCTCCATCGGTTCCGCGTTGCAACGCTGGCAGACGACTTTCGGCGACAATGCCAGAAAACCGCATTCCTCCGATGAAAAGACAGTGACGCTGACGCCTGCAACCACAGATACGGACGGTTTCTTCTTCTGCTTGATGAAACGCAAACCGTAAAACAGGTTTTGCACGCGCTGATTTTACTTCGAAATTACCAACCGGCCTTGTTTCAAAGCATTCTAAACTAGAATGTTTGACACAAGTTTGTGATTGGGTCAGAACTCGCTTGCCGCGGCGTGAAGTCATTTCATGCCTGCCCCAAGGAGAGGGATCATGATCCGCAAAACAATTCTCAGCGCGTCTTTCGCGCTTCTGGCCGCATCGGCGGCTTTCACAGCACTTCCCGCTCGCGCCGCGACCGACGCCGCCGCTGTGGTCAAGCATTATGCCGATGTCGCTCACGCGAAATACGAGGACTCGCTCACCACGGCGAAGGCACTGGACAAGGCGATCGATGCGCTGATCGCAACGCCGAGCGAGGACACGCTGAAAGCCGCCCGGGAAGCCTGGATCAAGGCGCGCGTTCCTTACCAGCAGTCGGAAGTCTATCGTTTCGGCAACCCTGTCGTTGACGCCTGGGAAGGCAAGGTCAACGCCTGGCCGCTGGATGAAGGCCTGATCGATTACGTCGACGCCTCCTATGGAACGGAAAGCGACGAGAACGAGCTTTATGTCGCCAACATCATCGCCAATCCGAAGATCAAGATCAGCGGCGAAGAGGTCGATGCCTCCAAGATCACTCCTGAACTGATCGAAAGCCTGCACGAGGCGGGCGATGTCGAAGCCAATGTGACCACCGGTTACCACGCTATCGAATTCCTGCTCTGGGGCCAGGACCTGAACGGCACCGGACCGGGCGCGGGCAACCGCCCCTATACCGATTATGACAAGGCGAAATGCACGAACGGCAATTGCGACCGCCGCGCCGATTATCTGAAATCCGCTTCCACCCTGCTGATCAAGGACCTTCAGGAGATGGTGGATGCCTGGGCACCGGAAGGCGAAGCTGCGAAAACCGTGGAAGCCGACCCGAAAGCAGGCCTCACTGCCATTCTCACCGGCATGGGCTCGCTCTCCTATGGTGAGTTGGCCGGCGAACGCATGAAGCTCGGTCTTCTGCTGCACGATCCGGAAGAGGAGCATGACTGCTTTTCCGACAACACCTATAATTCGCATCTCAACGACGCCATCGGCATCGCGTCCGCCTATACCGGCAACTATACCCGGGTGGACGGCACGAAGATGACGGGTGCATCGCTTGCGGAACTGGTGGGCGCCAAGGACAAGGCGCTGAACGATGAAATGACGGCGAAGCTGAACAAGACGCTCGACGCCATGCACGCAATGGAAAAGCGTGGCCAGACCGTCGAGGCCTATGACCAGATGATCGGCGAAGGCAACAAGGAAGGCAACGCCGTGGTTCAGGCGGCCATCGATGGTCTCATCGACCAGACGAAGACCGTCGAACGTGTCATCGCCGCGCTCGATCTCGGCAAGATCGAGCTTGAAGGGTCCGACAGCCTCGACAATCCGACAGCCGTTTCCAAGTAAGTGCCAAGGCGGGCCGCAGATTGCTGCGGCCCGTTACGCCCATGCGATTTTTACTGCCGCCGATCCGTAAGCCGTTCTTCTTCACCGGGGCAGCCTGCCTTGTGGCATCGATGACGCTTGCCGAACCGGCGCATGACGAGCTGACGGAGGAAGACTGGAGCGGCCGCCAGATCATGACCGCACCGACGACGGATTTTACCGCGCCGGAGCCCTTCGAGGCCATGTCCGGCGGGGCGACGACCAGCACCAGCAAGGCCGATAGCGGCGCGTTTTCACATCCCTCCGCCACCATGCCGTTCGAGCGGAAACTGGATTTCAAGCTCGGCAATGCGCTGTTCCAGAAGCTCTGGGTCTCCTCCCCTCTTCCACACAGGCCTCGGACGGGCTCGGACCACTTTATAATGCCCGGTCCTGCCAGACGTGCCATGTGAAGGACGGCAGAGGCCGCCCACCGCTTGCCGGGGAAGACGCCGTCTCCCTGTTTCTGCGGCTGGCCCGGCCGGCCCGCAACGAGGCGGAACGGGCGGCGATTGCGCGTCACGAGGTGCTGAATTTTCCCGACGAGACCTATGGTCGGCAGCTTCAGAACCTGGCCATTCCCGGCCTCGCCGCAGAAGGCAAGCCGGTCGTCACCTATGTCGAAAAGCCTGTGCGGCTTTCCGATGGCGAGGTGGTGATGCTGCGCAGGCCCGACTATGTCGTGGCAGGCCTGCACTATGGCCCTCTGGGCGCCGATACGACTCTGTCGGCGCGGATTGCCATGCCCACCCTCGGGCTTGGGTTGATCGAGGCTATTGCCGAGGCCGATATTCTGGCTAACGCCGATCCGGACGACAAAAATGGCGATGGCATTTCCGGCCGCCCGGCCTTTGTGCGGGACCACCGGACCGGCGAGGTGAAGCTGGGACGGTTTGGCTGGAAAGCCCAGAATGCGAGCGTCCGAGACCAGAGCGCCAGCGCCTTCTCCCACGATATCGGCATTTCCACACCGGATGCTCCGAACGCCTATGGCGATTGCACCGACGCCCAGAAGGACTGTCTTGCCATGCCGACCGGCGTACAGCCGAGGCTCGGGCCAGTGGAGGCCCCGGACCCTGTTCTTGATCTCGTGACCTTCTACACCGAAAACCTCGCTGTGCCGCAGCGCCGTAATGTGGGTGATCCCACCGTTTTGCAGGGAAAGCAGCTTTTCTACACATCCGGCTGCGCATCCTGTCACACCCCGAAATTCGTCACACGCCGTGATGCGAGCGACCCTATGCATGCCTCCCAGTTGATCTGGCCCTATTCGGATTTTCTGCTGCATGACATGGGAGAGGAGCTTGCCGACGGCCAGCAGGTGGGCGAAGCAAGCGGACAGGAATGGCGAACCCAGCCGCTCTGGGCTATCGGCCTGACGCAACGGGTGAACGGCAACAATTTTTACCTGCATGACGGCCGGGCGCGCAGCCTGACGGAAGCGATATTATGGCATGGCGGCGAAGCGCAAAAAGCGCGCGACGCCTTCGCCGCCTTGCAAAAATCCGACCGGCAGGCTTTGCTGGCTTTTCTGGAGTCCCTTTGATGAAAAATGCCATGCGAAAAATTTCCGGCCTCTTCTCCGTGCTGCTGCTTTTGACCATGCAGCCTGCGGGCGCGCAGGATGTGGAACTGATGCCGCCGCCACCGCTTGATCCGGCGCAGGTGCGGGGTGTGATGGAAAAAGCCGTGAACGGCTTCATCCGCCCCGGCTATGACCGCTTTCGCCAATCGGCAGAGAAGCTGGAAGGCAGCATGAAGGCCCTCTGCGCCGCCCCTTCCAAAACAGCGGATGAGGCGGCCAAGGCTGCCTTTGCCGATACGGTCTCCAGCTGGTCCACCATCGAGATCGTGCGCGTCGGCCCGGTGATCGAACATAACCGTTTCGAACGCGTGCTCTATTACCCCGACAAGAAGGGTCTCGGCCTGAAACAGGTGCAGCGTTACCTTGCGGAGAAAGATGAGAGCGTCACCAGCGCCGACAGCCTGAAAGGCAAGAGTGTCGCAGCACAGGGCCTCGGCGCACTGGAATTTGTACTTTACGGCACGGATGCCGATGAGCTTCTCGACAAGAAGGGTGATTTCCGTTGCCGCTACGGCGCAGCGATTGCCGGCAACGTCGCCAATCTGGCAGCGGAGCTTTCCGACAGCTGGAACGCACCTGACGGCGCGCAGAAAAACTGGACGCAGCCGGGCGCGGACAATCCCGTCTTTCGCGACGAGCGCGAGGCGCTGGTTGCCCTGCTCGGCATTCTCGTCCACGGCTCCGAAGCGATCCGCGACCAGCGCATCGAAACCTTCTACAAGGGCCGGACAAGGCGAAATTTCCCCGCACGGCCATTTACTGGCGGTCCGGCCTGACCTGGAAAAGCATTGCCGAAAACATCAGGGCCGTTCAGACCCTTCTGCACACGGCGGATATGGTCGAGCTCGTGCCACCGGACCAGCGTTCCATCGTCAATTCCATCGACTTCATCGCCAAATCGATGATCCGCATCGCGGGAACGATCGATACCGATGTGGAAAAGGCGCTGGACGACGATCAGCAGCGCGCCAAGGTGGATTATCTGCTGCTCAACGGCAAGGACCTTATCTATCGCCTCAACGACCAATATGGCGGCGCCATCGGTCTCAGCTCCGGCTTTTCCTTCGCCGACGGAGACTAACAGATGACAACAGGCGAAAAACGGATGCTGATGGACCGGCGCAGCTTCATCAAGGCGGCGGGCATTCCGTTCCTTGCGACGCTCGCTCCCGGCTCGCTGCATGCGCTGGAACGCGCCGATGCCGTCTTCGCTTCCGCCTTTCGCGCCCGTAACGGTTCCTACGGCATTGCGACTGTGAGCGAGCGCGGCGAGATCATTGACCGCGTTGCCCTTCCCGCCCGCGCCCATGGAATGGCGACGAGCCATGCGACCGGCATGACGGTGGCCTTTGCGCGCCGGCCCGGCACCTTCTTCATGGCCTTCGACCCCGTGCGCCGCCGCGAGCCTGTCGTGATGCACACGCCGGAAAACCGCCACTTCTACGGCCACGGGCAATTCTCGCCCGATGGCGCGATCCTCTACGCCAGCGAAAACGACTTCGATGGCAATCGCGGCGTTATCGGGCTCTACGATGCCCGCAACGGATTTGCCCGCATCGGTGAATATGACGCGCACGGCATCGGCACCCATGACATGACTGTGAGCGATGACGGAAAGCTGATCGTGATCGCCAATGGCGGCATCGAAACCCACCCGGATTTCGGCCGCACCAAACTCAATACCGACAGCATGCAGCCGTCGCTCGTACTTCTGGACGTCGCAAGCGGCCAGTTGATCCAGAAACACGCGATGCCGGATCGGTTGCGGCAGCTCTCCACCCGCCATGTTGATCTTGGCGACGATGGACGCGTCTGGTTTGCCTGCCAATATGAGGGACCGCGCAACGATCTCCCGCCACTTGTCGGCCATTTCTCGAAGGGCGAGGAGCTTGTCTTCGTCGATCTGCCGGAGGAAACGACGGTGCGCCTTGCCAATTATGTCGGGGCCATCGCCGTCAACCGACGTGACGGTCTGGTGGGCCTCACCTCGCCCAACGGCAACGCCGCCGTGACCCTGGATGCAAAAACCGGCCGTGTCGTATCCGAGATGACGGTGCGGGAGGCAGCGGGCGTCGCGCCTGCCGCGAGCGGCATTGCGGTTTCTTCCTATGACGGATTTTTCGAAGCCATTCGCAGCGACGTGGCATGGGACCAGCACATCGTGCGAATTTCCGGCTAAAATACTGAAAAGCCACGGGAACAAAAGTCCGGCCGGCGCATTGGATGCGTCATGAAAAACCTTACCGTGTACATTGTTTTCGTGGTTGCAGTTGTTGCCATTGGGGCGCTGATCGGCGTCAACAATGTGCCGGGCGAATGGTATCAATCGCTGCAGAAACCATTCTTCAATCCGCCCAACTGGATTTTCGGACCGGTCTGGACGACGCTTTACGTGATGATCGGCATCGCCGGCGCGCGGACGTGGATCCGCAAACCGATGGGGACGCGCATGCGTCTCTGGTTCACGCAGATGGTGCTGAATTTCCTGTGGTCGCCGATGTTTTTCGGCATGCAAAGCCCGACGGGCGCACTTGTCGTCATCATTCCGATGCTGATCTGCATCATCGCCTTCATCACGCTCACCTATAGTCGTGACAGGATATCGATGTGGCTGTTCGTGCCCTATGCGCTTTGGGTCGCCTTTGCCACGATGCTGAACGCGAGTATCGACTGGCTGAACTAAATTTTGCCTGCGCAACCCTTGCCTTGCCCGCTGCCACGCGCCATGTCAGTTTGCGATGGGGACTAAAAGCAGGCAGGTAGGCCATGGAGATCACTGATCCCGGCGATTTTCGTCAGCGGATAGAAAGAAGCTTTGCGCGACAGGGTGTCGTGCAGGCAATCGATGCGCAGATAAGCCGCATCGAACACCGGCTGGTGGAAATCGAGCTGCCTTTTCATGAAAAGCTAACGCAGCAGCACGGCATATTGCATGCCGGTGTCATCGCCGCCGGTCTGGACACGGCCTGCACCTATGCCGCCTATACGATCATCGAACCGGAAGCTTCGCTGCTGACCATCGAGTTCAAGGTCAACCTCATGTCGCCGGGACGCGGCGAGCGGTTCCTGTTTCGTGGCGAAATCATCAAGCCGGGCAACAACCTGATCGTTGCGGATGGCCGCGCCTATGCGCTTTCGGACGGCCCGGCAAAGCTTATCGCCTCCATGACGGGGACGATGATGGTGGTGAAAGGTCGTGAGGATATTACCGGATGAGCTACCGGATTTCGCATGTTGCGGACAAATCCATTCTTTTCGTCATGGCGGCCTCCGCTGAATATGGCCCCCACCTGCAGGCGCGCATCGCGCCGTTGATGACGGGCGTGGGACCGGTCGAGGCGGCGATTTCGGTCACGGCAATTCTTGCCGGGCTCGATGCGGCGGCCCATCTGCCTGACCTTGTCGTTTCGCTTGGCTCCGCCGGCTCGCGAACATTGGACCAGACGGGCATCTATCAGGCGACTTCGGTTTCCTATCGCGACATGGATGCCTCCGCCTTCGGGTTCGAAAAGGGCCGCACCCCGTTTCTCGATCTGCCGGCCGAGGTGGCCTTGCCCCTGCGCATACCCGATATTGCCGAGGCGCGGCTTTCCACGGGCGCCAATGTCGTCTCCGGCGCGGCCTATGGGGCGATCGACGCCGACATGGTGGAAATGGAAACCTATGCCGTGCTCCGGGCCTGCCAGCGCTTCGGCGTGCCGCTCGTCAGCCTGCGCGGTATTTCCGATGGAAAGGCCGATGTGAACCATGTGGACGACTGGACGGAATACCTGCACATCATCGATGAAAAGCTCGCAGACGCCGTCGACCGGCTTTGCCGCGCCATCGAAGACGGTGTGATTGCCCTTTGAAACCTTGCGATTTTCGCAAATTTCCGCTGTTTGACACCCGCTTCCGGGTTGCCTAAAGCCGCCATTTTCTTTAAAGGCTCGCCATGACCCAGATAGCCCATCCCGACAGCATTCTCATCATCGATTTCGGCAGCCAGGTGACGCAGCTGATTGCGCGCCGCATCCGCGAAGCCGGGGTCTATTGCGAAATCCATCCGTTCCAGAATGCCGCAGAGGCGTTTGAGAAGCTTCAGCCCAAGGGCGTGATCTTCTCCGGCGGCCCCGCATCCGTGACGGCGGAAGGAAGCCCGCGCGCGCCGCAGGCGGTGTTCGACAGCAAGGTTCCAATCCTCGGCATCTGCTACGGCCAGCAGACGCTCTGCACCCAGCTCGGCGGCGTCGTCGAGGGTGGCCATGCGGCTGAATTCGGCCGCGCCGATATCGACATCAAGAAGGCAAGCCCGCTTTTCGAAGGTTTCTGGGAACAGGGCAAGAGCTATCCCGTCTGGATGAGCCACGGCGACCGCGTGACGAAGCTGCCGGAAGGTTTCGAGGTCATCGCAACCTCGGAGAACGCGCCCTTCGCCATCGCTGCCGACGAGACGCGCCACTATTACACCACCATGTTCCACCCGGAAGTGGTGCATACGCCTGATGGCGGCAAGCTGCTCTCCAACTTCGTGCACAAGATCGTTGGCCTCAAATCCGACTGGACGATGGCGGCCTATCGTGCCGAAATGATCCGCAAGATCCGCGATCAGGTCGGCACGGGACGCGTGCTCTGCGCATTGTCGGGCGGCGTCGATTCCTCCGTTGCGGCAATCCTCATCCACGAGGCGATCGGCGACCAGCTGACCTGCGTCTACGTGGACCACGGCCTGATGCGGATGGGCGAAAGCGAACAGGTCGTCGGCATGTTCCGAGACCACTACAATATTCCGCTGGTGCATGTGGATGCCGCTGATCTGTTCCTCGGCGAACTCTCAGGCGTTTCCGACCCGGAAGTGAAACGCAAGACCATCGGCCGCCTGTTCATCGAGGTCTTCGAGGCAGAAGCTGCCAAGATCGCCGCAGACGGCAAGGGCGCACCGAATTTCCTGGCGCAGGGCACGCTTTATCCTGATGTCATCGAAAGCGTTTCCTTCTCCGGCGGCCCCTCCGTCACCATCAAGAGCCACCACAATGTCGGCGGTCTTCCCGAACGCATGAACATGCAGCTGGTGGAGCCGCTGCGCGAGCTCTTCAAGGACGAGGTGCGTGCGCTTGGCCGCGAACTCGGTCTGCCGGAAAGCTTCATCGGCCGCCACCCCTTCCCCGGCCCGGGTCTGGCGATCCGCTGCCCCGGCGCGATTACCCGCGAGAAGCTCGATATTCTGCGCAAAGCGGATGCGATCTATCTCGACGAAATCCGCAAGGCCGGTCTCTATGACACCATCTGGCAGGCCTTCGCCGTTCTGCTGCCGGTACAGACCGTGGGCGTCATGGGCGACTATCGCACCTATGACTTCGTCTGTGCGCTGCGCGCCGTGACCTCCGTGGACGGCATGACGGCGGATTTCTATCCCTATGACATGAACTTCCTTGGCCGTGCGGCAACCCGCATCATCAACGAAGTACGCGGCATCAACCGTGTCGTCTACGACGTGACGAGCAAGCCGCCCGGCACGATCGAGTGGGAGTGAATTAAGGTCGTTTCAGACCGTCTCGCTCCGTGCCGAAAATCGCACCAACCCTCTGACTGGCAAGGATTTTTCTTCCCACTCCGTATCACTGCATGTCACCCCAGCCGAGCCACTTTGTTGGTATCGATGATGGTATGGCGCAGGATGGTCAAGAAACGGGCTTCCGGTACCAACAGCGCCTGTTGATGGTATCCGTTCGCCCCCTGACCGGATGCGGATTTATGAGCGAACTCACTGATAAACAACTGAAAAATCTGAAGCCAAGGGCCAAGCTATATAAGGTGGCGGACCGCGACGGGATGTACGCAGCTGTCACCCCAACCGGGGTCATCTCGTTCCGGTATCAGTACCGGGTGAACGGGCGGCAGGAGGTCTTGACTATCGGCCGGTATAGCGCCGACGCGGCGCGCAAGCTGACACGGGCACCCGACGCGCTGGAATACGGACTGGAAGTATCGCTTGCGGAGGCTAGAGCGCTGCTGGCGCGCGCTAGGCGTCAGGTCGAGCGGGGCGAGTCGCCGTCGAAAGCCAAGGTGGAAAAGCGCACGGCGTCAGCAGCAGCGGTCACATTCGGCGGGTGGGCTGAAGCCTATTTCAAACACAAAGCCGATCCCAAGTCGGGGGCCGAGAAACTGGCCGACAGCACCTTGGCGATGCGCCGATCCGTCTATGATCGCGCCATCGCGGGAGAGCTGTCGAAGCTCAAGCTGGGAGAGGTGACGCCGCAACGCCTCAAACGTCTGTGCGACGAGGTCAAGGAGAAGCGCGGGCCGGCCGTCGCCGTGCATGTCCGCGAGGTCGTGTTGCTGGTGTTCCGCCATGCCCAAGGAAGTGGGGTTGATGTGAGCAACCCGGCCGAGTCGATCCGCACCAGCGCCATCGCCACTTTCGAGCCGCGCGACCGCGCCCTGTCCCCATCAGAGGTCCGCGCGGTCCTGGCGGCTTTGGATCATGTGGCGGCGGCTCCCACGCTACGTTCGGCGGTGAAGTTTGTCCTGCTGACTGGCGTCCGTAAGTCGGAGTTCATCGACGCAACATGGAAGGAAATCGACTTCGCCGCCGCGCGGTGGACTATCCCGACCGAGCGTATGAAGGCCGGCAAGGCCCATGTCGTTCCGCTGAGCGATCAGGCGCTCGACATTCTGACGGCGTTCCGCACCATGTTCGGTGCCAGTCGATACCTCCACCCCGGTCGATACGACGGCGATACGCCGATCAGCAACGCCACGCTTAACCGCGTGATCGACACGGTCGTGGAACGCATCCGGGAAACTGATCCTGATTTTCAGAGCTTTGGTGTTCACGACCTGCGCCGCACGTTCTCGACCGGCCTGAACCGCGCTAAGTTCGATGATCGTTGGATCGAGATGAGCTTGGCCCACGCGCCCCGAAACCGGATCGCGGCCATCTACAACGTGAACCGCTACCTCGCCGAGAGGAAGATCATGCTTCAGTGCTGGGCTGACATGCTCGACGCCTGGGTAAGGGGAGAATCCGCCAAGGAACTGATCGCCGACGCGAAGCGACGTGCCGCCGAGGTCCACGACGACGAACTGGACGATGATCTCTGAATTAGATGCGGTCCGCATCTATTCTGTCAGCCGTTGTCATTGGTGGCCGCCAGCCGGCGGGATCGGCGATCCAGCGGTCGATGTCGGATTCATGCCAGCCCGCGCCGTTGACGCTGATCTTGAGCTGGGCGGGGAACGTGCCCTCAGCGATCTTGCGATAGATGGTGGACCGGGATAGGCCGGTGCGGGCGAGGACGGTTTTCAGGCGGACGATACGGTCTGGTGCGGGCATGGCAGCCTTGCCTCCTGCTGCTTGTTTCTGGATGCCCCTGATCCAGTGAGAGCAAGACGTTACACGCGCGCAAGAGGATTTTTCGCGTCGTCGTGCTGTGGCGTGCAATCGGCGGTAAATAGGAAAAAGATAGAATCCGCCGCTCCATCCCTGCTCAGGCAGTTTTCCTTGATGAAGACCCATTCTGGCCGACGCGGTAGGGTGATTCGATCTGGATCATACCGTCACGGAAACGACCACGCCCAAGCCGCTTGCTTCGCAAGCGGAGCACCTGCGCTCCCATCAAGCCTTACTTGCTTGCTCACGTTTTGCCCGGTTCATGGCTCGACTCCTTCTCGGGAAGCAACAAAGGATTCTGTGGAACCTTCCGGCTCCAATCCTGATCTAGCCCGCCATTCCGCGGCCGGAGCAGCCTGCGGCTACATTCCGATGCCCAGGTCCCGGCCTCGGCCAAGGCCGTGGCTGAGGGCGAGTTGCCGCCCGAGCCTCATCCCTGAGTCGAAATCCATGCTGATGCCGAGTTGCTTCTTGCGGCCTTCGAGCAGGGATTCCATCTGCGGATCGCGTTCGAGGCTCATCGCCATGTTGCCCATCTCTGCGCGCGCTGACCTGTAGCCGGAATAGTTGCCCGCCGCATATTGGCGCTCGCCGGTCTGTTTGAGGTCACGAAAGCGTTCGACAAAGCGGTCGGCTCGGCGCTCCGGGCTGGTGCGAATCTCGGTTTCCAGTTGCAGGGCGCGGATGGCGCGATTGACCTTGCCCGATCCCGCCTCATGGGCAAGGCTTTCATCCTTGGCATAGGCCGCTTCCGCATCCTGCCAGCCATAGGGCCGCACCTCATCAAATGCCTTACGGGAATCGACCAGTTCTTCCCATTGTGCGGGGCTTGCCTTGCTCCCGGCATCCTCGGCGTTGAAGACTTGGCCAACGGCATGGGCATGGCGCATGAGCGCCATTCTGCGGGCGTGGCGCATGGCGTCTTCCGGGTCTATTCCGGTGTCCTGTGCCACCGCCTCGATCTCATGCCTTGTACCCTTGCCGGTCGTCTCCCTTGCCGGCCCCTCCGCACCGTCACGGGATTCGCGCACGCTGAAGATGATGTCGCCGGTCCGGTCAACGGCGTTGTTCCGGGCGTGAACCTGTTCAACGGCAGCATCATGGGCATGGGAAATAATACCGCGCCGCTCGGCATAGTCCTGCGCCGGTTCGTAATCCGTCGCCATGTCCTTTGCCCGGTCGCGCGACAGGGTGTTCACCAATTTGTCCTGCGTGGCGAAGTCGTCGCGGCCATAATGCAGGTCCATGCCGTCGCGGTGGCGGGATAGCGCGACATAGCTGCCGTGGGCATCCATGCCCGGTGTCGCCAGCACATGCGTTCGATCTACCGTCATGCCCTGCGCCTTATGGATCGTTGCGGCATAACCGTGGTCGATGCGGTTGTAATCCTTCAGATCGAAGCTGACGCTGCGCCCGTCATCGGCACGAACCGACATGGATTGTCCGCTAACCCGTTCGATGGTGCCGAGCGTGCCATTCTTCACGCCAAGCCCGCGCTCGTTTTGCAGGAACATGACGCGATCCCCGGTGGCGAAGCTGCGTTCTCCGCGCTCGACTGTCATGCGCACGTCCTCGCCCAGATCGCCAGCATCCCGCATTCGGTCGCGGGCGGCCTCGTTGAGTTCGCGCACCTCGGCATTAGTATGGGTGAGAATGATGCGGTTCGCGTCCGGTGCCGCCTGCCGGTCGCGGTCCCAGCGATCGATCAGATCGTCGCGTGCTTGCTCGCGGGTCTGGGATTCATGCATCATGTCGTGACGGTCATAGGCGCTGATCGCATCGCCGATCCTGCCGGTCGCCAGATCACGGGTGGCGTCACGCTGCCAGTCCTCGCGCTGGCGGCGCACCTCGTGGATTTCCACGCCGCCATGACGCTCATGGATCGAGCGGAACGCCGCACCCGCTTCGATGGATTGAAGCTGCTGCGGGTCGCCGACCAGCACCACCTTGGCACCTGCTTCCGCCGCATGGGACAGCACGCGCTCCATCTGCCGGGTGCCGACCATGCCCGCCTCGTCGATGACAAGCACGTCGCGGCTGGTGAGCATGTCGCGTCCATTGGCCCAGCCATGTTCCATGCTGGCGATGGTGCGCGAAGAAATGCCCGATCCGCTTTCCAGATTCTCGGCGGCGATGCCGGACAGCGCAACGCCGCGCACCTCATAGCCCGCTGCCTCCCATGCCTCGCGCGCAACGCCAAGCATGGCGCTCTTTCCCGTCCCGGCATAGCCGACAACAATGCCGAGATCACATCCGTCCGTGACATGCGACAGCGCATCGGCCTGCTCGCCGGACAGGACAAGACCGCGCTGTTCGGCGCGGGCAAGCGCGGCCTCTCTGTCGGCGTCGTTCACTTCATCGTGTTCGCGCTCGGCCATAAGTTCGGCAGCGCGGTGCAGGCGCTGTTCGGCTTCGATCATGTCGCGGGTTGTAAAACGATCTTCTCCCCGGTCGTCCTGACCCAATTCGACCAGATCGGGCGAGCCGCGCATCGCGCCCATGACCTCGTTGAACTGGTCGATGCCGTCGCTGTGCCGATGCGCGAACTTCGCCATGTCCCGGCGCGTGAACGTCGATTGCTGATGTGTGATCGCGTCCAGCGCCACGGAAGGATCGGCAATGATCCGCACCCCGTTGTTGCGGGCGATCTCGCGGTGCATGTCCGCGCGGTCGGCGGCCTCGATCCCTTCGCCTTCGATCCGCTGCGCGGGCGCGCCGATCTGGCTTTGCGGCTCAAGCCCGATGCCCTGTGCCTCAAGGCTGCGATGGTCGATGCGGGCATCTATGTCGAGTTCGGCAAGGCGCTCGTTGACATGCTCGGCCCATCGTTCGCGCCACCGTTCCATCATCTCCGTGCGATTCCAGTCACGAACCTTTTTGCCGAAACCGTCTTCATCGACTTCGCGCATGGTGAGCATGACATGGGCATGGGGCTTCGGCATCCCGTCCTCGCCGATGTCCGAATGCACGTTGAGGTCGGCGATCATGCCCTGATCGACAAATTCGGCCTGCGCGAAGTCGCGGGCAAGCTCGATGCCCTGCGCCTGCGTCATTTCGCGTGGAATGGCAAACTCGACCTCGCGGGCGAGCTGCGCGTCCTTCCTGACCTCGAACGCCTCCACATCGTTCCAGAGCCGTTCGCGGTCGCCAAGATGCTCCGGCGCTCCCTCCGGCAGCATGATCTCGGAATGGACAACGCCCCGCTTGCTGGAAAAGTCCTGCACGCGGTCGATGCGCTCGTCGCGCATCCGCGAGGCCGAGCGGTAGGCGGCGGACGCCACCGCACTCGACCCGGCCTTGCGACCGATGACCTTGACGTGAAGATGATAGATCGCCATCGCGATCAAGCATTGGCACGGCCAAGCCCACGTCGGAACGACGTATAAGCGCGCCCTCCCTCGAAAAAATCTCGGGATGGACCGGGCCGTGCCACACCGTCCCGGCAACAATACTGCGTTCCGCATCTCACGCAACTATCCTTACCGCATCAACCACTTGCGACCGAGAAAGGACACGAGGATGCGGAAGCCACGGGACTATGACGCGGAACTGAAGGCGCTTGATGGCAAGGCGCGGGAACTCAAGATGCGGAAGGTGCAGCAGCTTGGCGAACTGGTCATCGCCACCGGGGCCGATGGTCTCACCGCCGACGAATTGGCCGGTGCGCTCGTCGCACTGGCGGAAACCAAGGACGCCGAAAAGAGGGAGGTGTGGGCCAAGCGCGGCGCTGCGTTCTTTCAGGGGCGGTCGCGGCGAACTGCATCAGCGCCTGATCGCAACGCTGGCCGCGCTCAAGCGCAATCGGGCGGCGCGCAACCGGCATCAGGCGCAACGGGCGCGGCATGACATGCGGACATGGCAGGTCGAACGCCGCAAACGGACGCGCCACCTGATCGAACTCGGCGGCCTCGTCGTCAAGGCGGGCATTGTGGACCTGACCGGCGATGACCGCGCCATGATCTACGGCGCGTTGCTTTGGATGGCCGACAAGCTCAACAGTGATGACGGTGAACGGGCCCGGGAACTCTGGGCCGAAAAGGGGAAAGAGGCGTTCGCAGTAGAACGTCCAGCAGGCGTAGATACGAGAACTCAACCGCAGCAAGATCAGGCGTGACCGATGGCGGGCGGCGCGGAGACCTAAAATATCGCAGCGCCGCCCGCCATCACGCGGCAACGCCGCGCAAATCCTCCTCCGGTCGTTCGATAAGCCCTTAGCCATCATTCCCAATCGGCCGATTTCAGGCCAAGACTGCGGGCGTTCTCCGAAACCGCGCGCCTCACTCCGTCTCCGGCCCCGTCTGGAAACTCGGCCGAGATTTCCACCACAAGGCGGACGGTCGCGTTCGGGTCGGACGTGAGTACGGACACGATCTCCTCGGCGATCTGCACAAGGCGCATCTTTGCGGTCGCAGGCGGAACCTCGGCCGAACCGTAGAAGGTTTTCGGTTTCGCAGTGGCCGGTGTAGGTGCGGTCGTCACTGGCCCTGGCGACGTGCTCCCGCCACTGGGAACATAGACACTAGGACCCTCGGCTACGCCGCCCGTGGTCGTGACAACGGCTGGAGCAGCGGGAGTCGGGGCTGGCCGGTTTACGTCCTCATAGGCTTGAGCTGCTTGAGGCTCGATCAGGAGCAAGGTGTCATCGAGGACAACATTGCCGCCGCCGAAGGAAAAGCCCTCGAACTTGCCATCGGCCTCACCGTAGGCGGTGCCGAAAAAGTCCTTGCTGGCCGCGCCGGCACGGATCGCCTGCGCCAGAACATCCCGCGTCTTGAGGCGCGGCAGGTAAAGATAGCGCAGGGTGTCCTCGAAGAAGCCCTCCGCACTCGCGGCGTTCTGACCGCCCTTCCAATAAAGCTCCTTGAGCTTGGCGCGCAGGTGGATCGGCGACCAGGTGGTGATGACCAACTCGTTGTCAGCGCAAACGCGCTCGATCTCGCCGCCGATAGAGCCGCCGGTCGTGTTCAGAGCGAACGCCTCAATGCCGGGCTTCGGATCGGTCGGCGCGTCCTGCATCGGGCAGAGCAGCCATTTGTAGCACTCGCGAACCACGCGCGGCAGCACGTCCTCGGCGCTTTTCAGCTCCTTTTCGGCCTGATTTTTCTGCAAGAGGTCGATGTTCAGGCGGCCTTCCTTTACGTCCTCGACAATCGAACCCCATGCGAGCGCGACGCGCGTTGCGTCGTTGAGACGGGAAAGCGCGCCGTGATCGGGAGCAAGGAAGAGCAGCCGGTTGCTGCGATAGCGCGGCTTCGAGCCGTTTTTGCCGATGATCTCTAGCGCTGCTTCAAAGGCGAGGCGGTTTTCCTCGCGGGCGTACCAAGTCTCCGGCGGCAGCACGAGCAAGCGTAGGGCGGTATCGTCGGGCACGTCGCCATGCGGCGTGAAGATATGCACGCCGTCGAAGGACGTGGCGTTGCCAACTGTCTTCTTCAAAGCCTCGGCGATCTTGCCGCGCACTTCCGTCCGGTCGTCGAACCGGCGCTTCCGATCCTCCATCTCCCGCCGCAGATTGGCGCGGGTGTCGAACCAGAAGCGCGTTGCGTCCTGGCTCTTGTCGCCGGAGGAATTGAGGTAGTGCAGCCGGTCCGCGAGCCGGCCGAGTGCATCGGCATAGATAGATGCTGCCTGTCCGGGCTGAAGGCATCCGAGAATAATATGCGCGCGGTCGAGACCGCGCGCGGCCACCTTGGACGCGACCGAAGACGGGGCGCTGCCGAGGAAGACCGTGCGGGCAATGCGGCGGGCCGCGCCAACTTGGCCGAAACGCGGTTCCTTGTTCTCCAGAGCGGTCGTCTCGGCGCGGTCGCCGTCGATGTCGCGCTCGATCACGGCATCCCAGCCCGCGGGCAGGTAGTAGGTCAGCTCGTTACGGCTGCTGCCGTCATGAAGCGGCAGGCTGCCGGGCATGATGAGCAGGTCTTTGTTGTCGTCCTTCCACAGCCGGTAGATGACCTTCGCCATGAGTTTCAGGACGCCGCGCGTGCGCTGAAACCCGTCGATGGTCGTCCAGTCCTCATAGAGGCGGTCGAACACTTCCGGGTGGATCGGATAGGCGTGTAGGAGCCGGTCATAGTAATGCCGTTCCTGCGTATCGGCGGGGAGCTTTACGCCTTCGGCGATATAGGCGTCGGCGAAGGCGCGGCACGTGGCTTCACGGGCCTTCTCGTCGCGCACCGGCTCGAACAACCGGCGGCGCACAATCTCGAAGGCTTCCTCGGTCGCAACCGGCTTCCAAAGCGCCTGCACGCGCCCGAAGGTCTTTTCGAGGGCTCGCAGCGCCGTGACGCCGCGTTGACTACCCGCTTCAAGGTCTGATTCCGGCAAGGATGCGAGCACGATGGCACGCGGGACCAGCTTCACGGCTTCGGTAAGAGCCTGCACGAAGGACAGGTTGGAGTCGTAGCTGCCGCCGCTGATTGCCTGCGATTCCGGGAACTGGCGGATATAGGCGACCAACTCGTCGATCAGCACAACGCATGGGGAGTGGCGCTCCAGAAGATCGCGCAGCACATCCTTGCCTGGGGATGTGCCGGTGGCGTCCGCCTCGGCGACAAGCGCAAAGGCTTCCGCGCCGCCGAGCTGCCATGCGATCTCGCCCCATAGGGTTTTGATCGTCTGGTTCCCACGCTTCCACGGCTGGCCCGGCGCGTGCGCGGTGCCGTCCAGCACCGCAACGCGGGCCTGCGGCACGTCCATCAAGCCCGCCCGGTCAACAAGCGCGGGGATGCCGGCGAGGTCGGACAGGGCGCATTTGCGGGTGGCAAGGTGATAGACGGCTAGCATGGAATGCGTCTTGCCGCCGCCGAAGGCGGTCTGAAGCTGAACGACCGGCTCACCGCCCCTACCGGCGAGGCGCTGCGCAACCTGCGTCAGCAGGAGCGCCATGCCCTCGGTGATGAAGGTGCGGTCGAAGAACGCGTCGGCATCCTGATACTCGCGGCTGGCCTTGCCAGTGTTGACCGCCGTGATGTCGGCCGCAAACTCCGATTGCTGGAACGTGCCTTCAAGCACGTCCTGATGGGGTACAGCCACTTCTCTCCAAGGTTTCATCGTCGGCTCCCCCTTCAGCCAAACAGCTCGCCTTGATGCGCCTTCGGCGCCGCAGCGGCGGCGGACTCGATGGCGCTCCAGCTCGTTATGATCTCGTTATAGGCGCGGGCATCCTCCGCCCAGCCCGCCCGCTCGCAAAGCGTATAGAGGCGATAGGCAAGCTGTCGCGTCGCCTCGGATTTGGCCGCGACGGCCGCAAGCACCTTGCCCGCGCCGCTTTCGCCCTCGGCTTTGAAGATGCGGATCAGGTGATGCAGGGCCTCCCATACCGGCAGGCGGTCGTCTCCCACTGGATTCCAGTCAGACGGGTATTCAGCCCATTTCAGCAGCCGGACAATGCCTCCGGCGGCAAAGAGGACGCCCGACTGTTTCACGCCGTCAACGCTCGTCCCCTTCGCACGGGCAAGCGTGTCGGCTTCGCCGAAGCGGCCTTCCTTCCAGCCGTATTGCTCAAACCAGTGCAGGCAGAATTGGGAATCGTGGTCGAAGTCATCCTCGGCGAGGAAGCGGTTGATAAGCCGCAACGCGGTCTGCACGGTCATTGGCGTGCCGTCCGCCTCCAGCACGGCGGCGTATTTCGAGAACACCGCCATGCCGGGGCCGATGATGGCCTGTGAAAGGTCAACCGGCGCAACCGGCGAGCGGTCGTCGCCAGAGCCGCGCGTCATCTCGTCAAGCGCCTCTGGCAACACCTGATTCAGTTCTCGCAGGAAAGCTCGCCGGGAAACGGTTTCCGCTGTTGCCGGGCGCGCGCGGCAAACCAAGACAATGCTAGATGCAAGGGCATTTGTTCCGGATCCAATCATCCGATTCTCAAGCTCTGTCCGCATGGGCCATGTGCCGGTGAGGGCAAAGCCTGACCGGATTACGGCATCCAAGAACGTTTCCCATCCAGTGCTGGAAGTACCTTCGGCAGTTTCTGTCTCGGATTGCTTAAAGGCGTAGTAGATGGTGACGGGGGCCGAGGGATGTGCGTGTTCACAAAGGCGCTGCATTGCCTTCGTCATACCATCGAGAAAAAATGCCTCAGCCTTAGCTTTGTCGCCATGCCGATAGGGTGTCGCCACCAATTCTTCGGCCTTCGGCACGGTAAGTGTTGCGAACAGTGGCGGAAACACCGGCTTAAGTGCACGCCTGAGCCAAACGTAGAAGAAGTCGGATAGCTCAGCATAACCAATGTTATCGTAGTATGGCGGGTCCGTGGAAACTACTTTATTCAGGCTTATGGATTGCGTTTGTGCATCCGCCTGAATGGCATAGGAATTTGCAGTGCTCATCGAGCCTGCCGTTGAAAGTAAGTTTTCATATGTGTATTTGACAGCGTTTGTCCAGCAAATCGCTTTGGTTCCCAAGAAATTTGAATCTGGGAAGTCCCATGTCATCGGCAGCGCTTGCCGCTTGTAGGTTTGCATTACCTGTTCGCCTGATGGCTTCCAGGTCGCAATCGAACTACCGTAGTCCACTAACCTGTCTATCGCGAATGCCAGATAAACTCCGACAGCCTCGCCGTAGGCGCGGGCACCTACCCCACCACTATCAAGTCCAGTGTCATCTTGGTGCAGACCGGCAGAAATCGAATCCTGAGCAATCTTGTCGATCACTTCAGTCACGAGATCGCTAAATGTTGCCAACGCCACTATTTGACGGGGTGTGAATAAGTCTGCAAAGGTTGTGAGACCATAATTGGGAGTTTTGAAGTCACGAGGATTGTCCGGAAGAGTAACCTCCGGTCTCCACTCCGGATGCACCTGCAACGCGGTGGCCTCATGCTCAGAGGTAGGAGAAAGATATATTCGTCCTCTTGCTCCCTGAGCCATAATCGCCATTAACTTGGTGTTGATCCGGCCGGCTTTTCCCTCGGAACGAATATGATTGTAGTCAATGGGAGTGCCCGACATAAGGCAACGAAATGCTGCCCGTTTTCCCGCAGTAGTCCCCTCCTTTGCGCCCGCTGGCGGCTTCCCAACCTTGACAGTGAACCGATAGGTATCACCTTCGATCATCGGCTCGACATATGCTTCTCTTCCGGCCTTGCTCGACAGAATAAATGTCGAGGCAAGGGGCACATCCACATTTCTAAACGCGGGATTAGGGCTCTTAACTGTGCGAGCCCATATCCAAGTTAAGACCGTGAGTTTCTGCCCGACAAGCGGCTTTAGGTCGGGCCGATCCTTTGCCATGTTTGCTGTAATTTCTATCGGCGGATAGAGATGGCCGATGCGCTTTTGCGCTTGTTCACGCATCCATTGGCCGTAGTAGCGCACATCCTCCGCGAGACCCTGTGCGCCCTCCCACTGTGTGCTCCACGCATCACGGCTGGCGCGTGCTTCCGGGTTCACTGGCGACCGTCCGGCGAACTTCGGCGGAATTTCGATCATTGCTTTATTGATGAGCACGGCAACAGGATTGAGGTCGGAAGCATAAGACTCAAGGCCAAGACGTTGTGCCTCAAGCGGTAAAGCCCCACCGCCCGCGAAGGGGTCATGGAAGGCAGGCAGTTTTTCAGGATCGAACAGCTCCGCCGCTTGCGGATGCTCCTTGTTGAGTTCGCAGGTCTCGCGCCAGGATCGACGAATCTCGACTCGCGCCTTCTGCAACACGGCTTCGTTGGTAGAGTTCTCCCACTTCACCAAGTCTTTGATGATGGCAAAAAGCCGATTGCGGCTCGCCGCCCAACTTGCCTTGATGTTGTTCGGTGGAATCACACCCGGATGCTCAAGCTCCCATTTCCACGACGGATCGTTGACCATCTGGGCGAATATCACCGCACGAGCCGCAGCAAGCGGGCGCCGTGCCCACCAAAGATGTAATCCGCGCGGGTGCGCGCCAATGCCCGGCTGCTTTTCGTGTGCGCAGGCTTCGTTGATCGCATCCAACGGCAGCGCGACTTCGATCAGCTTCTTCGGGGTTTTCACGGTAGTAGTCATTCTTATTGTCTTTCCGTCAGCACATGCCGGATGGCGGTGTAAAATGATAGATGGCGCGCGTACTCAAGCTCCTCCGCGAAATACGCGCGAATATCATCCGGCGGCCAACCTTCGTTGAAAGCAGTATTGGCGTCGTCAACATATCCAGACACAGCGATCTTGCGCATGACGCGCAGCCGCCCCACTCGGCATCAAGGGAAAAGACACGCAGCGTCTCGCTGGCGCGATGTTGTTCCGCTGCCGAAAGGCCATGCCGGATGCTAATGGTTCCGTCTGCCTGAAAGATGAAGAAGGTGTCGGGATCGTCGCAGCACGGGTTTATCAGGTCATTGACATTGTATGGCCCGGCACCGTGATCCTTAAAGTGACCGCATGAATCCGTCTGATCACAAGACCAGAAGAGATTGCCCCAATCGAATGTGAGCGCGGGATGCAAGCTCTTTCGCCGGAAATGCTCTATGTGCTGGCCGAGAGAGTCGATGTCGCCCTCGCAATAAGCGCAACGGCGGCCCTGCATGGCTTCAAGCTGCGCTCTGATCTCCCCCTTGTGGACGGAAGACACATTGTCCCAGGTATGAACGCCGTGGGCATAGCCACCAAGGCAAGCGGGCGCGGGGCAGATGGCACGATCAAGTTTCTGCATGTCACGCGCCCTCCGGCCGGTTCTTGGCGAGCCGGAACCGTTGGAAGCGGATAAGACGGTCGGCCTCCAGCATGACCGGATGGCTTTCGCCATAGTGCGCGATCAGGCGTTGCCGCAGGTCGGACGCTTCCTGCCCTTCGGCTTCGCCCGCCTCGATGAGCTTGCGGTAGGTGCTAAGCTCGGTCGATTCCTTAAGCTGCGGAACGGGGTCCACGTCCATCACAGTCGCCAGTACATCCGCGCTCTCGACGCCTCTGGTCTGAATCAGGGGAGTCTCGATCACCACATCGCCGTTGCTGATATGAAGGACGCGGATCGACGACTTATCGACCGTCGAAAGGACATGCGGGCTGTGTGTGCTGACAATGATCTGTAGAGCCGGGAACGCACTTTGCAGCAAGCCGAGCACCTGCTGCTGCCAGCGGGGATGCAGGTGCATGTCCACTTCATCGACGATGAGAACGCCGGGGGTCTCGATGGCGGCCCGATCACTCAATTGCGGATTGAGGTTGGCGCAGCGGCGCGCAACATCGGCGACAAGCGCAAGCATGGTGCGCACTCCGTCGCTCAGCATGGACAAGGGTAGCTCGCCGCGCGTCTCGTGCTGGGCTGTCAGGGTATGAAGCTCGTCATCCCAGCGGAGACCTGACCAGCCGGTCGGCTGAAGAACCGTATCGGTGGCAGTCTTTACGCCTTCGATCATCGCAAGATTGGTTTGCAGGCTCTCCCGGAATGAAGGCGACGCCGTCTGCCTGAAGCGATGCTCGAACCACGCCGAAATGCCCTTGAAGGACGAAGACGACGTGAGGCAATCGGTATAGCCGGCGACGCGCTCCCCGACATTGGTGACGGAGGAACGGCGGTATTCGGTCTGCCGTTGCTCGCTCCAGAGGCGACCCGTCCCGTAATAGGCAATGAGCGGGAGGACCGCCGCATCGGAGAGGAATGGCTGCGCTGCCTCTTTCAGCGGGCCGAAGTGCCGGGTGCTCGGTCGCACCTTTTCGCCGTAGGTTCTGACGGCGCTCTTCCACCTCACGGCCGCGCCCTGAACGGTTGCCTGCGCTTCGTATTCGGTCGGAAGGCAGGGGGACATCCTACGCTCCTGACCGGGGATCACGCGCACGTCGCTACGCTCGATGCGCCGGACCTTCTCCGGCGGATAGAGCGCGTTGACGAATACCGACAGCGCAGCTCCGGCGGCGTCGAGCACGGCGGTTTTGCCGCTGCCGTTCTCAGCGACCAGAACAGCCAGGTTGGGGTGGAACGCGACCTCGCAATGGGCGAAGCAGCGGAAATTCGTCAGTGATAGTTTGTCGAGACGTAGCGCGGTCATCTGGCCTCTGCCTTGGCGAGCAGATCGCCCAAACTGAAATTGATGGACGCGACGCCCCAGCCGGGTTCGCGGTCGAACGGGCTGGGAATGTAGTGTGGGCCGTCAATGGCATCGTCTTCGCCGACGATGGCAATCGCCAGCACGAACTTGTCGCCCTGATTGAATGCGTAGAGCATTTCGTTGCGGGTGATCGTGATGGTGCTCGCGCCCTTCACTCGCCCCTTGACCTCGATGTGCTTGGGATCGGGCTGCCTGCCGTCAACGGCCGGTGGATAGGACGTCAAATCCCAGCCGCATTTTGCGGCGGAGACATCGACGACACGGCACCCGCGCGCTTCCTCCGCCTGCCGGACGGCCGTCATGGCGAGCTGTTCGATGCGCGAGCGCGCCGCCGCGTCGGCCGCGAAGGTTGCCGCCACCGGATCGGCCGGCTCGTCGCCACGCAGCTTGTTTATCAAGCCAGCCGGCACGATCAGCGCCGCGCCGAGCACGACCGGCGTTCCGTTCACGACATGGCGCATGGCTTGAAGCTCTTTCTTCCGATTGTCCAAACGGCCCTGAAGGTCGCCAAGCGTGCGCTCGACATTCTGAAGGTTGAGCCGCACGTCCTTTCCGACCTCGGCGTCGTCCTTCAGCTTCATCCAACGATCCTGCCAGAAGGCGATCTCCTTGCTCAGCCGCTCATGGACGGCGTTCAGGGTCTTCTCCACATGGTCGATGCGCCGTTGCGCGACCTCGCCATAGTGCTCCGGCACCAGCGTCGTCGCGGCGAGGGACAGGGCGCGTGTCTCCTGACCAGAAGACAGCCAAGGCGCGTCGAGCACGTCCTTGAGCAAAGCTCGCTCTGCATCGGGAAGAGGCTCAAGGTCGAGATGGGGCGCCCATCCGGCGAAGGTCGCCTGTCCGTCCGGCCCGACGCGCACGAATTGCAGGCGCTTGGAAAGCACGGTGCCGTCACCGGACTTGATCTCATGCGTCAGCAGAAACAGCAGCGCGGGATCGAACCCTTCATCGGCCGGGTCGATGAGAACCGACCCTTGCCGGAGAAGATTGGTGTGCTGCTCAAGGATCATATCCGACATGGTGAGCATGAGCGGATGGCCTGGGTGCATCAGGACGGCCCGCTCCAGCCCCGGCTTGTCGAGGGGCTGAATGGCCTGACGCTCGAAGCAAATGCGGCTGTAGCGCCGCAGCACCGGCTCATGCTCGCGCCGGTTCCGGCCAGTCAGACGGCGGTCGCGCTCGCGGATCGCCACCGGAATATGACTGATCTCATAGCGCCCGGCCTCACGCTGATGGGCGGTGCCGCCAAGCGCGTCGAGCGCCTTGGCGAAAAAGGCCCGGACGAAGAATGGCTGAAGCCGCCGGGCCTCCGCCTTCTCCATCTCCTCCTTCACGGCGAACAGCCGATCCGCGCTCATCGTCTCCTGCGCGAGGGCGTTGCGGTTCAAGAGGGATTTCAGGTGGTCGTGGTCAAGCGCCTTGTCGATCTTCTGCGTCAGGCGGGCGCGGACTTCGGGCCGGTCGCCGTAGCGGATGGCCTCGACCAGCAGGTCTTTGAGGCTGGTCTCCTCGAAAACCTCGCCGAGAATGTCGAAGACGCGCCCGTGAAGGGCCTGGCTCTCGACCTCCAGCTTCAGCAGCAGGCGGTGATAGACATCGCCTTCGCGGGTTTCCTTGGCGACCAGATTCCACAGGTGACAAACCTCGGTCTGCCCGATGCGGTGGATACGGCCAAACCGCTGTTCCAGCCGGTTCGGGTTCCAAGGCAGGTCGTAGTTGACCATGAGGTTCGCGTTCTGAAGGTTCACGCCTTCGCCTGCGGCATCGGTCGCCACCAGCACGCGGACATCAGGGTCGGAGCGGAAAAGCGCCTGAAGACGGCGACGTTCGTCCCGGTGCGTGCCGCCGTGGATGGTTACGATGGCGTCGGGATTGCCAAGTACGCCGGCAATCCGTGCCTGAAGGTAATTCAGCGTGTCGCGGTGTTCGGAGAAGATGATGATCTTGCGCTGCCGACCGGTGGCGTCGCGGGTTTCAGGGTGGTTCTGAAGGATTCTCGACAACTCATCCCATTTGCGATCCTGCCCGGAGGCGACGACGGCCTTGGCCTGCTCCTCCAGCCCCTTCAAGATGACGATCTCGGCCTCAAGCTCGACAACGGTCTTGGCGGCCGTGGCGTCGTCGATCAGGTTCTCCTCAAGGGTCTCCTGCTCCTCCGCGCTCAGGTCGTCATCGTCCTCCGGCGCGCCGGCATAGGTCTCGGCGAGGGCGTGCCGCCCCTTGATGCCGAGCTTTTCGTCGCGCAGCCGGTTCTCAAGCCGCTCGCGGCGGC
Organism: Rhizobium oryzihabitans; assembly: GCF_010669145.1. Taxonomy (NCBI): domain Bacteria; kingdom Pseudomonadati; phylum Pseudomonadota; class Alphaproteobacteria; order Hyphomicrobiales; family Rhizobiaceae; genus Rhizobium; species Rhizobium oryzihabitans. The sequence continues at coordinate 1,930,661 of NZ_CP048632.1, forward strand.
GCTTGAGCGATTGGAATATCGCTTCGGGGCTTGAAGCGAGACGCCGTTGCAGCGCGGTAAGGGCGAAGCCGACCGATCCCTTGCGCGCGCCTTCGAGCTGATCGGCCTTGCCCATCTCCGTCTGCACATAGTGGGTGACGGCCTCGTATAAGGCCGCCTCGATCTGCGAAAGTTCGTAGTTGACCGTGTACGCCTTGCGCTCAGGAAAAAGCGGCATGCCGTCGAACTTGACCAGTTCCTCCTTGACCATGCGACGCATGAGGTCGGAGGCATCAACCTTATGCACGCCGTCCCGGAACTTGCCGTAGAAGCGGTCGGAATCGAGCAATGAAAGGAAAAGCTGAAAGTCCGCTTCCTTGCCGTTGTGCGGCGTTGCCGTCATCAACAGCAGGTGCCGGACATGAGCGCCCAGCTTTTCGGCGAAGCGAAAGCGACCCGTCTTTTCTAACTTGGAACCGAAATAATGCGCGGAGAGTTTGTGCGCTTCGTCGAAGACGGCCAAATCCCAGCCGGGCGCGCAGAGCTTTTCCTGAAGCTCCTCGTTGCGGGAGAGCTGATCGAGGCGGACGATAAGGCGTGGATAGTCGTCGAATGGGTTTCCGCTCGGCGATGTCTGCTCCAGAAGCGGCGAATAGACGTGAAACTCCAGCCCGAATTTCTCGTAAAGCTCGTCCCGCCATTGCTCGACAAGGCTGCCGGGTGCGACGATCAGGATGCGGTGCGAATCCGCGCGCATGATGAGTTCGCGGATGTAGAGGCCCGCCATGATGGTCTTACCGGCACCGGGATCGTCCGCGAGGATGAACCGCAAAGGCTGCCGGGGCAAAAGCGATTCATAGACGGCGGTGATCTGGTGCGGCAGCGGCTCCACATTCGAGCTATGGACCGCCATCATCGGGTCGAACAGAAAGGCAAGGTCAATCCGCTTGGCTTCGCAAGCAAGCTGGAACGCCGCGCCGTCGCCGTCGAAGGAAAACGGCCGCTCTACTGTGGCAATATCAACAGAAGGCTCGTCACCCCTGTTGAGAAGCCGTTCCTTCATGCCGCCGTCAGGGGTCCGATAGATAAGCTGGACAGACCCCTCGCCGAGAGAAACGACGGCAACAACCGTCACCACCTGGGACGGCTCAATCCCAGATAGACTCTGACCAGACTTAATTTCTTCGAGCTTCATGTGGTGGACGGCTTTCTTTTTTGGGTGCGCGAGCCTACGCTCCGGAGTTTGCTGAGAATGAACTGGTCATGACGGGAGATTTCGCTGCGGCCTGCCTGAATAGGGTGCGACGTTAACCGCCTCCGCCTTCTTCCGCGCCTCCGCGATGTCGAAGCTATTCTGCATCCGCATAAGGGTTTCCATCGACACGCCGAACGCCTTCTCGATGCGGATTGCCATTTCCGGTGACAGGTCGGCCCGCTCATTGAGTAGGGCGGACAGGGCGGCGCGAGTGACGCCGAGAACATCGGCGGCAGCCGTAACCGACAGGCCGAGAGGTTCGATCACCTCGGTCTTCACGAAGCCGCCGGGATGGGCGGGAGCCTTCATTCGGATACCGTTCATTGCGCTGGTGCCCACGTTTCAGCCGCTTCCTTCGTAGTCGAGGTTCGTGATCTCGTCGTTCTGTGCGTCGATCCCGAACGTGAGTGCGCCGACCGGCGCAGCCCGAAGCTCCCATCTCCCCAGCCCCGCACCAGAAGGCGGTTGAACCGTCCAACCGGCGACGCGGCGAAGCTCCGATTCCCCAGCCATGTCCTGAAGGAACGACAGGATGCGCCGCAACCTCGAAACGTCTATGCCTCGCGGGCCGGTCGATTCGTCCTGTGCGATGAGAGAGCGCAAGCCCGGATGCACCACGTTCCGAATCTTCATGCCGCACACTATTTGGGGGACTGGATAGCGTCAAGTGACACTTGACGGCTAGCTTAGAGCGCACAATGTTGATTTAGTGGCTATGGTGTCAAGGGAGTGATCACCACTATTGGTTCAGCCACGGCCGCCTGGACCGCGAAAGGGAAGCTGCCATTTGACGATGGCTACACTCCAAACCTTTCCCGCATTTCTCCGGCCTTCGCCCATTCGTCGCCGGGCATCCGGTCGATCAGTTCCTTCATCACCCGGACAAATGTGGTCTTGAGCGTTTCATCGGTCAGGGTCTTGGCGCGATCTGTCGGAAGCAACGGGCGCATATCGGTGAAGAAGGTCGGATTGGCGAGCTTCTGGAACATGCGCTGCTGCGCCTCGGCCCTGGAGATCGTTACCTCCGCCTTATCGAGGTAGAGCCGGAAACATTCGACGATCCGGGCCGTGTCCAGCCCGTCGAACACGGTGAGCGCGTGATCGAGGTCGAACAGGTCGCGGCCTTTGTTGCGTTGAAGCAACGCCCGCAACTTGGTCGCCAGCATTTCCTCCCGCGAAAAGGTCGGGATTGCGGTCTCGCCGGTGAACCACGGATTTTCGATGCCGAACGCTATCTCGATGGGCAGATCGTAGGCTTCCCGCTCGCGCGTGTTGATTTCGATCTTGAGGTTGATGCGCACGTCGGCGGGCTCGCCTTCCGCATCGACGCGAAAGCGAAGCTTGGGAGCGACAGGGCTTGGATCGGACTTTGCCTTGCCAAGCCACGGCTCCAGCACGGCGCGAACACCGTCGAGGACCGGCCCAATCGGGCCGGCGCTCGTCCGCACGAGGTCGATGTCTTCCGAATAGCGCAGTGGCGCGGGGAAATGCAGTTTGTTGAGCGCCGTGCCGCCCCGGAAGCGCAGTTCGCCCCGCAGGAACGGATCGGAGAAGATGGCGACAAGCGCGCGACTGATGATGAGATCCTGCTCGATTTGCCGCTGGCTTGCCCACGGCGCGACACGGCTCCAGGCGGTGATGTAGTCCTGCGGGATCATTCGTCGATCTCCGGCGGCCGACGGACGATTACGCGCCAGCGTGCGTCGCGTTCGGATGGCGGTGGCGACAAATCGGGGTCGCCTGCCTGTTTGGGATCGAGTTCGACCCAGGGCATCGGCCCGCGCGCCGACAGCGCCGCGAACATCGCTTCCGTTATCTGCGGGTGCCCCAGCCTTCCGAGCAGGTGTCCAAGGCGCTGCACAACCGCTTTCTCGAAAGCGCCCGACAGCGAGGCGAGCTTTTCCGGTTGCAGCCGTTCGGCAAGCTCGGAAAGCACCGTCGCAATGTTGTCCAGACCCGCGCCGGATTGCGGGTAGCGCACGAGGTCTAGCGCCGTCAGCCCCGGCGAGGACAGCTTTATATAGCCCGATTGCGTCTTGCGATCCTCGATCCCCGCCGCCACCGCCGCCATGTCCTTGCGGTAGGAAAAGACAATCCGCGTCCGCCCGGCCTCAATGTCGGGCAGGAGCTTGTTCGTGATGACCTGAAACGCCATGACAGCCTGATGGGAAGCGCCGTGGGCCGCCGCCGACGACAGCAGCCCCACATAGTAGGGCCGCTGCTCATGGCGCATCAGGGCGTCGATGTACCACTCCGGCGGCGGCGCTCCCGCCGTGGCGTGCTGAGGTGGCACGACCACATAGAAGCCTCGCCGGGGTCGGATGAGTTGGCCGCGGCGCTGCAACCGCTCGGCGGCGTCGAGGAATGCACCCCGGCTAATGCCGATCTCCTTCTGTGCCTCATCCGCAGAAAATACTCCCCGGCCCGCAGCAAGCAGGCCGGAAGCGTAGGTGGATAGGGCTGATCGTTCGACTCGGATCATATCTCACTATCCGCTCTAAGAGCGGAATTTTCAATATGAAACTTTGCAAAATCGTTTATAAAAGTCCGCTTTTAGAGCGGATTATTCAATATGATGCTGTGCTGGCTTAGTTCACCATGGGTGTGAGCTTCGATGTCCTCACCTCACTAGCTGAGGTAGTGATATGATTGGCAGGAGCCTGTTAGGAAGCCCGGCCACGTCGTTGGGTGGCTTGATCCGACGTTGGACCGGCGTTCTCCTAAGAATCCTGCGGATTTCCATGGAAAACTCTTTTGAATGTTCCCGGCTTGTTCTATTGTGAAAGAATGTCCAAAACTATCACGAGTAACCAGCTTCTGGGTGAGATAGGCGAAGCGGCGGTACGCCTTCGCTTCCTTAACATGGGATTCCAGTTCGACGGCCGCTCCCGGCTCGAAGCGGGACTAGATGGCATCGCGGAAGTAATGGACAACGGAAAGCCTCTTGCTCGCATGATCGCGGTACAGGTCAAGGCGAGGGAATCATCCCGCTACACATCCGAAGATGACAACGGCTTCAGCTATCTCCTTCGCGCGGACGACCTAGCTTATTGGCGCGGCTCGAACCTTCCGGTCATTCTCGTTCTGTACCGTAAGTCAGATGAGTCATACTTCTGGAAAGAGGTTGGCACAGATATCGAACGGGAGGGCCGCAAGCTCCAATTCGACAAGAGCCGTGATGTTCTCGATCAGAACGCGGTAGACCGCCTTGCGGCCCTGACAGTTCCCAAGGCCGGATTCGGTTACTATGTCCCACCACTGGGCGGCGGCGAAGAAGCGCTGGTCAACATTCTCCCCGTAACGCTGCCCGCCGAAATATTCGTCGCTTCAACGTCCCACACCGCAAAGAAGGCGGTTTCAATTCTGCTCGATAGCGATGAGCCTGCCCGCTTCGATTGGACGATCAAAGGGGGCACCTTCTGGTCGTTCAGCGATCCGCGCGCGACGGTATGCAAGCACATCGTTGACTTTGATCAGGTCGAGGCGATCGATACGTCAGAGATCGCCTTTCATGAGGATTTGGACGAACTGAACAATTTTGCCTTTCTCTTGCGGAAGACGCTCGACCATCAGGTGCGTACGGACCTCGCGTGGAGCAAAGAGCGAAAATTGTATTATTTCAGGGCGGCAGCGGTGAATACGCCGCGTTCATTCACCTACGAAGCCTCCAAGAAAAAGGCGTCTACTGAAGTCGTCAACGTCGCCGTGAATAAGGCCGACAAGACGCGCATCGAGTTCGTTCGTCATCACGCTTTCGTCCCTCGATTCGAGCGTCTTTACGACCAATGGTATCTGGTCATCAACCCGACTTACTTTTTCACGACGAACGGGTTCATTCCGCACTCTTATCCGGCTGCGCTGCTCGCCGGAAAGAAGCGCCTCGACAACAGTGCGTCCCTTCGAGGACAGGTTGTCATGTGGTATCGGTTTCTGAGTCGGTCCGATCGAGAGGAAGGGGGCCTGTTCAGTGAAGCCTCGTCCGAGCCGCGCTTGAAACTCGGCGAGCCGCCTACGGTAGAGCTAGCCACGCGCGTTCCGGAGGATGTCTGGGGTTCCCAGAAGAAGGCAGCGGAAACCGAGGAGATACAGGAGCGGCTGTTCGGATGAAGTTCGCAACGAAAATATTCGACGAGCCGCATCTGGAATTTGGTGACAAGCATCACCATCCCGATCCGCGGCTGGGCCTATTCGAAGCCGGTCCGCTCCAGACCCCGTTAGGCGATGTCGTCAAAATCGCTGTCGTCGGCGATTCCAAGACCGTTGAGGATGCGAAGGAATTCTTCGCCCAAGCTGCCACCGGCTTCGCAGGAAAGAGCGAGAAGCACCCCAATCTTCATCCGGATTTTCCGGGACTCGGAAACCAGAACCCGTTCCGGTGCAAGTTCGAGATCTCGGACGGAGCGACAGCAGCCATCGCGCAATCGAAGATCGACAAGATTCGCAAAGAGCCGCATCACGGCAAGGCCGTGGAAATGGCGGTCGATGAAATCGTTCAGCAGCTCCAGACACTCGATGAAGGCAGCCACCGTCCGGATGTCGCAATCGTGGCTTTGCCCGTGAGCCTGATTGAAAGGGTCTGGAACGCGAAGGTCGATTCCAAGGCGACGACCGAAAAGGACGATAGCGGTGGCTCGGACGCTCCTGACTTCCGGGGATGCTCAAGGCAAAAGCAATGGGCCTGAGCTTTCCAATCCAGATCGTTTGGGAGGATGTCTTTGATGAGTCGGCGAGCATCCCGCGCAAGGTGAAAGAGAGCCGTGCCCGGAAAATTCAGGATCAGGCCGGGCGAACATGGAACCTTCTGACGACTCTCTACTACAAGGGGACCGGGCGTATTCCTTGGCGCAAGATGCCTCACGACGGCGAGTTCACAGCCTGCTATATCGGCGTCAGCTTCTATCGTGAGGTTGGCGGGCAGCAGCTCTTCACCAGCGCCGCTCAGATGTTCGACGAAAGAGGGCGCGGGTTTATTCTCAAAGGCAAGCGCGCCCATACGGAAAGCCGTGGCCGCCATCCCTACATGACGCAAGCTGATGCGCGCCAGCTCATATCGGATGCGCTCACCGCGTATAAGAACCATCACAAGAATTACCCGGCGCGTGTCATTGTCCTCAAGACATCGCAATTCCGGGAAGAAGAAGCGGATGGCATTCTTGAGGCTCTGGAAGAGGCCGGAACCGAGCTTCGTGACCTTGTTTGGATTCAGGAATCGTACGCTGTGAAGGTTCTTCGGGATGGCAATTATCCCGTAATGAGGGGGACATTCGTTGAGCTTGGCGGGAAAGGGCTACTCTACACGAATGGAAGCATACCCTATTACGGGACTTATCCTGGAATGTACGATCCGAGGCCGCTGCTCCTTTGCCCATACAAAGGCAGCGACAGCACGATCTCTCAGATTGCCAGTGAAGTTTTGGCTCTCACCAAAATCAACTGGAATTCGACGCAGATGAACCAGAAACTTCCTATCCCCATCAGGGCAGCGCGCGCGGTGGGTGAAGTCTTGAAATATGTCAGCGATGAAAAAGTAAGCTCTGATTACGCTAGGTATATTTAGGGAAATTCTAGAAATTCGTTTCATGCTGATCGTATCTGGCCACTCCTATCGGGCTTGGTTCAGCGAGAAGGGCGAAGGGGGTGTCATCCTCCGAAGCTTACTCTTTAATCTGCATTCTTGCGGACCCCGTTTATGATGTGCGCCCGCTTATATCGGGAAGAATCGCCATGTAGAATCCGCGAATCCCGAATCCGTTGCTTGATGGTATCGAGGTTGGTATCGACCTTGGAGCGCAGGGGAAAGCCCAACAACTACAATGCGAACTCAAGCCTATTGACCATCGAGTGGGAATAAGACAAGGGCGGCGTAAATCCGCCCTTCGTTCTTCTTTTGTTCTTTATTTCGTCACTGTGCAATGATAGGTTTCCGGCCTTGGAATAAGGCTGTGGAGCAGCGTCATGGGTTACGAGTTGGCGGAGGGAGGAGCTTTAAGGCAACTGCACTTTGATGGGCTGGAGCCGCAAAAGATACGGCGCTTCAGTCCGCGATTTATGAGCAAGCTTTTGCTGGTGTTGAAGCCGCCGCTGGCCCTGGCGGAGCGAATTTTTGCCGACGCGGCTTACCATGCGGCCGGACGTACGCAACACGAGGCCTATCCCGCCGAGCTTTTACATATGACGCTGATGTGTCTCGGATGTTTCGACACCGTACCTCATGGCCTGATAAACAGGCTAAAGGCAGTATTGGGGGAAGTCAGGGCACGGCCCGTTCCGATTACGCTGGACGGAAGTTCGCTTTTCGGCAATCGAAATAGCCTGGTGTTGCGAAGCAGCCATGAGATGCCGGAGATTGACGCTCTGGTGAAGATGTTGCAGCGCGCGCTTTGGCGGGCAAATCTTCCCTATACCCCAGCATCATCTTTTACTCCGCATATCACCATGATTTATGGCTGCGGGAAGATAGAGCCGATGCCGGCTGGAAAACCCTATAGCTGGCTTGCTGGCAATTTTGAGCTGGTTTTCAGCCACAGTGGCGAAACACGGCACGATTCGCTCGGGCGCTTCGCGCTTTCGGCGAAAGCCGATCGTTACGAGCCGCCTGAAAGCCAGCTGCCCTTACCTGAAAAAGTGATCGGTCCCAGAAAACGGGCCAATCGAAAGCTCGTTGCGCGGTAATGCCCGCCGGAGCCATGCACGAGCGAGGCGATGTCGCCTCGCTGCGAACGATAACCAGCTTAGAGCTGAACCTTGTCGAAAGCCTTGCCGTCGATGCCAAGGGCTTCGAGGTCGGCGCGGGCCGGCTTACGGTGTGCGCGAACAGCGGCCGAAACCGAAAGTGCTGCACCCAGAACGGCGAAAGTTTCGCCGAAGAAGTTACGCGATGTCTTTGCAACCTGACGCATTTTTCTCTCCATCTTTGATGCCCAGATAATGGGTATTTATGGCTTCTTCTACAACTCATGATGTAGCAGGGAAGCCATGCAGCTTTGCTCGCGCTCGTTTGAATGTCAGATGCTACATTTTTGCATGGCTTGAATTCGCTGCCTCAGGCAACGGGTTGAACAGGGCGTATTTTTTGTTATGCCGAAAGTCCAAGATAAAGAGGCGGATGATATGACGGTCACGATCTATGGTATCAAGAACTGCGACACGATGAAAAAGGCCAGAAGCTGGCTGGAGGCCAAGGGTGTCGATTATTCTTTCCATGACTACAAGACAGCGGGTATCGACCGGGCCCATCTCGAGACATGGTGCGATGCTGCCGGTTGGGAAACAGTTCTCAACCGGGCCGGCACCACCTTCAAAAAACTGGATGATGGCCAGAAGGCCGATCTTACCCGCGAAAAGGCCATCGGGCTGATGCTGGAACAGCCCTCCATGATCAAGCGCCCGGTGCTGGAGGCCAAGGAGAAAATTACCGTCGGTTTCAAGCCGGAAACCTATCAGACCCTCTTTGCGTGAGCCCGGCCCGCCATGTCCAGAACAACCCGCGCTACGCAGATGCTCACCAAGGCCGGCGTGACCTTCACCACAGTTACCTATGACTATGACCCGAATGCCGATCGGATCGGCCTGCAGGCCGCCGAAGCTATCGGCGAGCCGCCGAATCTGGTGTTGAAAACACTGATGGCGGAGCTGGATGGCAAGCCGGTCTGCGTCGTCGTTCCCTCCGATCGCGAGGTGAGCATGAAAAAGCTCGCCGCCGCTTTCGGGGAAAGTCCGCCAGCATGATGAAGCCTGCCGATGCGGAGCGGGCAACGGGTTATCACGTGGGCGGTATCAGCCCTTTCGGACAGAAGAAACAGGTGCCGACGGCCATTGAAGCGCAGGCCATGACGCATGATTATGTGTATATGAATGGCGGACAACGTGGCTTGCAGGTGCGGCTTTCACCCCGAGATGCCCAGACGGCACTGAGGGCCGTCATTGCCCCACTGGTGGCCGACTGACGCTTTGCTGCGGCTTTTGAAAGCATTTGGCTTTCGAAAGGAATGGGCTATGGTCGGCGCCTCCGATTGAAATATACGAAGGCAGATCATGACCGCTTCCCCCATCGATCCCGTCAAACTCGAAAAACTGGCCGAAGTCGCCGTCAAAGTCGGCCTGCAATTGCAGAAGGATCAGGATCTGGTGATCACTGCTCCGCTGGCAGCGCTGCCGCTGGTTCGGCTTTTGACAAAACACGCTTATCTTGCCGGCGGTGGACTGGTCACCACCTTCTATTCCGACGAGGAAACCACGCTTTCGCGTTATCGCCACGCCAGTGACACCAATTTCGACCGGGCTTCCGGCTGGCTTTATGAGGGCATGGCGAAGGCCTATGCCAATGGGGCAGCGCGGCTGGCGATTGCCGGCGACAACCCGATGCTGCTGGCCGAGCAGGACCCCGCCAAGGTGGCGCGCGCCAACAAGGCCAACTCTACCGCCTACAAGCCGGCGCTGGAGAAGATTTCCAATTTCGATATCAACTGGAACATCATTTCCTATCCCAACCCCTCCTGGGCAAAGCAGGTCTTTCCTGATGTGACGGAAGACGAAGCGGTGCGCAGACTTGCCGACGCCATCTTCGCCGCCTCGCGGGTGGATCTGGCCGATCCGGTCGCGGCATGGGCGGAGCATAACGCCAATCTCGCCAAACGTTCGGCATGGCTGAACGGCGAACGCTTCGCATCGCTGCATTTCACCGGCCCCGGCACGGATGTGAAAATCGGACTGGCGGATGGCCATGAATGGCACGGCGGCGCTTCCACCGCCAAGAACGGCGTGACCTGCAACCCGAACATCCCGACGGAAGAAGTGTTCACCACGCCGCATGCGCTGCGCGTGGATGGTTACGTGTCCAGCACCAAGCCGCTGTCGCATCAGGGAACGCTGATCGACAATATTCAGGTGAAGTTTGAGGCCGGCCGCATCGTGGAGGCCAAGGCTTCGAAGGGCGAAGCCGTGCTGAACAAGGTGCTGGATACCGATGAGGGTGCTCGCCGCCTGGGTGAAGTGGCGCTTGTGCCGCATTCCTCGCCAATCTCGGCAAGCGGCATCCTCTTCTACAACACGCTGTTCGACGAAAACGCCTCCTGCCACATTGCGCTCGGCCAATGCTATTCGAAATGCTTCCTCGATGGCGCTTCGCTGTCTCAGGAGCAGATCAAGGCACAGGGCGGCAATTCCAGCCTGATCCACATCGACTGGATGATCGGTTCCGACAAGGTGGATATTGATGGCGTGAAGCCGGACGGCTCCACGGTTCCCGTTATGCGCAAGGGCGAATGGGCCTGATAAAAGGTTATCTCGGCAACTGGCTGCGCTGACTGAGCCAGATGCTGAAGAGCACCGCAACAAACCCGACGATCTGCGCTGGCGTGAGGCTTTGGCCAAGCGCCAGCCAGCCGAGCAGGGTTGCAACGACCGGACTTAGAAAACCGAGCGATGCGGCCGCCGAGGGCTCGATGCGGGCGAGGCCGCGAAACCACAGAAAATAGGTCAAGGCGGCACCGATGAGACCCAGATAGGCCATGCCGAGAATATTGGCCGTGGTCGGTGCAGGCAGGGCCGGTTCCAGGAAATATGCGACCGGCAGGAGCAGAATGCCACCCGCCGTCAATTGCCAGGCAGTGAAGGTGAGGTTCGAAACCGGCGGCCGCCATTTGCGGGTCAGCACGGTTCCAAACGCCATGGATACGGCACCGGCAAGACCCGCGGCCACGCCGACACTATCGAGTGCTGCACCCGGCGCCAATACCAGAAGCGCGACCCCCATAATGCCCAAAAGACCGGCGGCGATGGCGAGCGGTCGAACCGGCGTGGTGAGAAACAACCGGGAGAGGCCAATCACGATCAGAGGCTGGACCGCGCCTACCGTCGCCGCGACTCCACCCGGTAGCCGGTAAGCAGAAACGAAAAGCATCGCCCAGAAAAATGAGAAATTCAGCGCGCCGAGAACGAAGCTGCGCGGCCACCAGACGCCCTGTGGGAGCTTTCGGACGAGAAGCAGCAGCAGGATACCGGCCGGTAATGCGCGCAGCATGGCAACATGGAATGGATATCCATGCGGCAAGAATTCGGTCGTGACGAAATAGGTGCTTCCCCAGATGGCGGGGGCAAGTGCAGTCACCAGCACGTCGGCTGCATAGGTGGTATTTTTCTTCATTTCAAGAATCTCTACGTCAAGATAAATGCAGTCTAGCCGATTTTATCTTGACGTCAAGATATCAATTGCTATGCCTTTGTCATGAGCAAAGAACCGCTTGATCACGTCGATCACATTCTGGCGCAATGGCGCAGGGAAAGACCCGATCTCGATGTCGGCCCGATGGGGCTGCTCGGGCGCCTGAACCGGCTCACCACCCATCTCGGTCGCGAGGTGGAGGCGGTGCTGCTGAAACACGGCCTTTCATCTTCCGCCTTCGACGTGCTGGCCACATTGCGGCGTGCGGGATCACCCTACCGGCTTTCTCCCGGCGACCTGCTGGCCATGACAATGGTGAGCTCCGGCACCATGACCAACCGGATCGACCAGCTTGAAAAAGCCGGACTGGTGGAGCGCGTCCACAATCCGCAGGACCGGCGCAGCGTGTTGATATCCCTGACGGAGCGGGGATTTGCGATTATCGAGGATGCGGTCAGCGCCCATGTCGAAAACCAGCAACGGCTGGTGTCCCCTCTCAGCGAAGAAGAACGAACAACGCTGAACCGGCTTCTAAAGCGGTTTTTGCGGGACTTCGAAGAATAGGCTTGCAATGCGTTCTGGACCGCAATCGCGCTTGTTTCCGTGAAAAAAATCCTGTAAGCAATTTTCCATAAACCTGTACTACAGGTTGGAGGAAAAATGTATAACGCCATTTCCCACGAAACCGGTCTCGTCAGCAGCACGATCGGCGCGATCACACGTCATATCCGGGAAAATGAACTTGCCCCCGGTGCGAAACTGCCGAGCGAACTTTCGCTGTCGCAGCAGCTTGGCGTTTCGCGCACCGTCGTTCGCGAGGCCTTCCGGTCGCTGTCGGCCATGCGGCTGATCGATGTCAACGCCGGCAAGCGCGCCACGGTGGCAACGCTGGATCACGGCGCCATGTCGCTGATGTTCGAACATGGCATTCACACAGAGCAGATCAACATCCAGCAGATTTACGATGTGCGTCGGACCATCGAAGTCAGAACCGTGACGCTCGCGGCACTGCGGCGAACGGATGCGGAAGCGCTCACCATTCTCGACCATGCCAATAATATGGAGCGGGATTTCGGCGACAATGACAAGGTGATGGAGCATGACCTTTCCTTTCACCTTGCCGTTGCCAGAGCCTCCAAGAACCCGGTTTTCGAGCTCATTCTCGGCGCCTTTCAGAATGTGACGCGCCAGACATGGCCGATCGGCTGGAAGAGCCGCACATCCGATGCGCAGCGCCATGCCGCAGGTGAACTTCACGTCGCCATCGGACAGGCCATAGCTGCGGGCGATCCGCAAACGGCCTCAACACTGATGGCGCGGCATTTCGATGAAAGCGTGCATGCGCTTCTGGCCGCCGGCATCGCCTGATTTTTTCAACGCAGTTCCAGACGGAACACGACCTGCCTCTGGAGGAGACACTTCATGAAAATTACGAAACTCGAGACCGTCCGCGTGGCGGAACGGGCAAACCTGCTCTGGGTTCTGGTTCACACCGATGAGGGCATTACCGGGCTTGGCGAAACCTTCTACGGCGCCGAGACGGTGGAAACCTATGTGCATGAATATATCGCACCCCGCGTTATCGGCCGCGATCCGCTGCAGATCGACCTTCTGGCGCAGGACCTCGTCGGCTATCTCGGCTTCCGCTCATCGGGCGCGGAAGTGCGCGGCAATTCGGCCTTCGATATCGCGCTGTGGGATATTTTCGGCAAGGCAACCAACCAGCCTATCGCCCAATTGCTCGGCGGTTTCAGCCGTAAGGAAATCCGTACCTACAATACCTGCGCGGGCACGGAATATATCAAGAAGGCGACCGGCCAGCAGACGGCCAATTATGGCCTCTCCGGCGGCAAGGACTACGACGACCTGAACGGCTTCCTGCACCGGGCCGACGAGCTTGCCCATTCGCTGCTGGAAGACGGCATCACGGCCATGAAGATCTGGCCTTTCGATGCGGCGGCGGAAAAGACGCGCGGGCAATATATCTCGATGCCGGACCTGAAAAGCGCGCTCGAGCCATTTGAGAAAATCCGCAAGGCCGTGGGTGACAAGATGGATATCATGGTGGAGTTTCACTCCATGTGGCAGCTTCTGCCCGCCATGCAGATCGCCAAGGCCCTCACCCCCTACCAGACCTTCTGGCATGAAGACCCGATCAAGATGGACAGCCTTTCCAGCCTGACGCGGTATGCCGCCGTTTCGCCGGCACCCATCTCCGCATCGGAAACGCTGGGTTCCCGCTGGGCTTTCCGCGATCTGCTGGAAACGGGTGCCGCCGGCGTGGTGATGCTTGACATCAGCTGGTGCGGCGGGCTCTCCGAGGCGCGCAAGATCGCCTCGATGGCGGAAGCCTGGCATCTGCCCGTCGCGCCGCATGATTGCACCGGCCCGGTGGTCCTCTGCGCCTCCACGCACCTGTCGCTCAATGCACCGAATGCACTGGTGCAGGAAAGCGTGCGCGCCTTCTACAAAACCTGGTATCGCGATCTCGTCACGGCATTGCCGGAAGTGAAAAACGGCATGATCACCGTGCCGCCGGGCGCCGGCCTCGGCATGGAGCTGCATCCCGATATCGAAAAGAGCTTCACGGTCAGCCGCCGTTTTTCGGATGCGGCGTCGATCTGATCAGAACAGGTCGCCCTGATCACTCGGACCAGAGGAAGCCGGTTTTGCCGGCTTCTTTTTTTGAGTGGTGACAGCTTCCGTAGACGGTATGCCCTCTCCCGTCGTGATGGCGGAAACCCGGCCATCGGCAAACTCCATCGACACCACAGCGCCGGAAGCAATGGCGGCGGCGCGGGTCAATGGCCGGTTTTCCTCGTCGCGGATAACGGCATAGCCGCGTTTCAACACGTTCTTGTAGGACAGCGATTCCAAAACGCGATTATGCGCGGCAAGGCCCGAGCGGTTCTGCGCCATGCGATGCAGCACGGCCGTATCGGCCCGGCGCGTTGCGGTAACGACCCGCTCCTTCTGCCGCTCCAGCTGGCCGAGCAGGCGTGCGGGAAGCGAACGCAGCGAGGAATCGAAGGCATCAACGCGGCCTTTTCCCTGCAACAGACGACGTTCCACCAGAGTCTCGGCGCGGTGCATCCGCTCGGTAATGCGCTGCCTGTGGTGCTTGAGACCGTTCAGCAGGGTTTCGGGCCTCAGACCCGACGCAGAACGCTCGAAGGCGCGGCGCTTGTTGAGCGTCGTCATTTCAAGCCCGCGACCAAGGCCGCCTGCAGCCTCATCGAAGCGGCGACGCGGCAGGGCCAGAAGTTGGTCCAGTGAAGGCAGCGCCCGTACCAGTGCCCGCAGGCCCTGGCGGCGATTGTCCATCTGGCGCGAGACGGAGCCCGAAAGGCGTGCGGCAAGGCCGGAAAGCTGCGCTTCCAGCTCGGCACGAACCGGCACGGCCATTTCGGCAGCCCCAGTCGGTGTCGGCGCACGCACATCGGCGGCGTAGTCGATCAATGTCGTATCGGTTTCATGCCCCACGGCGGAAATCAGCGGGATTTCGCTTTCGGCAGCGGCGCGCACGACGATTTCGTCGTTGAAGCTCCAGAGATCCTCCAGACTGCCGCCACCACGCGCGACGATCAGCACATCGGGCCGCGCAATTTCCCCACCCGGCTGAAGCGCATTGAAACCGCGAATGGCGTTCGCCACTTCCTCGCCCGAGCCTTCACCCTGCACCTTGACCGGCCAGACGACGACGTGGACCGGAAAACGATCCGAAATGCGGTGCAGAATATCGCGAATGACCGCGCCCGTCGGCGAGGTAACGACACCGATGACATGCGGCATGAAGGGCAGACGGCGCTTGCGTTCCGGATCGAACAGTCCCTCCGCCGCCAGACGTCTGCGGCGATCTTCGAGTAGCGCCATCAGCGCCCCGGCGCCGGCCGGCTCCAGGCTTTCGATGACGATCTGATATTTCGACGAGCCGGGAAAGGTGGTGACCTTACCGGTGGCGATGACTTCCATGCCCTCTTCCGGGCGGAACTTCAGCCGCGAGAACGTGCCTTTCCAGATCACCGCATCGATGCGGGCGCGATCGTCCTTCAGCGAGAAATAGGCGTGTCCCGATGAGTGGGGACCGCGATAACCGGAAATCTCGCCACGCACCCGCACCTGATCGAAAGCCGTTTCCACCGTTCGCTTGATGGAACCCGACAGTTCGGACACCGAGAACTCGGCAAGATTGCTCAATGCGGCATGGGAGAAGATATCGCTCATGGCTGTTTGTAACCAAAACCCGTCGATTCGGAAATGCCGGTACCGGCCTGCCCCATTTTAACGGCGATGAAACCATATCCTCAACTAACGAGTTAGGAAAATAGGGAACGGAGGAGAAAACAAGGGTTCGTTAGGGAAGAAGACGTTAGGTCTTGTCCCAAGCCCGGCAACCAAAGAGGAGGCGGCATCATGATTTTTCTTACCGCCACAGTGCTCGGCGTAACCGCAGTTGCGTTGCGTTCGGTCTTCAGCATCATCTTCATCTGCATGATGATTATTGGCGCCTATGGTGTCGCAATGATGATTTCTTCCACGGCCGTACCTCTGACGTCGCTTCTGCTGGCCCTTGCCGGATACAATTTCGGCGTCGTGGGTGTTGTTATCAGCCTTCTGGTGCTGCAGCGCCCCCGCTCCACTCAGCCGACGCTTTAACAGCTGGCCGCCTTGAGGCTTTCCCACTTTGCGCTGACCGAGACTTACGGACTGGCCGTTGACCTTGCCGTCACCTCTCTGCTGATTTTTTACATCGATATCGACCCGCTTGCCGCCCGGCTGCCCGGCGCTGCGGCGGGGCTCGCGGCGAGCTGGCAGATGAACCGGTCGAAGGGCGATCAATCCGGCAAGGTGAGCGGATTTCTGACGAATACCGTCACACTCACGTCCCGCATCGTCAGCGTCGGGCTTTTCGCACTGCTGCAATGGCGCAACCCGCTGGTACAGCCACTCTTCCCGCTTGCCTTTTCGGCGCTCGCAGCATTGGTGCTGGCACTTTACGGGTACAGGCGGCTGCAGAAGCAGCGTGTGGAAAGCGACTAAACCGTTTCCCAGCCATCCTTCTCGCCCGCCCTGTAGATGGCGTCGATAAAAAGCTGGTTCTTCCGCGAGTTTTCCAGCGTGACCACTTCGCCTTCGCCCTTCGCCGCGCGGGCGAAAGCCTCCGCTTGCAGCTTATATTGGCGGCTGTCCTGAAACCGGAAGATCTGCGACTGGTTATGGGCCTGATTGGTCAATTCGATCTCTTCCGCACCCCAGCGATTGGCGTTGAAGGGCGATTTGACCTCGATGTACCCGTCAGTGCCGTGGAAAACCATCAACTGGCGGGCGGCAAGCTGGGTCGCCAGATAGAAGCTCAGTTCGAAACCACCGAAATCGGCCCTGACGCTGGAATAGATATCCGTGCCGAAATCCTTGTCGCGCTCGACGCTCGCCTGGACGCGCTTCGGCTCGGCACCCGTGACAAAACGGGTGACGATGGTCGGGTAAACGCCAATATCCGGCAAGGCCCCGCCGCCCAGTTCGGGAATATTGCGCATATTGCCGGGATCGCGATTGAAGTAGCTGAAAGCGCCTTGGACGTGTTTCAGCGTTCCGATCGCGCCCGAGGCCAGCAATTCCTTCACCTTGGCCCAGACCGGGGAGTAGGTGACCATGAAGGCTTCCGATATGACAACGCCGTTGCGATCCCGCGCGGCGATGAGGGCGTCGATCTCCTCGGCCTTCAGGGCAATCGGCTTTTCACAGAGAACATGCTTGCCGGCATCGGCCGCCTTGATCGTCCATTCCACATGTTGCGCGGTGGGAAGCGGAATATAGACGGCATCGATCACATCCGATGCCAGCATCTCCTCATAGGAGCCGAAGGCATGGGGGCTGAAAAACGGTCGGCAACCGCACGGGCCTTGGCGTGATCGCGACTGGCGACGGCCGTGACCACGCAGTTCTTCGCATCCTGTATCGCCGGGATGACCTGATCCTGAGCGATTTTCGCCGTTGAAACTATTCCGAAGCGCAGCATCCCGTTCTCCCACTCTGCAATGTCTGCGAAACTTATCATTGTCGGGCAGTCTGGCAAGCCACGCGAGACATGGCTGCAATAGTGGTGGCCGGATTTGTCCTGCCTTTGTCGGTTTGCCTGCTTTTCCCCCATCTGTATTGGGTGAATTATGCTATGCATGAACCCAATGGAGAACCAACAAAATGTCCTCTTCTCAGACAGCTCTTCTTGTCATCGATGTTCAGGAATCCTTCCGGCATGCGCCCTATTTCGAAGAAAGCGGACTGGCTGCCTATCTGGAAAAGCAGCAGGCACTGATCGACGGCGCCAAGGCGGCGGGAATTCCCGTCGTGCAGATCTTCCACGTGGATGGCGACCGGGCCTTCGCAAAGGAAAGCGGTTACATCCGCGCGCTGGAGGGTGTGCGAATTAGCCCTGATGTCACTTTTCACAAGAGCCGCCATTCCGCTTTCGCCGGCACCGGCCTCGAAATCTGGCTGACGCAGAAGGGCATCAACCGGCTGATCGTCTCCGGCATCCGCACCGAACAATGCTGCGAAACCACCACCCGGCACGCTTCGGACCTCGGCTACAGCGTCGATTACGTTACCGAGGCGACGCTCACCTTTCCGATGACGCATGCTTCCGGCACCTTATTCAGCCCGGACGATATCCGTAAACGGACAGAACTGGTGCTCGCCGGCCGCTTCGCCCGGATCACGACCGTCGATGGAGCGCTGGCAGGCGTGAAAGAGGCGGCCTGATGGAGAAAGGCGGCACACGCATCATCCCGTTTTATACGCTTGTGCCGCCGCATGCGCTGCTGCTGGACATTGCCGGTCCGCTGGAAGTGATCCGTTATGCCAACGGGGAACAGAAGAATATCCATTTCGACTGCCGCTACGTCGCCGCGCATGATCAACAGCAATCCTCCATAGGCCTTGGGCTTTGCGGGTTGGAAAGCCTTCCCGAGAGCCTGCCGGAAAATGCGTTCCTGCTGATTTCCGGCAGCACTTCGCGCTTCGACAACGAGCCGGAGACACGCCGCGAGCGGCAAGGGCTGGCGGCATGGTTGCGTCGCACGGTGCGCGCCGACACCACGGTCGTCTCCATTTGCTCCGGCGCGTTGCTGGCTGGCGAGGCCGGGCTTTTCGACGGGCGGAACTGTACGACGCATGCCGATTGCGTCGAAGCGCTGCGCCGCATCGCGCCCCTCTCCCAGGTGGCCGAAAACCGCCTTTTCGTCGAGGATGGCAACCGCTTTTCAAGTGCCGGTATTTCCACCGGCATCGACCTCATGCTGCATGTGGTTTCCCGGCTGACATCCCCGGCGGTCGCGGCGCGCATTGCCAAAACAATGGTCGTTTATCTCAGGCGCAGCGGCAATGATCCGCAAATCTCCCCTGGCTTACCGGCCGCAACCACATTCACCCCGCCATTCACCGGGTTCAGGACCGGGTGATGGCCGAGCCGGCTCGAGACTGGTCGCTGGAACGGCTGGCTGGTATCGCCGCACTCAGCGAAAGGCATCTCTCCCGCCTGTTTCGCGAGCATACCGGCATCAGCGTCATCGACTACGTCAACCTGATGCGGGTCAATCTTGCGCGCGACATTCTTGCCAACAGCCGTCTCGATATGGAAGCAATCGCCGAGAGGGCGGGCTTTGCCTCCGCTCGGCATTTGCGGCGCGTGTGGCAACAGCATAATCGCCTTCCGCCCAGCCACTATCGCGGCTTTCAGGCCTGACCTCGCCAGCTTTCGCCCGTTGCCTGATGAATGCCATCAAAGGAATTGAATGGTTATGCGGATGAGCAGTTGCTAACCTTGCCACAACGACAGCAACAGGAGCATTCCCCGTGGAAAAACGAAGCCTTGGCCGCACCGGCCTCTCCATCGCCCCCATCGTCTTCGGCGGCAACGTGTTCGGCTGGACAGCGGACGAAAAGACTTCCTTTGCCCTGCTCGATGCCTTTTTCGATGCCGGGTTCAACGCCATCGACACGGCAGACGTTTATTCCGCCTGGGTGGACGGGCATGAGGGCGGCGAGTCCGAGGCCATCATCGGCAAATGGCTGAAACAGTCGAGCGTCAAGCGCGAAGATGCGGTGATCGTCACCAAGGTCGGCTTTGACAATCGCGGCCAGAAGACCGGCCTCAGCGCCAAATGGATCGCAGAAGCTGTCGAGGCCTCGCTGAAGCGGCTGCAAACCGACTATATCGACCTTTATCTCGCCCATAAGCCGGATGCGGACGTGCCGCTGGAGGAGACGCTTGCCGCCTTCGCAAAGCTGAAGGAACAGGGAAAAATCCGCGCCATCGGCTGCTCCAACTATTCGGCGAGCCAGCTTCAGGAAGCACTGGATACGGCTGCGAAAAACGATCTGCCCCGTTATGACGTGCTGCAGCCGGAATATAATCTCTACAACCGCGCGGATTTCGAAGGTCCGCTTGCCGATCTCTGCGTCGCCCAGGAAATTGGCGTCATCAATTATTACAGCCTCGCGGCCGGCTTCCTCACCGGGAAATATCGCGCCAAGGCCGATACGGAAGGTGTGGCCCGCAGCTACCGCGTGGGTGAATATGTCAATACGCGCGGCCTTGCCGTTCTGGGCGCCATGGATGCGGTTGCCGTGGAAACCGGGGCCAAGCTTGCCGATATCGCGCTCGCTTGGCTGCTGCGGAAGAAGGCCGTGACGGCGCCGATCGCCAGCGCCACCAGCCTGTCGCAACTCGAAAGCTTCAACCGCGCCGTCGATCTGAAGCTGACGGATGAGATGATGACGCTGCTCGACAAGGCGGGCGCGTAACATGGATCTTGCAATTCGCGATGCGCAGCCGGCTGACCGGCCGGAATGGCTGCGCCTGTGGAATGACTATCTCGCCTTCTATGAGGTGCAGCTTGCCGAGGAGGTGACGGACCATACGTGGGCACGTATCCTCGATCCGGCGTCACGCGTTTCCATGCGCGTTGCTCTTCTCGGCGACAGGATGGCGGGCTTCGCCATCCATCATTATCACGACTCCACCTGGGTGAAGACGCCCGACTGCTACCTTGAGGACCTGTTCGTGGACGGCGCGATCCGCGGCAAGGGAACGGGCCGCGCGTTGATGGACGACCTCATCGCCATCTGCGCTGAAAAAGGCTGGTCACGGCTCTACTGGAACACGGACGAAAGCAACCACCGCGCCCAGAAGCTCTACGACAGCTACGTGAAAAGCGATGGTCACATCCGCTATCGCATCAAATTCTGATCACCCCCTGAAGCGGAAGAAATCCACGAAAGCCCTCAGCGCCGGCCTCATCTGCCGGCGCGAGGGATAATAGATGTAAAAACCGTCAAACGGCGCGCACCAGTCCTCCAGCACACGGACAAGCCTGCCCTCCCTGATGTCATCCTCGACACGCTGCTCGAAAACGAAGGCAAGCCCTGCCCCGTCGATGGCCGCCCGGCGAATGAGGCTCTGGTCCGACAGGATCAGCGGCCCCTGCACATCCACCACCAGTGGCTTGCCGTTCTTCTCCAGTTCCCAGCGATAGATAAGGCCGCTGGCGAAACGCCGGCGAATGCAGCGATGCCGGATGAGATCCCTTGGGTCCTCCGGCGGTGGATTCTCTGCGAAATAGGAGGGCGCGCCAACAATCGCGCCGCGCCATGCACCGCTGGCTTTCACCGCAATCATATCCGCATCGAGATGCTCCCCGAGCCGCAGGCCCGCATCGAAACCTTTCGCGACGATATCTTCGAAGCGATCATCCGTGGAGATTTCGAGTGAAATATCGGGATAGAGCCGCAGGAACTCGCCCAGCCGGGGCACGATGAGGTCCTCGGCGGCAAGCCGTGGCAGGGTGATACGCAAGGGGCCAGCGGGCCTTCCGCCATGCTCGGCAAGTGTCTCGATGACCGTGTCGATATCCGCAAGTGCCGGTCCCAGTGTTTCGAGAAGCCGCCTTCCCTCCTCTGTCGGCGAAACGCTGCGGGTGGTACGATGAAGCAGACGCAGGCCAAGGCTTGCCTCAAGCGACGATACCGCATGGCTGACGGCGGAGGGTGCGATGGCCAGTTCCGCCGCAGCCTTGCGGAAGCTGCGGCCTTCGGCAACGGCGGCGAGAACGGCCAGCTGGGAGAGTTGCACACGGTTCATTGTTCTAAATGATAGAACAACCCAAACGGATTTGCAGCGATTATTTTTGCCGCCATGAGACGCTATTTTCTCATCACGCCCTTAGCGATGGGCGGTTCCTTTGGAAGGACGAACAGATGAAAAAAAGAACCCTTGGAAACAACCTTTCCGTTTCGGCGCTCGGCCTCGGCTGCATGGGCATGACCCATGCCTATAGCCCGACCGGCGATGAGAGCAGCGCGATAGCAACGCTGCACCGCGCCGTCGAACTCGGCGTCACCTTTTTCGATACGGCAGAGGTTTATGGGCCGTACAACAATGAAATCCTCGTGGGCAAAGGCTTGAAGCCCTATCGCGACAAGGTGGTCATCGCCACCAAGTTCGGTTTCAAAATCGACGCCAGCAAACCCGCAGGCCAGATGATGGTGGGCACGGACAGCCGCCCGGAAAATGTGCGCGCCGTTGCCGAAGCCTCCCTCAAACGCCTTGGCGTCGATGTCATCGATCTGTTCTACCAGCATCGCGTCGATCCTGACGTTCCGATCGAAGATACGGTGGGCGCCATGGCGGAACTGGTCCGGCAGGGCAAGGTGAAACACCTCGGCCTTTCGGAAGCGAGTGCCGAAACACTTCGCAAGGCGCATTCCACGCATCCGATCGCGGCCATACAGAGCGAATATTCGTTGTGGACCCGCGATGTGGAGGAAAACGGCGTGCTGGAAACCTGCCGCGAACTTGGCATCGGTTTCGTACCCTTCAGCCCACTTGGACGCGGCGCGTTGACTGGCGCATTGAAGACGCTCGATGGCCTTGCATCCGACGACTTCCGCCGCGGCCTGCCGCGCTTCCAGAGCGAAAACTTCGACGCCAATCTGGCGCTCATCAAGCTTCTGGAGGACATGGCGACTGAGAAGGGCGTGACCGCCGGACAACTGGCGCTGGCCTGGGTTTTGGCGCAGGGCGACTTCATTGTTCCTATTCCCGGCACGACAAAAATCGCCAATCTGGAGAAGAACGTTGCCGCAGCGGAGGTGTCGCTGACAGCAGAAGAAGCCGCCAGCCTCGGGGCGCTGCTTTCGCCTGCAAAAGTCGCCGGCGCACGCTATCCAGAACAGATGTCACGGATGGCCAACCGATAAAACAAAAAGCCGCGGCAGTTGCCGCGGCTTTTTTTATTCCGTCATCCGTTTTCAGGCGCGCAGAACGCCGCCCGTCGATTTCTCGACATTGCCAACGATCTTGGCGGTCAGCGCCTCAAAGTCCTCGTCCGTTAGCGTCTTGTCGACCGGCTGGATCTGAACCTCGATGGCGACGGACTTGCGGTTTTCGCCAAGCGATGCACCTTCGAAAACGTCAAAGACGTTGACACCGGTGATCAATTTGCGATCAGCGCTTGTTGCGGCCTTGATGATGGCGCCCGCTTCGACCGACTTGTCGACAACGAAGGCGAAGTCGCGCTTGACTGCCTGGAAAGGCGAGAGTTCAAGTGCGGGCTTGGTGCGGGTCGCCTTCTTCTTCGGCTCCGGCATGGCGTCGAGATAGATCTCGAAACCGCTATAGACACCGGAAACATCCAGCTCTGACAGCGTCTTCGGGTGGAATTCACCGAAATAACCGAGCACGACCTTCGGACCCATCTTGATGGTGCCGGAGCGGCCGGGGTGATACCAGCCGGGACCGCCGGCTTCGATCTGCACATTGGCCATGGGCAGGCCGCAGGCTTCCAGCACCGCCAGCGCATCGGCCTTGGCGTCATAGACATCAACAGGCTTGCCACCGCCCTTGACAGTGTTGGACCACATGCGGCCGCTGCCTGCGAGCGAGGCCGTGCCACGGCGAACTCCGCCGGCCACACGGCGCTGGGTTTCCGGCGTATCACCCTCATAGGTGCCGGAGACCTCGAAGATCGCCACGTCGCCATGGCCCTTGTCGGCATTGCGCTGTGCTGCGGTCAGAAGGCCCGGCAGCAGCGAAGGACGCATGTCCGACATATCGGCTGCGATGGGGTTGGCCAGCTTCAGGGCGGGGAACCGCCGCCGAAAAGCTTCGCCTGGGCTTCCGGGATGAAGGACCACGTGACGGCTTCCAGCATGCCACGGCTTGCCAAGGCACGGCGCGCAGTTCGGGTGCGGATCTGCAGCGTCGTCAGAATGCGGCCGTTGACCGCGCCAAAGCTTTCCAGCGGTTCCGGCTTGATGTTGTCGACGCCATGGATGCGCATGACTTCTTCGACCAGATCGGCCTTGCCATCAACATCCGGACGCCACGACGGCACGGTGACGGATACGCGTTCGCCCGTTCCCTCGACACCAAAACCGAGGCCTTTGAGAATTGTGAGGCTCTCTTCCGCCGAGACTTCCAGACCCGTCAGGCGCTTCACTTCCGCCAGCGGAAAATCAACGACCTTGGCTTGATGGCCCTTGTAACCGACAACCTTGGCTTCACCGGCAACGCCGCCGCACAGTTCCAGAACCAGTTCGGTGGTGCGTTCCAGACCCGGAACCATATATTCCGGATCGACGCCACGCTCGAAACGATAACGCGCATCGGTGATGATGCCGAGTGAACGGCCGGTCTTGGCGATGTTGATCGGATCCCAGAGTGCGGACTCGATCAGCACGTCGACGGTGTTTTCATCGCAGCCGGAATGTTCGCCACCCATGACGCCGCCGATGGATTCGAGGCCTTTCTCGTCGGCGATGACGACATTGTTCGGGCCGAGCTTATATTCACGCTGGTCGAGCGCGAGGATCGTCTCGCCCTCTTTTGCACGGCGAACCGTCAGATCGCCCTTGACCTTGGCGGCGTCGAAGACGTGCATCGGCCGGCCCTGATCAAAGGTCATGTAGTTGGTGATGTCGACAAGTGCATTGATGGGACGCAGGCCGATTGCCATCAGGCGCTGCTGCATCCATTTCGGGCTCGGGCCGTTCTTCACGCCACGCACGATGCGCAGTGAAAAGCCGGGGCAGAGCGCCGCATCGTCCAGTTCCAGCTTCACATCGACGGGCGTTGCGCCTTCCACCTTGAAGGACGGCGCAGTCCTCGTCTTCAGCTTGCCGAGACCGGAAGCCGCAAGATCACGGGCAATGCCGTAGATCGAGGTGCAGTCCGGGCGGTTGGGCGTCAGATTGATCTCGATGACCGGATCGTCAAGCCCGGCATAGGTGGCAAAGGAGGTGCCGACCGGTGCATCCTGCGGCAGATCGATAATGCCATCGTGGTCGTCGGAAATGTTGAGCTCCTTTTCAGAGCACATCATGCCGTGGCTTTCGACACCGCGTATCTTGCCGACGGCCAGCGTCACATCGATGCCCGGAACATACATGCCGGGACGAGCGAGCGCACCGACGAGGCCGGCTCGCGCATTCGGCGCGCCGCAGACGATCTGAACCGGCTTACCGTCGCCGGCGTCCACCATCAGCACCTTGAGGCGGTCGGCCTCGGGATGTTTCTCGGCGGAAACGACCTTGGCGATGACGAAAGGCTTGTAGGCAGCCTTGTCGTCAACATCCTCGACCTCGAGACCGATCGCCGTCAACCGCTCGCAAATCTCGTCCAGCGTCGCATCCGTTTCGAGATGCTCCTTCAGCCAGGAAAGAGTGAATTTCATGTCTTTGCTCCTTGGCTAACCGGATTAAACGCTCAAACCGCCGAACAGCGTCGGCATGTCGAGCGGGCGGAAGCCGTAATGGTTCATCCAGCGGACATCGGCGTTGAAGAAATCCCGCAGGTCCGGCATGCCGTATTTCAGCATGGCGATGCGGTCGAGGCCCATGCCCCAGGCAAAGCCCTGATATTCGTCCGGGTCCAGCCCGCCGGCGCGCAGCACATTCGGGTGCACCATGCCGCAGCCGAGGATTTCCATCCAGTCGTTGCCTTCGCCGAACTTGACGATGGGGCCGGAACGGTCGCACTGGATATCCACCTCGAAGCTCGGCTCCGTGAAGGGAAAGAAGGACGGGCGGAAGCGCATGACGACACTGTCGACCTCGAAGAAGGTCTTGCAGAATTCTTCCAGAATCCAGCGCAGATTGCCGACATGCGCCTTCTTGTCGATGACAAGGCCTTCGACCTGATGGAACATCGGCGAATGGGTGGCGTCGGAATCCTGACGGTAGGTCTTGCCGGGAATGACGATGCGGATCGGCGGCTTCTGGCTTTCCATGGTGCGGATCTGCACCGGCGAGGTGTGGGTGCGCAGCACCTTGCGCTCGCCGTTTTCATCCGGCTGGAAGAAGAACGTGTCGTGCATCTCGCGGGCCGGATGGCCTTCGGGAAAATTCAGCGCCGTGAAGTTGTAGTAATCAGTTTCGATATCCGGACCTTCGGCGATCGAGAAGCCCATATCCGCGAAGATCGCAGTGATCTCGTCGACGATCTGGCTGATGGGATGAATGCGGCCGCGCTCGGCCGGCGACTGGCGAACCGGCAGGCTGACATCCAGCGTTTCCGCCTTCAGGCGCGCGGCAATGGCGGCATCCTTCAGGCCGTTCTTGCGTTCGCCGATGAGGTCGGTGATTTCGGTCTTCAGCTGGTTGATGGCAGCGCCCCGGGTCTGGCGCTCTTCCGGCGTCATCGATCCCAGCGTCTTCAGAAGCTCTGAAACCGAGCCCTTCTTGCCAAGCGCGGAGACGCGCACGGCTTCGATAGCCGGCTCATCGGCAGCGGCGGCGATCTCCGACATCAGTTGCGATTTCAAGGTATCAAGTTCAGTCATCTTTTCCTGCCTTGCCGGTATTTTTAACAGCGGCTTCGGGGTTCACAGCATTCATCAGATAGTCGGTCGCCATGATAAAGCGTCGCAGATCACTACCCATCCGCACGCGCCCGATCAACCGGGCAACCGGTAAAAAACGCCCCAGAATGCCGGTCAGACGGCACAATTCTTCCAGCGCCCGTGGCGGAGCGTTTTCGCGCCAGCGGGCAAAGGCCGCATCGCAGGTTTTCGGCGCATCGCAGGCCCGGGTCGCGACCTGTAAAAACAGCAGCCAGACATCGCGCGCCTGCGCCGTCTCAAGCGGCATGACCTCCTGCGGGCGCTCCTCGAAATCCATGAAGCCTATGCGCCCATCCTGGATAAAGAAGTCGCGCACATGCGGCCGTCCGTGGCAAAGGCCCGCCGCATGCAACTCGCCGAGCGCTTCGGCGGATTTCACCAGCAAGGCGTCATGCTCCACGGGTGTTGCGACCTTCATCGCGTCCATGCGCTCCATCACGGTCGGGCCGACATCTCCCAGCACGACCGCCGTCAGCGAGGAATAGATGACGGGAGGCACAAGGAAACCCCGCGCCTTGAAGACGTGAAGCGTTTCAAGTTCGCGGCGCATCAGGCCTGCGCCGTCAAGCGGCGGAGAAGGTCGCATGAAGGTATAGGGCAGCAGTTTGGCGAGAAATGTCTGCAGCTTTATCCACCAGGACGGCGTTTCCGTGCCCTGACGCTTGATCCAGACGGTCGTTGTGGAAAGCTCGAGTTTCTGCACCCGTCGCTCGCTCTTGAGCAGAGCCTGCATCAGGGCCGCGATATCGCCATCTTCAAGATGAACGTGGAAACCCTTCACTTTTTCCGCCTCGCTTGCGGCAACCACCATTTTTACCCCAGGAATTTGCCGGCCGAAACCCGGCCAGATGCTCCACCCTTTTTCTTTGATCTGTATGCGCGGTGCTTGCACGCCCTGCCGGAACTGCCGTGGATTCCAAAAATAAAAAACCCGCGCCGGAGAACCGGCGCGGGTTTCAAATGAACAACAGATTGTCCGCGCCGTAATTACTTTACAGCGGTTTCAAACTCGTTGGCCGTACCAGCATCCTTGAGGTACTCAAGCGCCTTCTTCGCTGCTTCAACGAGCGCGCCGAATGCTGCCGGCTCATGGATAGCCATGTCGGACAGAACCTTGCGGTCGACTTCGATGCCAGCCTTGTTCAGGCCATCGATGAAGCGGCCGTAGGTCAGGCCGAATTCGCGAACAGCAGCGTTGATACGCTGGATCCACAGAGCGCGGAAGTTGCGCTTGTTGACCTTGCGGTCGCGGTAAGCGTACTGCTTGGAACGATCCACGGCAGCCTTTGCTGCGCGGATGGTGTTCTTGCGGCGGCCGTAGAAGCCCTTGGCTGCCTTGAGTGTCTTGGTGTGCTTGGCGCGGGAAGTTACGCCACGTTTTACGCGTGCCATGTCATGATCTCCTTAAAGTGTCCAAAAGTGCGGAAAAGTCTCAGAGACCGTTCGGCAGGTAGTTCTTGACGACCTTCTTGCCGTCAGCTTCGGCGAGAACCATGGTTCCACGCGCGTCGCGAATGAACTTGTTGGTACGCTTGATCATGCCGTGGCGCTTACCGGCGGCGGCTGCAACAACCTTGCCGGTAGCGGTGATCTTGAACCGCTTCTTTGCAGCGGACTTCGTCTTCATCTTGGGCATTTTGCTACTCCGTTTTTTGTATCGAAACAGGCAGACGAGGCCTATTTCAAGCTATTCAGGAACGGCCTCGGCATGCCCTGCCGGACCGTTCGGACGCGCGCTTATAACCGCAGTCGGCTAAAAGCGCAACGGGGAATGAGAATTTCCCCTTGCGGTGGGATACGCGCCAGTGATGTGAACGCGTAAAAAGATTATTTCGGGGCGAGAACCATCATCATCTGACGGCCTTCCAGCTTCGGCTCGGCTTCAACCTTGGCAATTGCCTGGGTGTCTTCCTTCACCTGAAGGAGAAGCTTCATGCCAAGTTCCTGGTGAGCCATTTCGCGGCCACGGAACTTCAGCGTTACCTTCACCTTGTCGCCTTCGTCAAAGAACCGGTTCATCGCCTTCATCTTCACGTCATAGTCATGCGTGTCGATGTTGGGGCGCATCTTGATTTCCTTGACCTCAACGATCTTCTGTTTCTTGCGCGCCTCGGCCGCCTTCTTCTGGGTCGAGTATTTCAGCTTGCCGAGATCGAGGATCTTGCATACCGGCGGTTCAGCGTTCGGCGAAATCTCAACGAGATCGAGACCAGCCTCCTCCGCCATCTTCAAAGCCTGATCCGTCGGCATGCTACCGAGGTTCTGGCCTTCTTCATCAATAAGCTGAACTCTGGGAACCCGAATTTCCCGGTTGGAGCGCGGCCCCTCCTTGACGGGGGCATCGGCTTTGAAAGGTCTGCGAATGGTCGTATTCTCCTGATCTGTTTCTGGATCACGTCAGCAAAAAACAGCTTGTTTGGTACAAGCGGCGGAAATGTCGTTATTGCCGTGGCGAAGTCAATAGCATATCTGCCCGAAAAGATCACCTGTTGCCACGGTTTTTGCAAATACGCCGCCGATATTGCACGAAAATCAGGAGAATTGCATATACATGACCGAACAAGCCGCTGAATTCCTGCACGTAGGGGCGGGCGACGATGCCCGCAACATCGCCTTTCTCCAACGCCCGGCGGCTTCGGGCGGGAACACGCCCATGCTGGTCTGGCTGGGCGGCTATCGTTCCGACATGACCGGAACCAAGGCGGTGGAACTCGATCGCTTTGCGGCGGAAAACGGCCTTGCCTGCCTGCGGCTCGATTATTCCGGCCACGGCGCTTCCGGCGGTGACTTCAGGAAGGGCACCATCTCAAGATGGCTGGAAGAAGCAATTGCTGTGGTGCGGGCGAAGGCGCCATCGCACGTCATTCTCATCGGCTCTTCGATGGGCGGCTGGATTGCGCTGCGCATGGTCGAGGAGTTGCGCAAGATGGGTGGCGCGCCCTCCGTCGCAGGGCTGGTCCTCATTGCGCCCGCGCCCGATTTCACTGCAGAACTGATAGAGCCGAGCCTGAGCGATGCTGAAAAGGCGTCGCTGGAGGAAAAGGGCTACTTCGAGGAACATTCGGAATACAGCCCCGAGCCCAACATCTTCACGCGCGCGCTGATGGAAGACGGAAAAAAGAACCGCGTTCTGACGGGCATCATCACCACCGGATGCCCCGTTCACATCCTCCAGGGCATGCGCGATCCGGATGTGCCCTATCAGCATGCGCTGAAGCTCATGGAACATCTTCCCGCCGATGATGTCGTCCTGACGCTGATCCGCGATGGCGACCACCGGCTTTCCCGGCCGCAGGATATCGACAGGATGCTGGCCGCGGTCAAAGCCCTTGCAATATAGGCATTTGCGCAACGCTCTTAACCATATTCAACGAGTCTTGCGCATCGCCGATTGCTAATGATTGACTCAAGCCCCCCATCCCTCTTAACTTTTCGTTAAGAATTTAAGGGACGGGTTTCATGATGAACGCACCGCTGGCGCGTGCGCTGCTGTCTGCAGTTGCCGCCGGGCTAATTACTGCTGCTTCCGCCATGGCGGAAACCAAGGGAAGCCCTTCCATGGTGACGGGCGGAATTACATCCCAGCCGATCGGCCATTATGAGTTCTGTCAGAAATATGCGGACGAGTGCAACATTCGTAGCAAGATGACGCCGCCGCCGCGCGTTACCGACTATGGCTGGGGTGTGGTTCGCGAGATCAACACCTCCGTCAACACCACCGTCGTCGCCATGACCGACCAGGAAATCTACGGCAAGGACGAAGTGTGGGAATATCCGACGACCGCAGGCGACTGCGAAGATTTCGTGCTGCTGAAGCGCAAGAAGCTGATCGAGCGCGGTTTCTCCGTTGCCGACCTCTTGATCACCGTCGTGCGCAAGCCGGACGGTGAAGGCCATGCCGTGCTGACGCTCCGCACGACCGATGGCGATTACATTCTCGACAACCTCACCGACGATGTGAAGCTCTGGACCGACACCAACTACACCTATCTGAAGCGGCAGGCGTCCTTCAATACGGGCCGCTGGGTCTCCATCGAGGATGGCCGCGACATTCTGGTTGGCGCGTTGCGCTGATCGGCTGGAAAACCTCGCCTCCGTCATCCTCGGGCTTGACCCGAGGACCCACAATTTCAGTGGCTTATGGATTCTCGGGTCAAGCTCCAGAATGACGTCGCGTTTTAGGCAAGGCTGTGATCCGACAAGCCTCGGTCATTATTCTCTTAGCCTTTCCAGCTCTCACCCGTTGCCGATGATGATGCCGGCGGCGAGCACCAGCGAGCCGCCAAGCACCACCTGAAACACTGCCCGCAGAAACGGCGTTTCCATGAAACGGTTCTGAATGAAGGCGATGGCCCAGAGTTCCACGAAGACGACGATGGCGGCAATCGCCGTAGCCGTCCAGAAATGCGGAATGAGATAGGGAAGCGCATGGCCAAGGCCGCCGACGGCCGTCATGATGCCCGAGGCGAAACCGCGCTTTACCGGAGAGCCACGGCCGGAAAGCTTGCCATCGTCATGGGCAGCCTCGGTGAAACCCATGGAAATACCCGCACCGACGGAGGCGGAGAGGCCGATCAGAAAGGTCTGCCAGGTATCCTGCGTGGCAAAGGCGGCGGCAAAGATTGGCGCCAGTGTGGAGACCGAGCCATCCATCAACCCCGCAAGGCCCGGCTGCACATAGGTCAGAAGAAATTGCCGTTTTGCGGTTTCCGCCTCTTCGGTCTTGCCGTTTTCGTCGAGATGTTTCTCTTCCAGCATCTGCGCGATGTCTTCGTGGCCACGCTCGGCCTCAGCCAGATCGCCCAGCAGCTTGCGCGTTGAAGCATCGCTGGTGCGCTTCACCGCCTCATCATAGAAACGGATCGCCTGGGCTTCCATCAATTCGGCCTGTGCGCGAATTTTCTCGAGCGACAGGTTCTTTACGAGCCAGTCCGGCGTGCGCTCGTAAAATCCGCGCACATGCTCGCGCCGGATCAGCGGGATCGTTTCTCCGAAGCGGCGGCGATGCATGTCGATCAGCACGTTACGATGCTGCTGCTCAACCTCGGCCATGTCGTCGAAGACCCTTGCGGATTGCGGAAATTGCGCACGCAAATGATCGGCATAGGAGCGGTAAATGCGGGAATCATCCTCTTCGGATGAAATGGCGAGCGCCAGGATTTCCTGTTCACCAAGGGAGGAAAAAGGACGTTTGGACAGGGAAAAAAGACTGCGGAACATGACTGAAACCTTTTTAGAATAATTCTAAATACATCTGGATCGCGTCACGATCAAGCTTTTTAGAATAATTCTAATGGGCCAAAGGGTCGCATTGCGGATGGCGGTAGAGCGACGTAAATTCACTGAAAAGGAAGCACGATGCAGGACCCAATCACGGCAAGAGCCGCACACAATGCGGAAATTCGAGACAGGGCGGAAAAGGCCATGGCGGAGATCGGCGTCGATGCCGGTTTCATCGACCTGCTGGTGGAGACATTTTACGGCCGCGTTCTCAACCATCCCGCACTCGGCCCTGTCTTCGACGCACGGCTTGCCGGACGCTGGCCAGAGCATATGGCCAGAATGAAACAGTTCTGGAGTGGCGTCGCCTTCAAGAACGGCAGTTATGGCGGCAAACCGGTGCAGGCGCATCTTGGCGTACATGGCATGTCGGCCGAGCTTTTCCCGCAATGGCTCACGTTATTCTCCGCTACGCTTGACGATATCGCGCCGAGCCGACAGGCCCATGACTGGTTCATGGAAACGGCGCAACGCATCGCCAGAAGCCTGACGCTTTCGCTGTTTTACAATCCGGCGATGGACGACCCGGCGTTAAAGCGCAGCCATCCGTAGGACGCCTGGACAGTGGCCACAAGAGGGACGTGATCGCGTGCCAAAGCAGCAACCAAAAAGTGTTGCAGGAGACCGCGCAGGTTTCGAACATTCCCTCTTGATGGCCGCAAGGATAAATGTTTAGTAGCCAGCGGGAGGCGTACCGTGCGGTTCGCCTGTAATATGCAGACATAGCAGGGCTTATCGACATGGATCGTAGATCATTTATCCGCAAGGCGGGCGCTGTTGGCGCCGGTGTTACCGCAACGGCACTGGCCGCCCCGGCCATTGCGCAGGAAAACCCAAAAATCACCTGGCGCATGACGTCGTCCTTCACCAAGGGCCTCGACATTCTTTTCGGCGCGGGCCAGATCGTCGCCGATCATGTGAAGGAGGCCTCCGGCGGCAACTTCGTCATCCAGCATTTCGCCGGTGGCGAAATCGTGCCGGCGTTGCAGGCGGCGGATGCGGTGACGGCCGGAACCGTCGAAATGGCGCATACCTGCTCCTATTATTATGTCGGCAAGGACCCGACCTTCGCGCTTGGTACTTCGGTTCCCTTCGGTCTCAATGCGCGCCAGACAAATGCCTGGTTCAACCAGGCGGGCGGCAACGAGCTGCTGAATGAGTTCCTCGCCCAGCACAACATCTACTCGATCCTTCTCGGCAATACCGGTGCCCAGATGGGCGGCTGGTTCCGCAAGGAAATCAACACCATCGACGACCTGAAGGGTCTGAAGATGCGCATTGCCGGCCTGACCGGCCAGGTGATGCAGAAGGTTGGCGTGACACCACAGCAGATCGCCGGGGGCGATGTTTATGCCGCTCTGGAAAAGGGCACGATCGACGCCACCGAATTCGTCGGTCCCTATGACGACCAGAAGCTCGGCTTCTACAAGGTCGCGAAATATTACTACTATCCGGCATGGTGGGAAGGCGGCCCGGCCGTTCATGCTTTCGTGAACCTGCAGAAGTTCAACGAGCTGCCGGAGAACTACAAGCGCATCCTGAAAGACGCCTGTGCGGCCGGCAGCGCCAGCATGCTGGAGCGTTACGACGCGCACAACCCGAAGGCGCTGAAGGAACTCGTGGCACAGGGCGCCATCCTGCGGCCGTTCAGCCAGGAGATCCTCGATGTCTGCCACAAGGCGGCGCAGGACACCTATGCGGAGATTTCGGCCAAGAACGAAAGCTTCAAGAAGATCTACGAAAGCCAGCAGGCGTTCAAGAAGGACGCCTATCTCTGGGCGCAGATCGCCGAATATACCTATGACACCTACATGATGATCCAGCAGCGCAACGGCACGCTCTGATCCTCATCATTTCCCGACCATCTTCAGACGGTCATCCGGCACCTGCCGGGTGGCCGTTTTGTTTGGCGAAACCAGTTTCCACACCTGCCGTTCACGCCAGTCCACCGGGCTCATGCCGGTGACACGGCGAAATTCCCGGTTGAAGTTGGACTTGGTCTGGAAACCGGAGGAGAACATGATCGCGGTTACCGATTGCTCCGTCTCCTCCAGCAGGCGGCAGGCTTCGCGGATACGGAGCTGGTTGACATATTGCGAGACGTTCACGCCAAGCACGCGATTGATCGCGCCGGAAATCTGGCGGCTCGGTAAGCCCAGACGCCTCGCAAGCCGCGACAGGTTGAGGTTCTCGTCGCGATAAAGCGTCTGCGTCTCCATCACGCGATCGAGCCTTTCGATGACGTCCCGGTCCTGCTCCGAGGGCTTCGCCGGCGGCGGCAATTCCGCAGCCGGCTCCACAGCCATTTGCGGCGCTTTGCTTTTGCCGGCGAGAGCCGCCATGAGACCGATCAACAGCAGCCCGAGAAGGTTGGCATTGCTGACGAGTGCCCCGACATTTTCCCCATGCGCCCATGCAAAATCCAAAAACACCAGAAGATCGAACAGCGAGGAAACACAAAGAGCGATGGCGGCGATGATGAGCGCCCTGTGCGCCGAGGCGACGCTGGCGAACTGCGCCTCGTCCAGCTCATCCGGTCCTTTTCTTGCCAAAAGAAGCAGGGCAACGGCGTGTCCGACAAAAATGACGATCAGCGCAAGATCGATCGCAACCGGAAAGACCATTTCCAGAAAGACGATAAACAGGGGTGACAGGAAAAGGCTGGCAAGCATCGCTCTCCTGCTCTCCTCCCCCACCCCCATGAGCCCGCGAAAAGCGATGTAGACGAGTGGCGGCAGGCAGGCGGCCAAGACCGGCAGAACATAACGCAGCGCGCTCACGCCATAACCCCAGCGCAGGCCGACAAGAACCGACTGCACGGCGCAAAGCGCGATCAGGGCCAGAAAGGCGCGGTTCGTCCGCACATCATCTCCGCTTCGAAAGAAGACGATGAACATGACCATCAGCAGAAGCGCCACGACGAAAGGCAGGGGAATGAAAAGCACGAACAAAGATCCCGGAACGACGGTTTATTGCACTTTCATGGACCAGATCGCGTTTCGGTACGACCTGTAACGCGATCAAGGACGCATTTATCGCTTCAAAAGAGAAAACGGGAGCATCATTTTGTCAAACGGAGAGGCTCTCATGACACTGAAAAACACCCTTGCTGCACTTCTGATGTGTGCTGCTTTTTCCTTACCGGCATTTGCTGCGGAGGATGTCGGGTCTAGCACAATTCCGGTATTTTCTTCCGCGCGAAACACCAATCTCAATGTTACGATCTGGTATCCGGCCAAGGGAGGCGGTGTGACGGCGCTTTCCAGCGACGATCGTGTTTTTGAAGGGACGCCCGCCTTGAAGGATGCGGCCATTCGACCCGGCCGCCTGCCGCTCGTGCTTCTGTCGCATGGTTCGGGATCAAGCATGGCCGGCATGGCGTGGATCGCCGTGAAACTGGCCAGCGAAGGTTTCATCGTCGCCGGAACCAACCATCCCGGCACGACCAGCGGCTATTCCACACCCGAAGACACACCGAAAATCTGGGAACGGACGAACGATCTTTCGACGATCGCCACGGCGCTGACGACGGACAGCCGATGGAAGGAAGCGATCGAGAAAGACAGGATCGGCGTTCTCGGCTTTTCGCTGGGCGGAAGTGCCGCTCTGGAAATTTCGGGCGCACGCGCCGATCTCGACGCCTATACCCGCTATTGCGAAGAGTATTCCACAATGATGGATTGCCAATGGTTCGCCGGCGGCCGGGGCTATATCAAAAACGAGCCGGTCAGCGTGCCGAAGCTAGATTTGCGCAGCATCGACAAGGCGCGTTTCGAGCAGCAAAACCGCGATCCGCGCATTCGCTCCGCCGTGTTGATCGACCCAGGCCTGGCGCTGGCCTTCAAACCGGACAGCCTGAGAGAGATCGATATTCCGCTGACCTTCATCAATCTCGGTAGCAAGGGCAAAATACCGCCGGCCGTGCTCGCGGACACGCTTGCAGCGCAGGTGCCCGCCGCAACCTACCAACATGTGAACGAAGCCGATCACTTCAGCTTCCTGCCCCTTTGCAAACCGGATGCCGGCGCATTTCTCAAATCCGTCGGCGAGCGCGATCCGATCTGCGAACCGGCCGGGTCCCGCGACCGTGGGGATATTCATGCGCAGCTGGAGACGATGATCGTCGCCGCCTTCAACCGCACATTGAAGCCGGGACAATAAGAGGCAGCCTGAAGGGCCTAGCCGATCCGCTTGTAAAACAGGGTCGTGCCGCAGAAGCGCCCGTCGGGAAACAGTGCGTAGTCGGGAATAACGCCGACCCGCTCCCAGCCGAGACGGGGATAGATCGCCTCCGCGTCACTGCCCGTGGCCGTATCCAGCACCAAAAGGGTGCGGCCACGTTTTGCCGCCTCCTCCTCGACTTCTTGCATGAGCTTGCGGGCAAGCCCCAGGCCACGCGCGGAAGGATGCACAAGGAGCTTCATCAGATCGCCGCGATGCGGCTGGTTCGGTTTGGAGGCAAGGCCGACCTGCACGGTGCCCACCACCTTGCCATCCACTTCCGCCACCACGTGAATGGTACCGCCCTCACCTACCGCTTCTGCAACTGCCTGCCAGAAGGGCTCAGCATCCTGCGGTGAAAAGGGCAACATGAAACCCACGGATGCGCCGCCGTTCACGCAGGCGGCCAGAACGTCGCAAAGTTCGGGCAAGGCGTCGATGGTCTCTTGCCCGTTCAACACACGGATGGTGGTCATGATAACTCCTGTCGGGAAAATCAGCGCTGTCTTTGATCCAGCACGACGGCATAACGGGTGGGTTTTTCGGTAGGATTGTGGAAAACATGCCCCTCGCCAACCGGCATGAAAAGACAATCGCCGGGTTCCAGCCGGTGAACGTCTCCGCCGCTCGTC
This sequence comes from Rhizobium oryzihabitans, assembly GCF_010669145.1. Classification (NCBI taxonomy): domain Bacteria; kingdom Pseudomonadati; phylum Pseudomonadota; class Alphaproteobacteria; order Hyphomicrobiales; family Rhizobiaceae; genus Rhizobium; species Rhizobium oryzihabitans. Next base: position 1,967,090 of record NZ_CP048632.1, read on the forward strand.
ATTTCAAGCACACCTTCGAAAAGCCAGACATATTGCGTCATGCCGCGGCTTGCCGCATGCGGCGGGAAACCGACGCGTGCACCCGCCGGGAACTCGACCTCGACGATATCGACATCGGAACCGACGCGTGGAGGCGAGATGGCGCGGCGCACATAACCGGTCTCCGGGTCTTTCCAGAGCTGCTGGTCGCGCTTTTTCACCAGTGGGGAAACGGCCTCTTCGTTTTCGGCGAAAAAGCCGGACAGGGACAGGCCAAGTGCGGCGCAGATGCGGGCAAGCAGCGACGCCGTGGGGCTCGCCTCGCCACGTTCGATCCGGGAAATCATGGCGCGGCTGACGCCGGATTCGGCGGCGAGCCGGTCCAGCGTCAGGCCGTTTTCAGAGCGCAACGTTTTGATGCGCTCACCGATCGAGCGTTCGAGAATAAAATCTTCGTTTTCCATCATGCGAGAATTGCATTTCTCGCATGATAGAGTCAACATCCATTATAATAGAAAAATGGTCGCCTTTTGTCGCTGGTTCCGCTTGGCAAAAGATGCCTCAGGCGCCGACCTGGGCAATCCAGTCATTCAGATTATAGTAGTTCGTTACTCGGCTAACTTTTCCATCCTTCAGGTCGAAGAATGCGCCAGCCGGCAGGACATATTTCTGGCCGCTCGCTTCCGGCAGACCTTCATCGGTTGCGAGATATTCCCCGTTCACTATGAATTCCGCAGAAGCGCGCTTGCCGTCCTCGCTCGCCATGATGACCATCTCGGTGAGATTTTCCCTATAGCAGCGGTTCATGTGGTCCATGAAGGAGGCAAAAGCAGCCTTTCCGGTCTGGCGCTCGCCCTGATTGATGTCGTGCACCACCTCGTCGTGAAGAAGCGCCAGAAAGGCATCCATGTCCTGACGGTTGAAGGCATCGTAATAGGCGCGGATGGTCTCAGTGGCGGTCATTGTCTTCTCCGTTCAATGCTTGCGCGGGTTTTCCATGACGGTATAACCAGTGCAACCGAAAGTGAAAATGCCCATGACCGTCGAAATCAAGTCTCTTTCCGGCATCGACGCCACGCCCTATCTGGATGACCTTGCGCGCCTGCGGATCGAGGTGTTTCGCGCCTTTCCCTATCTCTATGACGGCTCATTGCACTACGAGCGCAAATATCTGGCGACCTATGCCGACACGAAAGGTGCGGTTTTCGTGCTGGCGCTTGACGCGGGGAAAGAAGGCGAACAGGTCGTGGGCATGTCCACCGGCATGCCGATGGCGGCGGAAACGGACGACGTGAAGATGCCCTTCCTCAGGGCGGGTTACGATCCGGACAGGATATTCTATTTCGGTGAAAGCGTGCTGCTCCCCGAATATCGCGGTCATGGCGTCGGCGTGCGGTTCTTCGAGGAGCGGGAGGCGCATGCAAGAAAGCTTGGCTTCGACTGCTGCACCTTCTGCGCGGTCGAGCGACCCGCAGACCATCCGCGCCGGCCAGTGGATTACGTGCCGCTGAATGCCTTCTGGGAAAAACGCGGCTATCTCCATCACCCCAAGCTGCGTACCAGCTTTACCTGGCGAGACCTCGACGAGAGCGTCGAGAGCCCGAAACCCCTGTCCTTCTGGATGAAGACCATAGCCGCCGGAGAGGAAAGCAGATGACGAAGCTCGCCGCCAGCCAATATGCCATCGAACTGATCGAGACATGGGAAGCCTATGCCGCTCATCTTTCCGGCGTCGTGCGTGAGGCGAAAGAAAGAGGCGCAGAGCTGCTGCTGCTGCCGGAATATTCGGCCATGACGCTGACCGGGCAATTGCCGCCCGACGCGCGCTGCGATCTGCACCGTTCCATCGAAGAGATACAGCCGCTCATTCCCTCCTGGGTCGAGCTTTGCGAAGAGCTGGCGCGGCAACATCAAATCCTGTTTCAACCGGGCAGCGCGCCGGTGAAAGACAAGGACGGCAAGTTCCGCAATCGCGCGTGGCTGTTCGGCCCGGAGGGGCTTATCGGTTATCAGGACAAGCAGATCATGACCCGCTTCGAGCGGGAACAATGGAATATCCATGCCGGCATCGAGGGTCTGAAAGCCTTCGAGACGCCGATCGGCACGCTTGGCATCCTCATCTGCTACGATAACGAGTTCCCGATGCTTGGCCGGAAGCTGGCCGAGCTTGGCGTCGAACTGGTTCTCGCCCCCAGCTGTACCGACACGCTGGCGGGTGCCTACCGGGTGCGTATCGGCGCGCAGGCCCGGGCGCTCGAAAACCAATATGCCGTTCTCTCCTCCCCCACGGCAGGCGAGGCCCCATGGTCTCCCGCTGTCGATGAAAATCGTGGCCGCGCCGCACTTTACGTGCCGTCCGACTACGGCATGCCGGCCTCCGGTATCGTTGCGGAAAGCGAAAGCGATACGGTGACACAAAGTACGCTGCTGATTGCCGATATAGACCTTGCTGCCGTGGCGAGGCTCAGAACCGAGGGACAGGTGGCCACCCGCCGCGACTGGCCAGAGCAATTTGCGATCTGAAAAGCCCATTTTAAAGGGCTTTTAACCAAATTCCCGCTTTGCGGCACGGGAAGCCCCTGCTATAGCGCGGGGCATGAGCACAAATTCGACCCGCACGCCCCTGGACCATATCCGCAACTTCTCGATCGTTGCCCACATCGATCACGGCAAATCGACGCTGGCCGACCGGTTGATCCAGTCGACAGGCGGCCTTGCCGAGCGCGATATGTCGGAACAGGTTCTCGATTCGATGGACATCGAACGCGAGCGCGGCATCACCATCAAGGCACAGACCGTGCGCCTGCACTACAAGGCGAATAACGGCGAAACCTATGTGCTGAACCTCATCGACACGCCCGGTCACGTCGACTTTGCCTATGAAGTGTCCCGCTCGCTTTCGGCCTGCGAAGGTTCGCTGCTGGTGGTGGACGCCTCGCAGGGCGTGGAAGCCCAGACGCTGGCCAACGTCTATCAGGCGATCGACAACGATCATGAACTGGTCACCGTGCTCAACAAGATCGACCTGCCGGCGGCCGAACCCGACCGCATCAAGGAACAGATCGAGGAAGTGATCGGCATCGATGCTTCCGACGCGGTGATGATTTCGGCCAAAACCGGTCTTGGCATTCCCGATGTTCTGGAAGCCATCGTCAACCGCCTGCCACCGCCGACGAGCGATGTCGGCGAAAACGGGCCGCTCAAGGCGCTGCTGGTCGACAGCTGGTACGACACCTATCTCGGCGTCATGGTTCTCGTGCGCGTCATTGATGGCGTGCTGACAAAGGGCCAGCAGATCCGGATGATGGGTTCGGGCGCGAAATATGGCGTCGAGCGCGTCGGCGTGCTCACCCCGAAAATGGTCAATGTCGACAGCCTCGGCCCCGGCGAGATCGGCTTCATCACCGCCTCGATCAAGGAAGTCGCCGATACGCGTGTTGGCGATACCATTACCGACGACAAGCGCCCGACGGCGCAGGCCCTGCCCGGCTTCAAGCCCGCGCAGCCCGTGGTGTTCTGTGGCCTCTTCCCGGTTGACGCAGCGGACTTCGAAGACCTGCGCGCAGCGGTGGGCAAGCTTCGCCTCAACGACGCCTCCTTCTCCTTCGAAATGGAATCGTCTGCCGCTCTCGGTTTCGGTTTCCGCTGCGGCTTCCTCGGCCTGCTGCATCTTGAAATCATTCAGGAACGTCTCGAGCGCGAGTTCAATCTCGACCTCGTCGCGACAGCGCCTTCGGTTGTCTATGAAATGTCGCTGACGGATGGCACCGAGAAGGAGCTGCACAACCCGGCCGACATGCCTGATGTTGTGAAGATCAAGGAAATCCGTGAGCCGTGGATCAAGGCGACGATCCTGACGCCTGACGAATATCTTGGTGGCATTCTGAAGCTCTGTCAGGACCGGCGCGGCCTGCAGACCGAGCTGACCTATGTCGGCAACCGCGCGATGATCACCTATGAGCTCCCGCTCAACGAAGTGGTGTTCGATTTCTACGACCGGCTGAAATCCATCTCCAAGGGTTACGCCTCGTTCGATTACAACATCATCGACTACCGCGCCGGCGATCTCGTCAAGATGTCGATCCTCGTCAACGGCGATCCGGTGGATGCGCTGTCCATGCTGGTACACCGCTCGGCGGCCGACCGGCGCGGACGCGGCATGTGCGAAAAGCTGAAGGAACTCATTCCGCCGCACATGTTCCAGATCCCGATCCAGGCGGCCATCGGCGGCAAGGTCATCGCCCGCGAAACCGTGCGCGCGCTGCGCAAGGACGTGACGGCGAAGTGCTATGGCGGCGACGCGACGCGCAAACGCAAGCTTCTGGACAAGCAGAAGGAAGGCAAAAAGCGCATGCGCCAGTTCGGCAAGGTGGAAATTCCGCAGGAAGCCTTCATCGCCGCTTTGAAGATGAACGACGAATAAGCGACAGCCATATCGTCATTGCGTTTAAAAGGGAGGCTTACCGCCTCCCTTTTTACATTCAGGACACCTGCTCAGGCGTGAAGCTTCGCGCCCTTGGTGATCTTGTCGACGATTTTCTTATCCGCTCTCAGCGCGATGCCCACCACCTTTGCATTGTCAGGCGAAAATTCCGAAAATACCTGGCGGTTGGCAACGTCATGGCCGGTGGCGAACATTTCTTCTATGTAAAGCGATGTCGTCACATCGCGCTCCAGAGATCGTTGATGGATTTTGCGCAGCGCCTCCTGATCCGTGGCCATCACGACAATCGGCTGGATGGACAGGGGATTGTAGACGTTGCCCGCCCCGTCGCGGTATGGTTCGCCAATGATCTCTTTCGTCTGGGCGACAATCCCGGACATGAGAAATGCGGTGACGTTCAGTTTTTGCCATACGGCAAGGTCATCACGAAGGATGACGGCGATCTTGGTATCAAACATGCGAACTCAATCTGGCTGTGGTTACGAAAGAGAAGCAATCCTAGATGCTTCGGGCGTCAGCGATCTTGAACGTTCGTGCAAATTCGAGGGGATTGTGCAGGCACCTTCGAGCGAGGGTATCGAGCGCATCGAGGCGCGCTTTCATGGCAACGCCTATGCGCCGCATCGCCACGATACCTATGCGCTGGGCGTCACGCTTTCCGGCGTCCAGACCTTTTCCTATCGTGGTACAGCCCATTTCAGCACGCCCGGAAAGGTGATCGTTCTGCATCCGGACGAAGTTCACGATGGCGGCGCGGGCACCGATGAAGGTCTGCTTTACCGTATGCTCTACCTTCCACCGGAAAAGACGATGGAGGCGGGTTATCACACGCTACCCTTCGCAAGAAATCCCGTCATCGAGGACGAGGAGTTCAGGCAATGCCTGATCGAGGCGCTCGGCAATCTCGAAGGCGAGCCGGATAATCTGCTCCTGACCGACTGGCAATCCAGACTGGCGGATCTGCTTTTTAAGCATTCGAACGGAAGTGAGAGAACCATCAAGCGGCTGGACCGGAGCGCCGTTTTCCGTTGCCGGGACTATTTGCTGGAAAACAGCGCCGTTTCGGTCGGTTCAGACGAGCTGGAGGAAATAAGCGGGCTCGATCGCTTCACCCTCTTTCGTCACTTCCGCTGCCTGTTCGGCACGAGCCCGCATCGTTATCTCATCATGCGGCGTCTGCAAAAATGCAAGGACATGATGCGCGCGGGTGCGGGCCTTGCCGAAACGGCGTTTGCCTGCGGCTTTGCGGATCAGGCGCATTTTACCCGCCACTTCAAGAATGCCTTCGGCATGCCTCCGGGCCGCTGGCTGAGCCTTGTTTCGCACTGATCATTCCGGGAACATGATCGACCTGTGAGCCGCAGTCCCTGCCATGGCGCCGTCGCCCACCGAAAGAGCGACCGAGCCGGCGGGTCTGGCCACATCGCCGCAGGCGAAGATGCCACGCACTGCCGTCTGTTTCATGGCATCCGTCACGATGCTTGATCCCATCGGCCCCTCTTCCACGGTGCAGCCGAGCTTTTCGACCCAGTCCGAGGTGATCTTCAATCTCGGTTGCGTGAAAAGCCCGGCCAAAGCAATGCTGCGCCCGTCCGCAAGAACGACATCCGCATGCCCCGCGATTTCCTTGATGCGCTCTTTTTCCACACGGACGCCCCGGGCTGACAGAAGTGCGCTCTGTTCGGCATCGGCTACAAATATACCGTTTGTGAAGAAGGTGGTTTCACCCCAGTCCGGCAGCATCAGCGCATGGTGGATGGCCAGCGGCGAGGCCGCGATGACGCCGATCTTGCCCTTGTTCAGTTCGTATCCATGGCAATAGGGGCAATGGAAGACGGTGCTGCCCCAGCGTTCCTTCAGCCCGGCTATTTCAGGCAGCTCATCGGCAACACCCATGGCCAGAATGAGCCGGGCCGCACTTTCGCGGCGAGTGTCATTAATCTCGACGACAAAGTCATCAAAAGCTCCCTCGGCATTCGTTACCCTGCCCTTTGCCCAGTGTATCGTCGGGTAGCCCTCAATTTGGCGGCGCGCCTCGGCGATGATTTCGCCCGGGGCCTTGCCGTCCTGGCCGAGAAAACCGTGGGAGTGGCTTGCGAAGCGGTTTCTCCGCTCACCCGCATCCACCACGAGGATGTTTTTTCGGGCGCGGCCGAGCTGCAGGGCAGCGGAGAGGCCGGCATAACTGCCGCCGATGATGATGACGTCGTATTTCATGATGCACCTATCGTTCTGAAGCCGAGCCGGAAGCACTCGTTCGATTTCACGATACTTATATTGTTACGTGATTTTTGGAGTCAATAGTCACGCAACTTATATTGTTACGTCAGAAGGAAGCTGATAGCGTCGTCAAAAAATAGACGGGCTTCAGCAATGAGACACGACACGCGCCTCTCGCGGGTGCTGCATATTCTGATCCATATGGAAAAACATGCGGGCGCAGCCACCTCCGAGAGCATCGCGGCGATGCTTCAGACCAACCCTGTGGTGGTGCGCAGAACCATGGCGGGCCTGCGGGAGCACGGTTATGTGTCTTCGGAAAAGGGTCATGGCGGCGGCTGGGTTTTGGCGCGGCCCCTCAGCGACATCACGCTGCTTGATATCTACCGCGCGCTCGGCACACCGGAACTCTTCTCGATAGGGCTCGCGGGTGACAATCCGAACTGCGTCATTGAGCAGGCCGTCAATGCAGCACTCTTTGATGCCATGAAGGAAGCGGAGGAAATTCTCCTCTCCCGCTTTGGAAGCATCACGCTTTCAGCGCTGGCGGAAGAATCGATCGCCCGCTGGTCCAGGCTTTCCAACCACCCTTCCGCCATGGAGCAGCTCTGAAGCGGGCCTTACCGCAAGGAAAAACCGCCTGCCCGGAGGCAGGCGGTTTTATCAGATTATTAAAACCGTTACGGCTGGGTCTGGGTGCCGCCGGTATTCGGGCTAGCCGGTGCCGTATTGTTGGCGGGCGGCGTTGCCGGGGTCGTCGGAGCCATGGGCGCCGGTGCCTGATCCGTTGCCGCGGGCGGCGTGGTTGAGGATGTCGTTGCCGGATCCGTGGTCGGGCCGCTCATCTGCGACCAGGCGAAAACGCCCACCAGAACAACAACGATAATCGCCAGCCACGGCATCCAGGACGGAGACGTGCGGACACGCGGGTCATTGTTGATATTCACTTCCGGACGAAGATCGCGGTCCGGGCGCGGGTTGTTGGGATCGAATGTCATGGTATTTCCTCCTCTTCACTCTGGGGAGAAAACGGTGTTCACGGGATTTTGTTCCGATTCGTGCCAACCGGCCTATGACGGGCGATGATCGGCCCTCTGCCCAAGGGCATCCGCCAGCACCGCCATGACCTGTGGACCGGCCATTTGCGACACGTTGAAACGCATGAAACCGGAGGCGTTCTGCGAGGAGCTGAAAACATTGCCGGGGGCCAGCACCACCTGCTGCGAGAGCGCGCGGCGCGCCACATCAGCGGCATCGACGCCTTCCGGCAGGCGGCACCATAAAAACATGCCCGCCTGCGGCTCGATCCACGGCACACATCCAACTGCCTTCAAACGCGCCGCCGCCTCCGGCACCGCCGCCGCAAGACGTTGCCGAAGCGCCTCGACATGCTTGCGGTAACTACCGTCAGTCAAAAGCGACAGGACCAGCGCTGCCGAAAAATGCGCGCCGCCAAAAGCGGTGGCGATCTTGAGATCGTTCAGGGCTTCCACCCATGCCGAAGGCGCTGCGATAAAACCACACCGCACGGACGCGGACAGCGTTTTTGAAAAACTGCCGATCTGGACCACTCGATTGAGCCCATCGAAAGCCGCCAGCCGTGGTGCCGCCTGGGTTTCGAAATCGGCAAAAATATCGTCCTCGATGATGGTAAGACCCGCCTGTTCGGCCAGCATCAGCAGGCGATGGGCGGAAACGGCGGAAAGCCTTGCGCCTGTCGGATTATGGATCGCCGAATTGGTAATATAAAGACGGGGACTGTGCTCTCTCAGCGCCTGCTCGAAAAGCGGCAGGTCCGGTCCCGTTGGCGTATAGGGCACCCCGACAATCTTCACCCGGTGCGCCCGCAAAAGGGCATGGAAATTGAAATAGCAGGGATCATCGACAATCACCGTATCCCCGGCTGCAGCAGGAAACGGCACAGCAGATCGATCGCCTGCGTGCCGGAATCGGTCAGCATGATCTGGCTGGCGCCCGCCTGCACGCCATGTTCTGCGAGCCTGCGCGACAAAAGCTGGCGCAGCGGCAACAATCCCATCGGGCTCGCATAATCCGTCAGCAGGGAAGTATCCGCACGGGCAAGCCCTCTCATTGCCCGCCTCAGCGCTTGCTCGGGCATCCATGACGCGGGAAGCCAGCCGCAACCCGGCTTGGCAAGGGCCGTCGCCTCATCCAGCGCTTGCCGCGACACCCAGAGCGGATCGACCGCCCTGTCCAGTTGAGGTTCGATATCGGCAAGAGAGAGCGGCGCAAGCGGACCCGCCACAAAAAATCCGGAGCCCGGGCGAGAGCTTATGGTGCCATCCGCCACCAGTCGATCATAGGCCTCGACAATGGTGGAGGTGGAGACCTGCATGGCCTTTGCGAACGCCCTGACGGACGGCAATCTCGCCCCTGGAACAAGGCTGCGCGAGGCGATGCGTTGCCGCACACTTGCCATCACCTTTTCTATGCGCGTGCCCGCAATGATCTGCCCGTCCACATTTTCCTCCAACCGTACCGCCCAAACAACCACAACAGTTTCTTGAAATTGTATATGATTGTCGCTGTTGTCGCCAGCCGTTCAGGATCAAGAAGGGAAAAATACAGGAGACGATTATGGACAAGACGACAAGCGGCTGGCTGAACGGCCTTATCGGCGTGGTGATATTCAGCGGTTCGCTGCCCGCCACCCGCATTGCGGTCACGGGTTTCGACCCGGTGTTCCTGACCGTCGCCCGCGCCAGCATCGCCGGACTTCTGGCCCTCGCTTTGCTTTTCCTGTTCAGGCAAAAACGCCCGGCACGCGATGATCTGACATCGCTTTTCATCGTATCCTTCGGCGTGGTGGTGGGTTTTCCGCTTCTGACGGCGCTGGCGCTGCGGCACGTGACCTCGGCGCACTCCATCGTCTTCGTCGGATTGCTGCCGCTCGCAACCGCGATTTTCGCCGTGCTGCGCGGCGGAGAGCGCCCTCGCGCGGCCTTCTGGTTCTTTTCCTGCGTCGGCAGTGCCCTGGTGGCTGGCTACTCATTGTGGAATTCGCTTGCTGCCGGCATCAGCGCCTCGCTTGCCGGCGATCTTCTGATGCTGGGCGCAATTATCGTCTGCGGGCTTGGTTACGCCGAAGGTGCAGCCCTTTCCCGCAAACTGGGCGGCTGGCAGGTTATCTCCTGGGCGCTGGTTCTGTCCCTGCCCGTAATGCTGCCACTCAGCTTTTTCACAGGGCCGGAAACCCTTGCCGGCATCGATCCGCAGGCCTGGGGCGGCCTTGCCTATGTGTCGCTGTTCAGCATGCTGATCGGCTTCATCTTCTGGTATCGCGGGCTGGCGCTCGGCGGCATCGCCGCGGTGGGCCAGTTGCAATTGCTGCAGCCGTTCTTCGGGCTGGTGCTTGCAGCAACCCTGCTGCACGAGGAGGTCAGCCCGGCAATGATCGGTATCACGCTTGTGGTGGTGCTGTGTGTTGCCGGCGCCAGAAAATTTGCGCGCTGACGCCCGCCGCTTTAGCTTGAGCGGCGGTCCACCCAGCGATGCCAGGCATCCTCGCTGCCGTTGAAGACGTTGAGATCGATGCGGCCATCGACACCATGTGACAGGCCGGAGCCGGAATATTGCCAGAACAGCCACTTGCGGCCCGGATAAACCACGGACGGATGCTGGGCGACGGCACGCAGCCAGAAGGGATAGTCCTGGAATTCGCCGGTCAGATTGTCCTTATAAAAATCGGGTGCGGTGTAAATGATCGGCCGCTGACCATAATGGCGCTCGAGCTTGTCCATGAATACGCGCATCTTTTCCAGAACGCGCTCGCGGGAATGGCGCATCTTGCAGCTTGATTCGCCGTTATACTCCACGTCGATCACCGGCGGCAGCGCATCGGGATCACGCGGAACATTGCGAATGAACCAGTCCGCCTGTTCACTGGCCGAGCGGCACCAATAGAAGAAGTGGTAGGCACCACGGCGGATACCGGCTTCCTTCGACCGCTGCCAGTTGGTGCGGAACATCGGATCAAGATGATCGCCGCCATCCGTCGCCTTGATGAAAGCGAAATTGGCACCGCGCGTGCGCAGCTGCGGCCAGTTTATATTGGCCTGCCAGCGGGATACATCCACCCCATGGACCTGGAAGTGGCGTGGCTGAACCCTGCCGAAATTGATGGGCTTGGCATCGGTGAAGCTGGAGCGGAAGATGCGCGAGCGCACCTGAGCGCCGGCGCTCGCCGCCGGGGCGGCGGCCATGGCGAGTTGCACCGGACGCTCCATCTGGCGATCCGTGGGGCGTTCCGCCGGCCGTATCATGCCAGCCTGCGACGGGACCGGCAGGCGGATTTCAGGCGCGTTCTGCGGCAGGGACGCCCGTGGTGTAACGGCGGAAAAAGCCTTTGGTTCTTCCGGCACCGGGCCGCCCCATGCCAGAACTTCCTGTCTTGGCTGAGCGTTTATGGTCTGGGTGCCGACACTTGCCTGCGGGACGGGAGCAGACGGCGTGACCGAACTCGTCGTTTCCTTCGACGGCAAGCCGGCCACCAGGCTTTCCGGCCCGGAACTGGACGTACAGCCCCAAGCAGAAGGCAACCGAAGAGAAATGCTGGCACAGCCGATGAACGCATGAGAACCCGTACGCAAAACAATCGGGGGCACTCTGACGCCGCCCGGAGACCTCGAAATACAATTGCTAACGGAAGATTATCAAAAAAGACTGAATCTTATCTTTACGCCGGCACCTGCCAATGCGCCTGTCAATTCTGGCAGGCCAAAAGCATCGAGGTCTCGCGGAACGGGTCTGTTCAGGCGGTCATTGTCGTCAGATCGACGGTATTGGCGCCGGGGGAGTTTTTCTTGATCGACTCGATGGCGTGGATGGCAGATGCCTTCGCCTTGTATCCTTCCGACGAAAACATCGTTTCCCCGTTGGATGCCTTGAAGCGGAAGCGATATTCCCCGGTCTTGTCCTGATAGATTTCAAATTTATACATGATCATTGCGCCCCGTTTGCGAATGGTGATGAACGGTCGCAATTCTGAGCGGCCTTGGTCCTATTCGCAACCGATAATTGCTCAAATCAGATGAGACGTACCCAGGCACGGGCAATTTCCAGACCCGCAACGTCGGCCATATCCGCGCGCTGGCTGCGATGGTCACGGTAATTTTCCAGCCAGCCGGGCGCCATTCTTTCGATAGAGGTCGGGAATGACTGACACCACCCATCGACAACCGTGGTCGATGCCTCGAAATGAAACTGCGTACCGTAGACCGCGCGGCCCACACGAAAGGCCTGATTTCGTGTCGCGCCATTGGTGGCAAGCCGCGTCGCCTCGGGCGGAAGCGTGAATGTATCACAGTGCCACTGGAAAATGGGGAATGTCCTCCTGAGCCCGGCCAATAGGGGATCGGACACGCCCTCCTCCGTCAGGGAAACATCTTCCCAGCCAAATTCAGGCGGACCGGACAGGATATTCTCTCCACCATAGGCGCGCGCCAGCAACTGGCTGCCGAGGCAGACACCCATCACGGCCTTATCCGCATCGCCAAAGGCTTTCATCAAAAGCGCAAGCTCTGGGAGATAGGGGTAAAGCGCATCGTCAAGGGCGTTCTGCTCACCGCCCAGAACGACAAGGGCATCATGACCACCCGCATCGGTGGGAAGTGGCTCACCCGCATAGGCGCGGATGACATGCACATCTGCTCCCGCCTCTTGCAGAGCGACGCCGAGCTGGCCATGCGGCGTGCCCGCCATGTTTTCGATAATTGCAACGCGCATATGGCCTCTTGACGACAAAGGTGGATTCAATCGGCGCAGATAGCCGCCTCAATCCACCTTCACCATGAGAAAACCGGTTTTTCAAGAGGCGCTACACCAATGGGGCAACAAGCCCGGCCTTCTGCGCCTCAGAACTCCCGGACAGTTTCGCGTCGGCGGAATGCCGGTTGCCACCGCGAACCGCAAAGAACAGGAATATTGCCGCCCAGAGGATCGACTTTTCCGCGCCGCCCAGGCCTTCCGCCTTTACGATGCCATGAAAATAGACCGTCACCAGAAGAACAATCATCGCAGCGAAGGAAGCCGGCCGCGTGAACAGGCCGATAGCCACCAGAATGCCGCCGAAAAATTCCGTGGCAGCCAGCAGCGGCGACCAGAAGACGCCGGGGTAAAAACCAAGGCTCTCCACCATGCCGACCGCCCCAAACGGGTTGAGGATCTTACCGAAGCCATGGGTGACAAGAAGAAGTCCTGCCGTCACACGCAGAACGGTCTCCACCAGATCATGCGTGGAGTTATAAAGCGGTGCGACCGCCGGAACGAAAAGACGCTGACGATTATTGTCGAACTGGGCCATAGGATCTCCACGTTTCAGCCTTCGATGCCTTATCTGTTGGCAAAGCTGCATGATAAGAACAAGCATCTGGCAGGTAAAAACATGAGTGTTATAGTTGACATTGTCGTGACCGCGCGCTGAAGGAGACATAATGATGACCGAGACCAAACCTCACATAGCCATCCGCTACTGCACCCAATGTAACTGGCTGCTTCGCGCCGGATGGATGGCGCAGGAGATTTTGCAAACCTTCGCTTCCGACATTGGCGAAGTCAGCCTTGTTCCCTCAACGGGCGGCCTGTTCGAGATTGCCGTTAACGGCGAGATCATATGGGAGCGCAAGCGCGATGGCGGTTTTCCGGGTCCAAAAGAACTCAAACAGAGAATCCGCGATGTCATCGACCCGGAGCGCGACCTCGGTCACGTCGACAAGACGAAGCACGAAGGGCTCGACAATTGATGCGGCAAAATGTTTCAACAGCACTCAACCAAGTTTTTTCCCTTTAAAATCAATGATCGTCATAAAAGTTCAAAAAGTCTGTTGACACCGGGCGGCTGCCCTCGTACATCGCTCTCCGTCGCCCAGATGGCGGAATTGGTAGACGCGCCAGCTTCAGGTGCTGGTACTCGAAAGGGTGTGGAGGTTCGAGTCCTCTTCTGGGCACCATTCCATTTTTGATCTTAGCCAGATCAAATACTTAGACGAAAAACAGCAACATTCAGTCCTCCTGCAGAACGCAGGGGAAGATGTTGCGGTTTTTCGTTTTGCTGAAGTTCAGCGCCGATTTTCCTCGCAAAATACCCATGACGCATACGAAGCCGCCTTTGTCACTCTGGACAAAAAGCTCGCTGTTTTCGCATGCGGAATCGCACTCTATTGTTGGTGTTGAGTTAGACGTAAGCCGGCTTTACGGCTGGGTGTCTTTATCGCCACTATTTTGCGAATGCTGCTCGCAATTGGGCGTACAGGAAAGCACGGTCCGCTCCGTCTGGCGGAACACACGAACCGTATTGCCTTCATCAATGGAAACGAGAATGCGTTCGTCCACGATCGGATTACCTTCGGCATCGAGAAGAACGAGATTTGTCGTGCCGAAGCTGCGGCCGGTCAGCACGATCGTGGTGGCGTCCGCTACCGTGGCATCCGCGACTTTCGAGTTACCAACGATAACCTTGCTCACGGGACGGTCAAGACGAAGGACACGGGCGTGATTCATCGAAACACGCAATATGCCGTCCTGAGCAAAAACGGGCTGAAGCGCTCCTGCCAGGATGACGGACACGCCGACCACAATTTTCGCCAGTTTTCCCGATGACACGCGTTTGGCCCCTGCTCACTACCCGCACTCTAATGTCCCATAGAATGCGGGGTTTTAGTGAATGAAGTGTTAAATGGCGGGAATCCATAGTGCGAATAGTAACCATTCGCCATACTCTAGCATTCTTTCGCTTTTTGCCAACCGCGCCAAAACTGAACATCCGTGTCTCATGTAGACATTATCAGGCCAAGAACGAGAAACGACCAACGGCGGAATATATCTGTTTATAGGTAAATATAGAAATGTATAAAATAACTTTTATTTTTATTTACCAAAGGAAACTCAACCTGCCGTTTACTTCGAATTAATCCTATTTTTTAAGTGCTTGGAAATCGCTCGGCTGTAGTTTGATCGCAACCGAACAACGGAAAACAAGTTGTCGGCGTGCTGAACCAAACACAGAGTTAGGAGAGACCCCATGACCAAGATTTTTGCTCGTTTCTTTAAAGATGAATCCGGTGCCACTGCAATCGAATACGGCCTGATCGCCGCCCTGCTTTCCGTTGCCATCGTGGGCGGCGCAGGAATGGTTGGCACACAGCTCGACCAGCTGTTCGACGGCATTGGTACAACGATGCAGACCGCTCGGCAGACAACGTTCTAATCGTTGTAAATGCTTGAACTCGGAATGCCGCTCAAATCCATGAGCGGCATTTTCGTATTGTAGTGAATGCATGCGCAATGCGCCTGACACCAATCGAATAAAGCGGAGTCTTCTTCATGGTTATAGCTGCCATTTTCCTGACGCTCCCGCTCTGCCTTGCTTTCGCGGCATTTACAGACCTCTTAAGCATGACCATACCCAACCGGATACCGCTTATCCTGTTACTCTCTTTTTTTGTGGTCGCACCCTTTTCCGGCATGGACTGGCAGACTTTCGCAATGAGCCTTGCCGCCGCAGCCGCTGTCTTTTTTGCCTGTTTCGCGCTCTTTGCGGCAAATGTCATGGGCGGAGGAGATGCCAAGCTGCTGACCGCGGCAGCCGTCTGGTATGGTTTCAACATCTCCCTGATAGAATTTCTGCTTTCAGTAACCCTCGTCGGCGGTGTGTTGACGCTTTGCATTCTGCTTTTGCGATCACGCTCGCAGGAAATCATGGTGATCGGCATTCCCATTCCGGACTCCCTGCTCGTGGCGAAAAGGATTCCCTATGGCATTGGCATCGCCATTGCCGGGCTTTTAACCTATGGTGAAGCACCGCTTGTAAAAGCTGCTATCGCCAGTCTTTCCTGACGAACTACTTCGCGGGCAGGAATTAAAGGCGCGTTAACCACAAATCCAAGCACAATATTAACTATAATTATACCAATCACGCGTTATCCTGAGGGGAGAAGAATCTGATTCCCTCAAGGATCGAGCATGAAACCGTCGCGTATTGTTATTCTATCCGTTGCTTTGGTGGCTGCCGGTCTTGCCGGCCTCGTCGCCATGCGAATTTCTGGTACCAAGCAGGTCATCGAGAAAGCGGAAACCATCATTCAGAAAGAGCCGACGGTGAACGTTCTCGTTTCCTCGGTCAACCTGCCCGTTGGCAGCCGCCTGAATGACAGTTCGGTGCGCTGGACGCCTTGGCCGCAGGGCAATGTCATCGACAGTTTCATAACAGAAGCGAAAAGTCCGAACGCCATAACAGAGCTTTCCGGTGCCGTCGTGCGGCTGCCGCTGTTCGAGGGCGAACCGGTTCGGCCGGAAAAAGTGGTTGATTCCAGCACCCGCATCATGTCGTCGCTTTTGCCGGCAGGAAAACGTGCAGTGGCGACCGAGATTTCCGTCTCGACGGGTGCCGGTGGTTTCGTACTGCCGAATGATCGCGTCGATGTCATCATGGTCCGCAAGGGCGATACCGGCAGCTTTTTGACGGAGAATGTTCTCAATAACGTCCGCGTGCTGGCGATCGACCAACAGATCAAGGAAGGCGAAGACGGCAAAACCGCCGTTGTCGGCGCAACCGCGACACTGGAACTGACCCCCGAACAAGCCAAGATCATAACGGTGGCGCAACAGATGGCGGACCGTCTCACCCTTGCCTTGCGCTCAGTCGCCGATGCGCAGGAAAACGACACGCTTTCAGCCGGCTATCTTCTCAATGGCGGCGCGGGTCAACCGGAAATTCAGGTGATCAAATCCGGCTCGATCATCAAGGGCAGTCAAGGAGCATCACAATGACCGGCGAAGCCATGACAAAGCGTCTAAAAAAACATCTGCGTTCGTCTATGGCGGGTGGCCTTGCATTTTGCGTGGCTTTTTCCGGCATTCCAGGTCAGCAGTCGCCTGAATTTCTGCGTGTCAGTGAAGCCGAAGCGCAAAGCGCCAGCATAGTGCGGATCACCGACAGCGGAACTGGTATTCGCAAGCGCCTGAAGCTGGGTCTGAACAAGGCGCTGGTCATCGATCTGCCGGAAGATGCACATGACATTCTCGTTGCGGATCCGAGCCTTGCCGATGCCGTCACGCGCACATCCAGACGCATTTATCTCTTCGGGAAAACGGTTGGGCAAACCAATATTTTCATCTTTGGCGACGGCGGTCGCGAAATCGTAAGCCTTGATCTTGAGGTCGAGCGGGATATTGCCGGCCTCGAAGCCAATATTCGCCGTTTCATTCCTGAATCCGACATAAAGATCGAGATCGTCTCGGACAATATCGTTCTTACCGGAACGGTACGTACACCACAGGATTCGGCACGCGCCGTACAACTTGCCGAAGCGTTTCTGAAAGGCGGCGAAGCCACCACCCGCAATATATCGCTCACCGGCGGCGACAATGGCGGCGACGCGGCGATTTTTGCCGAAAACCGCCAGACGTCACAAATCGTCAACATGCTGACGATCGAGGGTGAAGACCAGGTAACGTTGAAGGTGACTGTTGCCGAAGTCAGCCGGCAGGTGCTGAAGCAGCTTGGCTTCAGTGGCTCTATCGGCTCAGGCAATAACGGCTTCGAGTTTGCAAATCCTTCCAATCTTGGAAACGCTATCGACACCGCCTCGCGGATAGCCACCGGTTCAATCGGCTCGCTCAAATTCGCCTCCTATCTCAATGCCATGGAGCAGGCAGGTGTCATGCGCACCCTGGCGGAGCCGAGCCTGACAGCGATTTCCGGCGAACAGGCGAAGTTTTATGTCGGAGGCGATTTCCGGATTGCCAGAGAACAAGAGGTGGAGGCCGACAAGCTAACGGGGATGGCAGGTAAAATCACCCGCGAAACAGAAACGGTCGACTATGGGATTACGTTGAACTTCAGACCGGTCGTACTTTCACCCGGAAGAATAAGCCTGAAGATCGAGACAAATGTTTCCGAACCAACCTATGAAGGCAACATGGTGACCGGGAACTTTGGGCGGAACGCCCCGGGTTCGACCTATCTATCGGTTCGCAAGCGCGAAACCTCCACAACTGTCGAGCTTCCCTCCGGCGGCTCGATCGTGATCGCCGGTCTGGTTCAAGACAATATACGCCAGGCCATGTCGGGACTTCCGGGCATGTCAAAGATCCCGATTTTCGGCACGCTTTTCCGTAGCAAGGACTTTATCCGCAACGAGACGGAACTGGTCATCATTGCAACGCCATATCTGGTGCGGCCAATTGCCCGCAATCAGATCGCCCGGCCGGATGACAACTTCAACCCGGAAAACGATGCAGCCATGTATTTCATGAACCGCGTCAACAAGGTCTATGGCCGCAAGGATCAGGTTCAGGCGGCTCCATACCAGGGATCAGTGGGGTTCATCTACAAATGACGACACGCGCACCAAATCCCTTCTCCAGAAAAAGCTCTACCCGGGCAGGAAATGTCATGCAGGAAACCTCTTCCTCTTTTTCCCTCACGTTTTCCGGCCGACGAGCCGGTTTCGTCGCAATGGCGGCGCTCACGGCCAGCCTGTTGCAAGGCTGCGCGCGTGACCCGTTGACGACCAATGCCATCCCCGATGACTACCGCACCCGCCATCCGATCACGCTGTCGGAGGCGGAGCATTCGCTGGATATTCCGGTTGCGGCAAGCGACAGCCGGCTGACCACGGCAATGGCGGACAATGTCCGCGGTTTCGCGCAGAATTATGCGTCGATGTCGACGGGTGTCATCAATATTCAGATGCCATCAGGATCAGCCAATTCAGCATCGGCATCAAGGATGGCGAAGCAGATCCGCTCCACGCTTTCCGGTGCGGGTGTACCGTCGAGCAAGATTATGGAAACGCGTTACGCGGCATCCCCAAATGGCGATGCCGCGCCGATCCGCCTAAGCTATGTCGCCGTCACCGCGATGACCGGACAGTGCGGCCAGTGGCCCGAAGACCTTTCGGACAATAGTTTCGCAAACAAGAACTGGTACAACTTCGGGTGCGCTTCCCAGAGCAATCTCGCGGCACAGGTGGCCAATCCCATGGACCTCGTTGGTCCGCGTGGCATGAGCCCGATTGATGCCGAACGCCGCGCTGTGGTTATCGATACTTATCGTCAGGGCAAAAGCACGGCGACGGCAGACTGATGTGGTTCCAACAATTGTCACGGCAGGAAAGACGATGAGCGCGGTAGAATACGATATAAAATCAAGCGACGGAGCAGAAGCACAGCCTCTCCGTGCCGGGGATATGGATCGCCTGCGGCCGCTGCCCCGCATATCCGTTCATGCTTTCTGCGTCAGCGAAAACATGCAGGGTGTCATGGACGCATTGTCCGGTGACAGGCGCATGAGCAAGGTTACCCTGCGGGTAACCAAGGGAGATATCAACGCAGCGGCGACGATGTTTTCGTCTTCTCCCACCCCAAATCTCATCGTTCTCGAAACAACAAGCTCACCGGCTTCGCTGCTGGACGATCTTGCACCTCTGGCGGAGGTTTGCGACCCCTCCACCCGTGTCATCATCGTCGGCCGGCACAATGACATCACGCTTTATCGCGATCTCATCCGCAACGGCATTTCCGAATATCTTGTCGCCCCGGTCAATATGGCCGATCTGCTGGCCTCGATCGCAACGATCTTTGTCGATCCGGAGGCGGAGCCGCTCGGCCGCAACATCGCTTTCATCGGCGCCAAAGGTGGGGTTGGATCGTCGACGATTGCGCATAATTGCGCTTTCGGCATTTCGACCCTGTTTTCCACCGAAACCATTCTGGCGGACATGGATCTTGCCTATGGTACGGCCAATATCGACTTCGATCAGGACCCCGCCCAAGGCATGGCGGAAGCAGTGTTTTCGCCGGAACGACTGGACGAGGTGTTTCTCGACCGTCTCCTGACGAAATGTTCCGACCATCTGTCGCTGCTGGCGGCACCGTCTCTCCTTGACAGGACCTATGATCTCGACCGCCAGGCTTTTCTGCCGATCCTGGAGGTTTTGCAGCGCAGTGCCCCCGTCGCGGTTCTCGACCTTCCCCATCAATGGTGCGACTGGACACGGGCGGTTCTTGCGGAAGCTGACGAGGTCGTGATTACGGCCGTTCCGGATCTCGCAAATCTGCGCAATACGAAAAACCTGTTCGACGCGCTGATAAAATTGAGGCCCAACGATAAGTTGCCGCATCTCGTTCTCAATCAGGTCGGCATGCCGAAACGTCCGGAAATCGCTCCGGCGGATTTCCTCGACCCGCTGGAAATAGAGCCGATCGCGATCATTCCATTCGATACCCAGCTGTTCGGAAACGCTGCCAACAGCGGACGCATGATCAGCGAGATGGATGAGAAATCCCAGATCGCGGAAACTTTCTCGCAAATCGCCCATACCATCACCGGCCGCGCCGTCCTGCGCAAAAGCAAGCGTGGCGGTCTGGACAAGCTCAAGAATATTCTCAAGCGCAAATAGGTCTTCTCTTCGCGCCTATAGACGGAAAAGCCGATGTTCGGAAAACGCGGGCCCGAAGGCCCAGCCAGAGTCACAAAGCCGGATTTTGTCGCACCTGCCACCACGCCGGCGCCGACCATATCCGAGCCCCGGCCGTCGGCAATAGATACTCTTGAGCCCGGCCAATCGCCAGCAACGCGACAGGCACAAGCAGCTGCGCAGTCGCCGCAGAAAAAACGTGCCCGCACTGAAGATTATTACAACACCAAGAGCCAGGTGTTTTCCGCGCTCATCGATACAATCGACCTTTCGCAACTCGCCAAGCTCGATGCGGAGAGCGCGCGCGAGGAAATCCGTGATATTGTCAACGACATCATCACGATCAAAAGTTTTGCGATGTCGATCGCCGAGCAGGAAGAACTGCTCGAAGACATCTGCAACGACGTCCTTGGCTACGGGCCGCTGGAACCGCTTCTCGCACGCGACGACATTGCCGATATCATGGTCAACGGCTCCGGCCAGACCTTCATCGAAGTCGGCGGCAAAACCATCGAGTCCGATATCCGCTTTCGCGACAATAGCCAGTTGCTTTCCATCTGCCAGCGCATCGTCAGCCAGGTTGGACGACGTGTCGACGAATCGAGCCCGATCTGCGACGCCCGCCTGCCGGATGGGTCGCGCGTCAACGTCATCGCACCGCCTCTCGCCATCGACGGCCCAGCGCTTACGATCCGAAAATTCAAGAAGGACAAGCTCACGCTTGACCAGCTCGTGCGTTTTGGCGCGATCACGCCCGAAGGCGCGACGTTGCTCAAGATCATCGGTCGCGTCCGCTGCAATATTGTCATCTCGGGCGGCACTGGCTCCGGCAAAACCACGCTTCTCAATTGCCTGACCAGCTTCATCGACAAGGATGAACGCGTCATCACCTGCGAGGACACAGCCGAACTGCAGCTTCAGCAGCCGCATGTGGTGAGGCTCGAGACACGCCCGCCGAATATCGAAGGCGAAGGCGAGATCACCATGCGTGATCTGGTCAAGAACTGCCTTCGTATGCGCCCCGAACGCATCATCGTCGGCGAAGTGCGCGGATCGGAGGTGTTCGACCTTCTGCAGGCTATGAATACCGGTCACGACGGTTCAATGGGAACGATCCACGCCAATACGCCGCGCGAATGCCTCAGCCGTATCGAATCGATGATCGCCATGGGCGGCTTCACTCTCCCGGCGAAAACCGTGCGGGAAATCATCTCGGGATCGATTGACATTGTTGTTCAGGCCGCACGCCTGCGCGATGGCTCACGCCGGATAACTCAGATCACTGAAGTGATCGGCATGGAAGGCGATGTCATCGTGACCCAGGACCTGATGCGATACGAAATCGAAGGTGAGGACGCGCAAGGCAGGCTGATCGGCAAACACGTCTCCACGGGTATCAGCAAACCTCATTTCTGGGATCGCGCGCGCTACTACGGTGAGGAAAAACGTCTGGCGGCCGCGCTCGATGAAATGGAAAAGACATCCTAAGGGAAGGCGACTGCCATGGACCCCACGATCGTGTTGCTGGCCGTACTTGTCGCCATTTCGGCAGGGGCGCTGGCTTACGCCTTTCTTTTTCAGCAGATAGAGGTCGAGAAAAAGACCACCAGCCGCGTCAAACGGGTTAAGGCCGCCGAAACCGATCACGCTAACATCAAGGCTGCTCGGGACCGCGTTCAGGAGCTCGGCAAGCGCCGCAAATCCATGCAGGACAGCCTGCGGGATATGGAAAAGAAACAAAATGAAAAGGCAAAAAAGGCAAAGAATGTCAGTTTGCGCGACAAGCTCGTTCAGGCCGGCCTACAGATTTCAGTTCGGAAATTCCACCTGCTGAGCGTAGGCGCGGCGGTCTTTGCCTGTTTAATGGCCATTCTTTACGGCCTGTCACCGCTCATCGGCCTGCTCATAGGGGCCGTCGTGGCGTTAGGGCTGCCACGATGGGGATTGGCGTTTCTTCTCAAGCGCCGACAGAAAAAATTCCTCGAGGAATTCCCAAATGCACTGGACGTCATGTGCCGTTCGATCAAGTCCGGCCTGCCGCTGAACGACGCCGTGCGATTGATCGCGTCAGATGGGCAGGAGCCGGTGAAAACAGAGTTCCAGCGCGTTGTCGATGCGCAGCAGGTCGGCATCAGCATTCCGCAGGCGATCGAACGCATGATGCTGACCATGCCCCTTTTCGAGGTGAGCTTCTTTGGCACCGTCATCAACATTCAGGCGCAGGCAGGCGGTAATCTTTCGGAAGCGCTGTCCAATCTTTCAAAAGTTTTGCGTGATCGCAAGAAGATGCGCGCCAAGGTGAATGCTCTTTCGATGGAGGCGAAAGCGTCGGCGGTCATCATCGGCGCGCTGCCTTTCATCGTCATGCTGCTGGTGCACTTCACATCGCCCGACTATCTGTCGGTACTCTTCACCGACTTGCGCGGACACATCATTCTCGGAGCATCCGGTATCTGGATGCTGATCGGGATTTTCATCATGCGCCAAATGATCAATTTCGATATTTGAGGGCGCGGGCATGACGGGAAAACTTCTTTCGAGCCTGACGGATCCGCAAACAATCATCGCTGTTTTGGTCATGCTTGCGGTTTTCGCCACCCTCTACACGCTCATCATGCCGTTCTTCGAGCGGAAGGACTTCGCCAAGCGTATGAAGGCCGTGTCGTCGGAGCGCGATTTTATTCGCAGTCGGGAGCGCGAACGCATTGCGACCGTCTCGAAAGATGGAAAAACGTCCCTGCGCGGCAGCAATAATAAATCCGCGCGCCGCATCGTCGAAAAATTCAATCTCCAGGAAGCACTCGCGGACGCGAACACCATGACCAAGCTGCGCGCAGCGGGTTTTCGTTCACAGAATGCACTTAACACCTTTCTTGCCGCACGGTTCTTGCTACCATTCGCGTTTCTTGCCGTAGCCTTTACCTGGGTCTTCGTTCTTGGAAACCTGGCAGATAAAGCTTTTATTGTCAGGCTGATGGCTGTTCTGATCTTCGGTTATATCGGTTTTTACGCGCCCAATATCTACGTTTCGAACGCCATGAACAAGCGGCAGGCCTCGATCAAGCGCGCTTGGCCGGATGCGTTGGATCTGATGCTGATCTGCATCGAATCCGGTGTGTCGATGGAGGCCGCGATGCGTCGTGTCGCGGAAGAAATGGGCGAGCAGTCACCCGAACTGGCAGAAGAAATGATGCTGACGACAGCGGAGCTTTCCTTCCTTCAGGACAGACGAATTGCACTTGAAAATTTCGGCATGCGCACGCAGCTGGACGGTGTCAAAAGCGTGGTGCAGGCGCTCATTCAAGCGGAACGATACGGCACGCCGCTAGCTCAGGCGCTGCGCGTTCTGGCGCAGGAAGGCCGGGACGAGCGCATGAATGAAGCTGAGAAGAAAGCAGCGGCTCTGCCGCCAAAACTGACCGTGCCGATGATCGTATTTTTTCTGCCGGTACTTATAGCCGTCATTCTCGGCCCGGCCATTATCAGGGTGCTCGACACCTTCTGACAAAGTAAAACGCCGCTCAACAGATTGAGCGGCGATCTTTTGCTGGCCCCGAGACCGATGAAGGCGTCTCAACGCGGATCAACCGGCTGGCTTATTGTCTTTTTTCGCCAGCTGCTGCCAGGAATTCTGCTGCGAAAGCATTGCACGCAGATAGGTCAGATTTGCCTGCGCCTGCTGCGGCGAGAGTTCCTGAACCGCGATGCGCTCGGCTTCCGCGAAACGTCCCTGAAGACCGACCACAAGTGCAAGGTTCTGGCGGACGCGGCTGTCGGCACCCGGCTGGGCGATGGCCGATTGCAGATATGTCTCGGCGGTACGGGGATCGCTCGACAGGACATAGGACATGCCGAGGTTTGAAAGCACGCTTGGATCGTTGGGCTTGAGATCGAGCGCCTGCCTGTATCTGGCGCGGGCCTCGTTCGACCGGCCAAGCTGATCAAGCACCGCGCCTTCAGCGGAATAAAGCCGCCAGTCTGGGCGGTCAGGCGTCTGGGCTCTCTGGATGGTCGAAAGGGCCTGTTCGAGCTGGCCCGAGGCCGCCTGCGCCTTTCCGTAGGCGGCAAGGACCTCGCGGTCGGACGGATTGGCGATGGTGATCTGCTGCATCACGGCAAGCGCCTGGGTGTTCTTGCCGGTCATCATCAACACATTGGCATAGTTCATGCCGGTGGACTTGTCCTTGGGGCTGCGCTCATAGGCTTTACCCGCCGTCGCCTCCGCCTGCCGCAGCTGATCCATGTTCATCTGGTCATAGGAGCGTGTGGCGGCGGGAATGGAACCGGTCGACATGCGGTCCGGCTTGTTTGTGCTCGCGCATCCGGAGATGGCTAAAACGAGCGCTGCGAGACATGCTCCCCGCAGCAACCCTGCCCGACCGGTCTCGCCCAAAGAAAATGCAGTCATGGCAGCGCCCCCGCCCAAGAATTATCGATCTTGCGCCCGACATACGACAGACTCACATGACGCAACTTTCGCTTAAGCAATAATCTGTTAACCCTAACAGAGCGTTAATCGCACCGATTCTCGACAGTTACGAAAGCAGACCATGGCGCCCTATCAGTTCATCGAACGCCCGACCCCTTTCAGCTCAAAAGCCGGTAGCACCCTGCCGGTTTTTGCCGTTACGCCCGCCCATATCGAACAGGGCGCCATCGATCCTGTCGCACTGGACTGGGCGAAAAAAGCGGGTTTCAAGGCGGAAGCAGGCGCCATACTGCTCGTCCCCTCTTCGGATGGTTCGCTGGGGGGCGTCCTTCTCGGCCTTGGCGGCAATCCGTCCGAAGTCCCCTTCATCACCGGAAAGCTCGCCCGTGAGTTGCCTGAAGGCGAATGGCATGTCGAGACCGCGCCTTTGACGGCCAATCGCCTGGCGCTCGGTTTCGGGCTCGGGAGCTACCGCTTCGACAAATACAAGACCACCAAGACCAGCGGAGCCAAACTTCTCATTCCGCAGGATGCCGAGGATGGCGAAATCAAGCGCATTCTGGCCGGCGTTTTCCTTGCGCGAGATCTCATCAATGTTCCAGCCAACGACATGGGGCCGGACGAGCTTGAGATCGCCTTCCGTGCGCTTGCCGCCCATTACAAGGCAAAGGTGAATGTCACCACCGGCGACGATCTGCTGAAGGAGAACTTCCCGTTGATCCACGCCGTCGGCCGCGCCAGCGAAAGCGCGCCGCGTCTTCTGGAGATGAACTGGGGCAAGAAGGGCAATCCCCGCCTGACCCTTGTCGGCAAGGGCGTCTGCTTCGACACGGGCGGTCTCGATATCAAACCTGCCGCTTCCATGGCCCTGATGAAGAAGGACATGGGTGGTGCTGCCAATGTTCTCGGTCTCGCACTGATGATCATGGACGCCAAGCTGCCGGTCGATCTCCGCGTCCTCGTGCCCGCCGTCGAAAACTCGATCTCTTCCAACGCCTTCCGCCCCGGCGATATCTACAAAAGCCGCAAGGGGCTGACGGTCCAGATCGACAATACGGATGCCGAAGGCCGCCTCGTTCTGGCGGATGCGCTGGCCTTCGCCGACGAGGACGCGCCAGACCTTATGATCGACATGGCAACGCTGACGGGTGCGGCCCGCGTCGCTCTCGGCCCGGATCTGCCGCCCTTTTACACCGATGACAGCGATCTGGCCCATGATATCGCGGAAGCCAGCATCGATACTGACGATCCGCTGTGGCGGATGCCGCTTTACATGGGATACGACAAGGATATCCGCTCACGCGCAGCCGATATCACCAACGCACCGTCTGGCGGTATGGGCGGATCGATCACCGCCGCCCTGTTCCTCAAGCGTTTCGTCACCAATACGAAGCGCTGGGCACATTTCGATATTTACGGCTGGTCACTCAGCGAGCGGCATCACTCGTCGATCGGTGGAGAGGCGCAGGGCATCAGAGCACTCTTCCATTACATCGCACACCAGTTTGCGAAGTGAACTGACGCCACCGATGATGTGACGCCAAAGGGCGCTTCGTTCACCGGAGCGCCCTGCCTCAATCAGACAAGAACCTTCTGTTCCTTGTGGTCTTCCTCGCCGAAGAACTTCAGGTAGCGCTCCACTTCGGCCGGTTCGCCCGTCGCTTTCTGCGGATTGTCGGAGAGCTTCACCGCCGGACGGCCATTGGCATCGCTGACCTTGCAGACGATGGAGATCGGCTTGAGGCTGGCGATGGTCTTCGGTGCGCAACCGGCAAAATCATTGGTCAGATTGGTGCCCCAACCAAAGCTCATACGGACCCGGCCTTCGAAATGCCTGTAGGTGTCGATGATGGCATCGACATCGAGACCGTCGGAAAAGATCAGCATCTTCTTGCGGGGGTCGCGGCCCATCTTCTGCCACCAGTCGATGATCTTTTCCCCGCCCTCGATGGGCGGCGCGCTGTCGGGACGGAAACCCGTCCAGTCCGCCACCCATTCCGGGGCATTGCGCAGAAAAGCAGCGGTGCCGAAAGCATCGGGCAGCACGATCAGCAGGTTGCCGCCGTAAAGCCGGTTCCAGTCCTTCAGGACCTGATAGGGCGCGGCGGCCAGTTCCTCGTTCGTCTGGGCAAGCGCCGCAACCACCATTGGCAGTTCATGCGCATTGGTGCCGACCGCCTCGAGGTCGGAATCCATCGCAAGAAGGACATTGCTCGTGCCGGTAAAGGCAGGCCCGATCCCTTCCTTCAGCGCCTCGACGCACCAGCGCTGCCACAGGAAGCTGTGACGGCGGCGGGTGCCGAAATCGGAAATGCGCAGGCCCGGCAGTTCCCGCAGCCGCTCTACCTTTTCCCACATCTTGGCCTTTGCACGCGCATAGAGAACATCAAGCGTGAAATAGCCGAGCGAGCGCATGGCGCTGCGTGAACGCAGCTCGTTGATGATCGCCAGCGCGGGTATCTCCCACAGCGTGGTGTCCATCCAGCGGCCGTGGAAATTCAGCTCATACTGACCGTCCCGCTTGAAAAGCTCATATTCCGGCAATTGATAGCTGGAAAGCCAGGAGAGGAACTCCGGCTCGAAGATTTGCGAACGGCCATAGAAGGTGTTACCCGCAAGCCAGATATTCTCCTTCTTGGAGAGACGCAGGGTACGCGCGTGATCGAGCTGCTCGCGCAGTTCCATCTCGTCGATCTCTTCGGCCAGCCGCACGGTCTTGGTGCGGTTGATCAGGGAGAATGTCGCATCGACTTCCGGATAGAGTTTCCAGATCATCTGCAACATCAGCAGCTTGTAGAAATCCGTATCGATCAGGCTGCGGACGATCGGATCGAGTTTCCAGGTGTGATTGTGGACACGGGTTGCTATATCGGTCTTCGTCATGCTTGCATTCCCCAGCATCGGCCCAGAACATCGGCAGGGCCGACGTCACCCCGCACCTCGGCAGTATTATCAACCTGTCATGTCAAAGATTTATCTGAAAAAGCGACAACAAGTCCAGAGTGCGGGCGGCGCAAACGCCGCTTTAAGTCATATTACTTCAGAAGGTCGGGTCGACAGGATTGATGCCAGGATACCAATCCTTGGAGACGGGATTTCTGCCGCCAAAGCTGGAAATGCCGTTTTCATCGGTGCAGCGGTAACCCTGAACGGGAAGCCCACGACTTCCGAAAACATCCCGGTGAGGACCCCGTGAATAGCCCGTCGTACCAAGTTCGCTGTGGCAGGTATAACGGACCTTGGGTTGCAGCGTCCGCGGATCCTTGACCCCGGGCAAGTTCGCATAGGCGTCGGGCGCCGGGGCAAATCCGTTCTGATAAACGGTCTGCGCCCCAGCGGAAGCGCTCACCAAAATCGCCGTGAGGATCGCTGCCAATCGTGTCGCCGTTTTTGTCTTCATCGATGCCGGTCCCGTACCATCATTCATCCGATGTAGGCTGTCGGCAGCCTTCGCACAAAGGGCGGGGCAGGCACAATTTCGTGAAAGCCGCCGTCTCAGCTTTCCAGACGCCGGAAAGCCGTCGGCTGCTCATAAAGCCAGCCAATGCGCTCGATGGCCGCATCGAGATTTTCGCGCGCGACATTCATGGTGTGGCCATTGGCATGCAGCAGCGTATCTTCGTTTTCCATGAGGCCGACATGGCCCTTCCAGAAAACCAGATCGCCGCGGCGCAACTCGTCACGCTCGATTTCCACGCCGAGCGATTTCACCTGCATGTCGGTATCGCGCAGGACCCGTCGACCCGTCATGGCCATGGACAATTGCACAAGGCCGGAACAATCGATGCCGAATCCGGAGCGTCCGCCCCAGAGATAAGGTGTTTCGATAAAGCGCAGGGCCACCGCGACATAGTCTTCTTCAAGAGCGGCATCGGCTGGCTGGCAATGGGCGGCGATGATGCCCTCGCCTTTTTCGGTCAGCAGGTAGCGGGTGCCGCGTGTCTCCGCCTCACCGACGATCCGGATCAGGCTGCCCATGGAAAGGGCCGTGACTGGCGGTTTGCGCAATTCTGCAGCCGGATAGAGGAAGGTGCGCGGCGCAACCACCCGGTGGGTGACGGCAACGACATCGCCTATTGCCGTCTCCGGCACATAACCGGCATAACCATCCGCATCCGCCTGCACCCAAGCCCAGCCATTCGCGCGGTCGAAAACGCGCACGGTTTCGCCAGACAGAAGCTCCGTGTCGATGCCGGCGACCAGGTCCGGCGTCGGTCGCAGGCCAATCACCGGGACCGCGATTTGGGCGGGCGAACCGCTGACGAAACGCTCGGCCTGAACCACGCCTTGCAGTTTCTCATCGGCCAGATCGGAGCGGAAGACATTCAGGCGGCGGTCGAGCATCATGGTTTCACATCCAGAGGTTAGATCTTGCGCGCCTGATCAATAACCAGATCGCCGAATTTTTCCAGATAGAGCGCACCTGCCACCGTGCGTTTTATCACAACATTGCGCTTGTCCCGTTCGTCCCGCACCCTGTCAACTAGGCCGAGTGCCCCGAGACTGTCGAGGGCGCGGGTGATGACCGGCTTGGTCACGCCCAGCATCGCGGCGAGCCCGCGGACGGTGTGCGGCGGCGGCACAAGATAAATCTGCAGCAGGATTGCGGTCTGACGCAAGGTCAAATCCGGCGCATCGGCTGTTACCTGCGCCGTGGATACGCGATGCCAAAGCCCCAAGGCTTCCGTCGGCGAAAGTTCTGCAGGCAAACCGGTCAACCTTCCAGTCGTTATCCAACCGTTTTCATTCAACCGAAAGCAAAACTCAAGAACCCTAGCGCACAAACAAAACCGCCGTGCCTTCGCAAACCTCTGAGGTCGCGCGGCACGGCGGTGTTTATTTTCCCGTTTTCCGGGCTTTCAATGTCCCCTCTGGACTTGCAACATGAGATGCAGGAAGCGTGCCAGTTTTGCTGCGACGCACAAAGGGCAGCAAAGTGGGCGATCGCAAAAGATTGCAATCTCCCCTGCGTCATTCTCGGGCTTGACCTGAGGATCCACGATTTCAACGGGTTATGGGTCCTCGGGTCAAACCCGAAATGACGTGGAGTTTTGGAAAGATCTTTCCGGATCGCCCGGAATCAGCGATCTGACCTTGCACGCCCCAGACTGAGTAAAATTTGCGCGCTGATAACAAAGCAACAAAAATAGGCACCCAGAAATTCAGTGCCTAAAAACCGCCTTCCGCCATGACAGCGGAAGGCAAGGATCATTGCGGATCAGATTTCAGCGCCGCGTGCCGCTTCAACCGCATCGGCGCTCTCGCGCCGGTTATGCCGGATCGAAGACCAGAGTGAGATGCCGATCAGGGTCGCACCACCAAGGCCGGTGATGACCTCCGGTATGTGGAACATGGTCTGGACATACATGATGACCGACAGGATAAGGATCGCGTAGAAAGCGCCGTGTTCCAGATAGCGGTATTCGGCAAGCGTTCCCTTTTCGACCAGCATGATCGTCATCGAACGCACATACATGGCGCCGATACCGAGGCCGATGGCGATGATGAACAGGTTCTGGGTAAGCGCGAAGGCGCCGATAACGCCATCGAAGGAGAAGCTCGCGTCTAGCACTTCGAGGTAAAGAAACGCACCGAAGCCGCCTTTTGCAGCGCCTTCCAGCACTTCCTGGCTACGGTCGAGAATACCGCCGACGACTTCCACCAGCAGGAAGGTCAGAAGACCCCAGATCGCCGAATGGAAGAAGGTGTTGGCCGCAACCGGGCCAAGCTCCGGATTGTCGCTTGCGCCGATGATGCGGGAAAAGACCAGCATGACAACCAGCACGAAGGCGATCTCGATGCCCTTCACGGAGGAATAGACCGCAGCCTTTTCCTCGATCCAGCGTACCCAGTGCACATCCTTTTCATGGTCGAAGAAGAAGTTGAGGCCAACCATCATCAGAAAGGTGCCGCCGAAAGCAGCGATCGGCAGATGGGCGTCACGCATGATCTCGGAATAACGTTCCGGCTCCGTGGCGGCCATGACGAGCGCCGTCCAGGGGCCGACATTGGCGGCGACGACCACGATCAGCAGCGGGAAGACGATACGCATGCCGAAAACGGCAATCAGGATACCCCAGGTCAGGAAGCGATGCTGCCAGACCGGCGTCATCTCCTTGAGCTTATTGGCGTTGACGATGGCGTTGTCGAAGGAAAGCGAGATTTCCAGCACGGCAAGCACCGCACAAATGAAGAAGATCGTCGCTGTGCCGCTGACCGTTCCGGTCATTTCCCAGCCGAGATAACCGCCAAGGATCAGACCGACGACGGTTACGATAAAAGCCCACTTGAAGTAGGACAGCGTGGTTTTCTGGGCGGCGCTCATGTCCGGTTACCTCCGGTAACGAGAGCGATTGCGGAACGACGCAGGACGTCGGGCCGCACGCAGAAAGCACGCGCGCGAAGCACATTCAGGTTTTTCATAGTTTTTAATCCGCCGGCCAATTTTTGCAGGCGGTACCGACATCGCGAGAGCGCCGTAAAACTCTCGCCAGAGGGGCCCGGCACCTTTGTTTCCTCTGCCCTTGCGAGACATATTATCGCAGGACCTTCTCTTACTCCCTGAAGATCACGCCTTCGTCAAGTCCCGTGATTGTAACCGGGGCGGACAAGGAAGATCAAACCTGCTCCGCAGCCAGTCCTTCGGCGGTTTCGCGGCGACGTTTGAGCGTATTTTCGCGGAAGAAGATATAAAGGCCGGACAAAACAATCAGGCCTGCTCCAACGACAATACTCGTCTGCGGCATATCACCGAAGAACAGCCAGCCGAAAATCACCGCCCAGAGCAGCAATGTATATTGCAACGGCGCAACGGTTGCGGCATCGGCAAGTTTAAGCGCCCGGTTGACGAGCACGTGCGCCGCCATGGCGACCACGCCGAGAAGGCCGAGGAACGCGAGATCGAAACCGGACTGAACCGGCAACCAGCCGGACGGCGTGACGAACACCGCAACGATGCCCGCAAGGGCGGCGCCGATGATCTGCCAGAAGGCAAGTACGGTATCGGGCGTGTTGCGCAGCTGGCGTCCGGACAACATCATGAAGGCAAATGCGGCGCTGCCGAGAATGGAGAACAGAGCTGCGGAGGTGAGGCTCGCCGAGCTTGGTTTCAGCGCGATGAGAACGCCGACAAAACCGATGGCGATGGCCGTCCAGCGACGCCAGCCCACCTTTTCTCCGAGCAGAAAGGGCGAGAGCGCCGCCACATAAATCGGGGCTGCAAGCCAGTAGGTCATGACATCGGCCAGCGGCAGGCTGGCAACGGCGAAATAGAAACAGAAAAGCTCGGCGGTCGAGAAAAATACGCGCGCCACTTGCAGAAATGGCCGCTCGATTTTTACCAGGCCGGGAAGACCGGCTCTCCAGACGATCGGAACGAGGATGACAAGGGCCGCAGCACTTCGGATCAGGATAACCTGGCCCTGGCTATAGGTGGAGACGAGCCATTTCCCCATGGCGTCGTTCAACGCGAAAAGCAGCATTCCAAGCAGCATGACCGCGACGCCAAGGCCGGTCGGCGACAGCTTTCTTATCATATTCGACATGTCAGATTCCGATTTCTCCCAATGGCTGCATTGGTCGT
Organism: Rhizobium oryzihabitans; assembly: GCF_010669145.1. Taxonomy (NCBI): domain Bacteria; kingdom Pseudomonadati; phylum Pseudomonadota; class Alphaproteobacteria; order Hyphomicrobiales; family Rhizobiaceae; genus Rhizobium; species Rhizobium oryzihabitans. The sequence continues at coordinate 1,999,183 of NZ_CP048632.1, forward strand.
TCAGCCAACCCTGCCTTGTCAAGCCCGGAGCGGGAGGACTCGCACAATAATATTACTAATAGATCGATGACGTCGTTTTTAGATGAAGATTCGCCGCTCTTCGGCCACGAGTTCCTGCAGAAAATCGACCACCGTGCGGACGCGGACCAATTGGCGGGCGGACTCGTGATAGGCCGTCCAGTAGGACCGGCCGATACCGAGATGCGGCATGATCCGCAGAAGTTCGGGATATTGTCCAGCGATGTAATTATGCAGGATGCCGATGCCGGCGCCGGAGCGCACCGCCTCCGTCTGGCCGGTGGCGCTTGAGATTTCAAAGGCGGCATCCCAGTCGCGCATGATCTCGCCGGTGTAGTTCAGCGAGGGCGAGAAGATCAGGTCCTCCACATAACCGATGCGGCGATGGCGCTTCAGTGCGTCGACATCCGCCGGCGTTCCGTACTCAGCGAGATAGGCCTCCGATGCGTACAGCCCCAGCGAATAGTCGGTGAGCTTCGAAAACATCAGCCTGCCCTGCTCCGGCCTTTCGATGGTGATGGCGATATCGGCCTCGCGCTGCGACAGGGAAAATGAGCGCGGCACCGGAACGAGCTGGATCTTCAGATCGGGATACCGTGCCGTGAGCCTGCCAAGCCGAGGCGCGAGAAAGGACACGCCGAGACCATCCGGCGCGCCGATACGCACCGTTCCCGCCACCGCCGTATCGACGCGGCCAAGATTTGCCTGGGCGTTCAGCATTTCGGTTTCCATGCGTTCGGCCCCGGCAAGAAGGCGCTGGCCTTCTTCCGTCAGCTCGCAGCCATTGGTGCTTCGCAAAAATAGCTGCGTGCCGATGGCCGCTTCCAGTGCGGAAATGCGCCGGCTGAGGGTGGCATGGTTGACGCCGAGCTTTCTCGCTGCCGAAAGAAACTGGCCGCTTCGCGCGACGCTTAGAAACAAACGCACATCATCCCAGTTCACGGCACCCTCCTTATGTCTATTTTTGCACAATGGATGCTTATTTCAGGCGATTGATTTGTGCAAATCGAAAGGTAATGCTGCGCCATCACATTCTGGAGGAAAACCCATGAAGGAAATCGGTCATTTCATTAACGGCAAGCATGTGCCCGGCACCAGCGGCCGCACATCGAATGTCTACAACCCGGCCACGGGCGAAGTTCAGGCGACCGTTGCGCTTGCCAGCGAAGCCGAGCTGCGCGCCGCCGTGGAAAGCGCCAAAGCGGCACAGCCGAAATGGGCCGCCACCAACCCGCAGCGCCGCGCCCGCGTTTTCTTCAAGTTCGTCGAACTTCTGAACCGCGACATGAACGAGCTGGCGGTGCTGCTCTCCAGCGAGCACGGCAAGACCGTCGAGGATTCCAAGGGCGATATCGTGCGCGGCCTCGAAGTCTGCGAATTCGTCTGCGGCATTCCGCATCTGCAGAAGGGTGAGTTCACCGAAGGTGCCGGCCCGGCCATCGACATGTATTCGATCCGCCAGCCGGTCGGCATTGGCGCAGGCATTACGCCGTTCAACTTCCCCGGCATGATCCCGATGTGGATGTTTGCGCCGGCGATTGCCTGCGGCAACGCCTTCATCCTCAAGCCTTCCGAGCGCGACCCGTCGCTGCCGATCCGTCTTGCCGAACTGATGATCGAAGCCGGTCTTCCGGCTGGTATCCTCAACGTCGTCAACGGCGACAAGGGCGCTGTCGACGCCATCCTGACCGATCCGGATATCGGCGCGGTGTCCTTCGTCGGCTCGACGCCGATCGCCCGCTACGTCTACGGCACCGCCGCCATGAACGGCAAGCGCGCGCAGTGCTTCGGCGGCGCGAAGAACCACATGATCATCATGCCGGACGCCGATCTCGACCAAGCTGTGAACGCATTGATGGGCGCGGGTTACGGTTCGGCCGGCGAGCGCTGCATGGCCGTTTCCGTTGCGGTTCCGGTTGGCGAAGAGACGGCGAACCGTCTCGTTGAAAAGCTTATCCCGCAGATCGAAAGCCTGAGAATCGGTCCCTATACCGACGACAAGGCCGATATGGGCCCGCTGGTTACCAAGGAAGCGCAGACGCGCGTCAGGGGCCTGATCGACAGCGGCGTCGAACAGGGCGCAAAGCTGCTAGTCGACGGCCGCGACTTCAAGCTGCAGGGCTATGAAGACGGTTATTTCGTCGGCGGCTGCCTGTTCGACCACGTGACGCCTGATATGGACATCTACAAGACGGAAATCTTCGGACCGGTTCTCTCCGTCGTTCGCGCCAAGAATTACGAAGACGCGCTCGAACTGCCGATGAAGCATGAATATGGCAACGGCGTTGCGATCTACACCCGTGACGGCGACGCCGCCCGCGACTTCGCAAGCCGCATCAACATCGGCATGATCGGCATCAACGTTCCGATCCCGGTTCCGCTCGCCTACCATTCCTTCGGCGGCTGGAAGGCCTCGAGCTTCGGCGACCTCAACCAGCACGGCACGGATTCGATCAAGTTCTGGACGAAGACCAAGACGATCACCTCGCGCTGGCCATCCGGTATCAAGTCGGGCGCTGAATTCGTCATGCCGACGATGAAATAAGCCGGAACAACCCGCGATCTTGCAGAAGGCCCCGCCAATTTTACGGCGGGGCCTTTTTGGTTAAAAGATAACCAGAAAAATCAAGTTTTCTTCTGTCAAAATAATTCCACTTAAAGCTGTTATCGCGTAAGAGTCCCGATGCGGCGTGGGGACGCTGCCAAACCGATGAATAACGGGGAAGCTTGCAAACTCAATCTGCCCGGAGAGGGGCATGCCATGAGGGACTATTTATGAGTGACATCTCTGTCAGCGCGGATCAGCGCGCGATCGAACGCGGTTCCTTCACCGGAAACGCGAAGGAATATTTCGGCATCTGGATCGTCAATATTCTTCTGACGATCATCACCATCGGCATCTATTCCGCCTGGGCAAAGGTGCGCCGCAAGCGTTACTTCAACGGAAATACTGTACTCGCCGGCCGCGCTTTCGGTTATCACGCCACCGGCGGACAAATCTTCAAGGGCCGGCTTATTGCCTTTGCCTTCATCGTCATCTCGCAGCTTGTCGGCCTCATCCACCCGTTCCTGGTCTTCGTGCCGGCGATCCTGCTTATGATCTTCTTTCCCTGGCTCATTACACGCAGCATCCGATTCAATGCGCGTGTGACGAGCTATCGTAACGTGCGTTTTGATTTTGTCGGCACAGCCGGTGGCGCTTTCGTCTCCATTCTGCTCGGCGGCCTCGTTGCGCTCTTTTCCTTCGGTATTCTGGCGCCTCTGGCCAGCCGCTGGGCGAACCGATACATTTTCAGCAATCTGCGTTATGGTGATCGCCCGTTCACTGCCGATCCCAAGATTGGCGCGCTTTACCGGGTCTGGATCATTCCCGCCATCATGGTCGTGATCGGCAGCGTCGTGGTCGGCTTTTTCGGCATTGCCGCCTTTGCCGCCAACAGCGCGATGCTCGAAGATGAGACGGCTGCCATGGTGACCGCGCTTGCCTCCCTCTATATCGGCCTTTTCGGCGCGTTTCTGGTCTATGGCCTTGCAGGCGTGGTCTATCGCACCGGCGTGCGCAACGTCGTCATCTCGTCCATGCTGCTTGACGGAAAGCACGAATTGCGCAGCGACCTTCATCGCGGCCGATATCTGTGGATCGTCATCTCCAACCTGATCGTCACCGTTTTCACCTTTGGCCTGATGCGGCCATGGGCGGCGGTTCGCGAAGCGCGTTACACCGTCGAGCGCACGGCAATCCGTTTCAACGGCGATGTGGGCGAGGTTCTCTCCTCGATGGAGGCGACGGGCGCTGCCGTCAGCGCCGAATATATGGATATGGAAGGTTTCGAATTTGGTTTCTGATATCGGAGAAACCGTTTCGGGCGAGTGGCATGCCGCTCGCTCCAACCTTTCGAGCGCCGCCAGGTTAAAACTTGGCGGCACGGTCCTTCTCGTGCTCGACGCGAAGGACAACCACGTCAGAACCCAGGCCGAGATAAAAACCGTCGAGATCAGCCATCGGGTCGGGACCATTCCCCGCGAACTGCATTTTCCTGACGGCTCGCTGTTCGAAACGCGCGACAATGACGGTGTGGACCGGCTGCTTGGCCAGCACATCACGAAACGTGCCGGCTTTGTGCATTGGATGGAACAGTTTCGCCCGCGGCTGGTCGGCATCACGGCAGCAGCCGTTCTTCTGGCCTACGGCACCTACAAACTGGCGCTTCCGGCGCTGGTGGAAGTGGCGGTTGCCGTGACCCCGCCGATCGTGCCGCAGGTCATGTCGGCCAGCACGCTGCAGGCCTTCGACAAAACGGTGTTTTCTGCGAGCACCCTGCCACAGGCGGAACAGGACGCGATCCGTTCGGACTTCGCCAGAATAGTCACCCATGCGAAGGGCTCGCCCGAAGATTACAAGCTGAATTTTCGCAATGGCGGTTATATCGGCCCCAACGCTTTCGCGCTTCCGGACGGGACGCTCGTGCTGACCGACGAGTTGGTGGAGCTGGCCGGCGACGACAGGCAGATGATCATTGGCGTTCTCGCGCATGAAATCGGCCATGTCGAACATGAACACAGCCTGCGGCAACTCTACCGCGCTGCCGGGGTCGCCGGTCTCGTCATGCTGATTGCCGGCGATGTCGGTTCGGCAATGGAAGACATTCTCACCCAGGGCGGCGGTCTTCTGGCTTTGTCGCATTCGCGCGATGCCGAACGTCAGGCCGACCAGCGCTCCGTGGAACTGATGCGCAAGGCCGGGCTGGATCCCACCGCAATCGAACGTTTCTTTGCACTGCTTGAGGACAAGCTGGGCGACAAGGGCGGCACCAGCATCGTGTCCACCCATCCCGGAACGCCGGAGAGGCGCAAGGCTATCCTCGACTACAATGCGTCTCTGGACGAAAAGCCGGCGGGTAATTGATCCGCCGGTAGCCCAACGCACAACCGATCGCGGGCATTGGCAGCGACATCAATTGGTTGGGCCGTCGTTGAAACCGACCTGATCCACCAGCTCGGATGCCTGTTTGCGATGGGCGGCGATATCCGTCAGCGGCAGCTTGTCCGGATTAATGGGGCCGAAGCCCTTCACCACATCGGAAGGCTCCGCGCCGGGCAGGACCGGATATTCGAAGACCTGCTTGGCGTAGATTTCCTGTGCTTCGCGCGATGCGAGGAATTCCATAAGCTTCAGCGCATTGTCCCTGTTGGGTGCGTATTTCGTAAGCGCCATGCCGGAAATATTCACATGTGTGCCACGGTCATCCGCATTGGGAAAGATCACCCGCACCGATCCCGCCCATTCCTTTTCTTCCGGCTCGCGGTCGTTGGTCAGCATCAGGCCGACATAATAGGTGTTACCGAGCGCAATATCGCACTCGCCGGAAAAGATCGATTTTGCCTGGCTGCGGTCGGTTCCGTCAGGCTTGCGCGCCAGGTTGTTCTTCAGGCCGGTCAGCCATGTGCGCGTATAATCGACACCATGATGGGCGATCATCGAGGCGATCAGCGCGATATTGTAGGAATGCTGGCCGTCGCGAATGCAGATCTTGCCCTTCCATTTCGGTTCGGCAAGCTCCTCATAGGTGATGTCCTTCTGGGTCACCCGCTCCTTCGAGGCATAAACCACCCGGCCGCGCGTCGTCAGACCGAACCACTCCCCTTGAGGGTCACGAAGGTTAGCCGGAATATCTTTTTCAATGATGGGATCGTTCAGCACCGGCTGCGTGACGCCGCCTTCTTTCGCCTCGACGAGACGGGCGATATCAACGGTCAGCAGGATATCGGCCGGCGAATTGACGCCCTCGGCCTGAATACGTTCCACCAGACCTTTGTCGAGGAAAAGAACGTTTGCCTCTATGCCCGTTTCTTTCGTGAAGGCATCGAGCAGCGGCTGGATCAACTCAGGCTGCCGGTACGAATAGACGTTCACCTCGCCATCCGCAAAAGCGGCAGGCGCAGCCAAAACCATTGTCAGTCCCGAAACAACGGCAGCGGAAAAACACGATTTCAAGCTTGCCATTACGAATGCCTCCATTACATTCAGATTCTTGACTTGTTTGTTCATGAATCATCGGGGCGGTCAACAAGGTCGTTCGAGAAATATCCGATGGGTTCGAGTTTTTTCAGTTTCTGGAATTGTTCTAAACTGAAAAAGAGACTATATAACTCCACATTGAGAGTTAGGAGACCAGCATGCGTTTGACCAAACAGACCAACTATGCCGTTCGCATGTTGATGTATTGCGCCGCGAATGAAGGCAAGCTGAGCCGCATTCCGGAGATTGCCAGGGCTTATGGCGTGTCCGAGCTGTTCCTTTTCAAAATCCTGCAGCCGCTCAACAAGGCTGGCCTCGTGGAAACCGTGCGTGGCCGCAACGGCGGTGTACGGCTTGGCAAGCCTGCCGAGAAGATCAGCCTGTTCGACGTGGTGAAGGTTACCGAAGACAGCTTCGCCATGGCGGAATGCTTCGAGGACGGCGCTGTCGAATGTCCGCTTGTGGACAGCTGCGGGCTGAACTCCGCGCTTCGCAAGGCGCTCAATGCGTTCTTCGATGTTCTGACGGAATATTCCATCGACGATCTCGTCAAGGCCCGGCCGCAGATCAACTTCCTGCTCGGGATCGATACGGAAATGCCGAAGGTTGCCGCTCTTCCGGCCGCCTGATCGTCCCATTGCCCAATCGGCAATCGCCATAGCCCGTGTCCAAAGGCCACGGGCTTTTCTTTTATAAAACGCGCATGAAATATAATATTTTTTATCCCGCGTGTTGACGTCGCAAGACGAAGCGGCGCATTTGGTCGCGAGCTTTTTTGAAGCAACCAATCAGCGTCGCAATGATCATCAAGCCTGAATTCCATACATTTGCGCTTACCGCGCTTGTCGGCAGCATGGGTGCGCTCATCGCCAGCCTCCTCAATATCCCAGCTCCCTTTCTTTCCGGCCCGGCACTCGCCGTGACGATCACGGGACTGGCCGGCGTGAGGCTCGGAATTCCCGCCTTCATCCGCAATGCCTGTTTCGTCGTCGTCGGCATTTCGATGGGAACGAGCGTGACGCCTTCGGTCATCGATGCCGCAAAAACGTGGCCCCTGAGCTTCGTCGTCGTGCTCGTCGCCGTCGTCATCATGCTTTATGTCGCCTACTGGATCCTGCATTACGGTTTCGGATACGACCGCACGACGGCGATGCTCGGCGCTTCGCCCGGACACCTCAGCTACATCATCAGTCTTGGCGCCGAGACAAAAAGCGATCTTGCGACCGTCAGCATCGTGCAAAGCGTGCGGGTGTTGGCGCTAACCCTTTCCGTGCCGCTGATCGTCGAATATTTCGACCTCGTCAGCACGGAGCCGCTCATCGTCAACCCGCCGATGGGCCTATTCACACTTGGGCTGACCATCGGCGCGTCTCTTGCGATGGGGTGGCTCTTCCTGCGATGGAAATTTCCCGCAGCCCTGCTACTCGGCGGCGTTGCCGTTTCCATCGGCACCCATATTACCGGCCTCACCGAGGGTGGCGTTCCGACCTGGCTCAGCCTGCCGGTCTATGTGCTGATCGGCTGTCTCATCGGCACGCGCTTTTCGAATGTATCCTTGATGGACGTGCGGAAAGGGTTTCTGGCGGGTTTCGTCGTCACCATCGCCGTGATGGTGATCGCCGGAAGTATCGCCTGGATGATTTCGGGCATCACCGGCGTTCCGCTCAATGCCGTCATGATCGCCTATTCGCCGGGCGGCCTTGAAACCATGGCGGCCATGGCCGTGATGATGCACGCCGATACCGCCTATGTCGGCTCGCATCACGTTCTCAGACTTCTGTTCCTGTCGGTTCTCATGCCGCTCGTCATGGGCAAGGATGCTCGCAAGCGGGACGACAAACCCTAAGCGGGACCAGCGCCCTCGCATTCACGCAAAAAACGCCAATGGCGTTGCAACCATTTGTTCTCCCGGCCGTTCTTGTTTCTCCGCAATTGCGGCGACGATTTTTCGCGTGTTCGACAGGCTGACCCACCGGAGGAATTTTCATGAAACGCTTGATGATGTTGACGGGCGCCGGACTGGCGCTTGCACTTTATGGTTCCATCGCTCAGGCACAGGTGGTGGTATCGTCGAAAATCGACACGGAGGGTGGCGTTCTCGGCAACATCATCCTCGCCGTCCTGAACAAGAACAATATCGAGACAACGGACCGCATCCAGCTCGGAGCCACACCGGTTGTCAGAAAGGCGATCACGGCGGGCGAGATCGACATCTATCCGGAATATACCGGCAACGCCGCCTTCTTTTTCTCCAAGGCGGACGATCCGCTCTGGAAGGATGCCGCCAAGGCTTATCAGGAAGCCAAGACACTCGATTATGACGCCAACAAGATCGTCTGGCTGACACCATCGCCCGCAAACAACACCTGGGCGATTGCGCTGCGCAAGGATGTCGCCGACAAGAACAATCTGAAGACGCTTTCAGATTTCGGCAAATACATTGCCGGTGGCGGTGAGGTGGTTCTCGCCGCATCCTCGGAATTCGTCAACTCCGCCGCCGCCCTGCCTGCGTTTCAGACCACCTACGGCTTCACCATGAAACCGGACCAGCTGATCACGCTTTCGGGCGGCGATACCGCCGCCACCATCGCGGCTGCCGCCAACCAGACGAACAATGCCAATGCGGCCATGGTCTATGGCACCGATGGCGGCATTGCCCCTCCGGGCTGGTGGTGCTTGAGGATGACAAGCATGTGCAGCCCGTCTACCAGCCCGCGCCGATCATCCGCGAAGAGGTTCTGAAAAAGAACCCCAATATCGAGGCATTGCTGAAACCCGTTTTCGAAAAGCTGGATCTGGCGACCCTGCAGGAGCTGAACGCCCGTGTGCAGGTGGGTGGTGAGCAGGCCAAGGCAGTTGCGACCGACTTCCTGACGAAGAACGGTTTCCTCAAATAATCACCTGTGAAACGCTGGGGCGGGATAGCGGAAACCATATGCGGTTTTTGCCATCCCGCTCGAACCTATGATCCGGGGGAGCGGAATTTGACGAAATGGCCTGACAAGGTGGGCGTGTTGATTTCGTGCCTGCTTCTCTACGCGCTTTTTGCGTCTCCCTTCATGACATTCCGCGCCAACCGGATCATTCAGGGCGAAACGCGGACGATCTTCGAAGCCCTTCCGGTTTCTGCTGCAATCCTTCTCGCCGCCATCATTCTTGTCGCCGCTTTCATCGCCTTTTTCCGCTTTCCAGCGCGCCTGAAACTCGCAGCCGCGTTGGTTGGCCTTGCGTCGTTGGCGATCTTCGTCGGGCAGGCGGCCTCCGCGTTGACGCCTGAAGGCAACAGTTTTGCCCGCGTTTCGCCCGCCAGCGGTTTCTGGTTGATGTTTGCCGCACTTGCCCTGCTCGCAACCGATTGCATTGCACGTCTCCAGCCGAAACCGGCCGTGCGGATTTTGCTGTTGCTGGCGGCAATGGCGACGCTTGCGGCGGTGCTGACAAGCGGCCTCTGGAATAACCTCTCCATCATCAAGGAATATACCGGCCGGGCCGATATTTTCTGGACCGAAGCCCTGCGGCATGTAGAGCTTGCCATCGGCTCTCTGGTCGCGGCGACCGTGGCCGGTATCCCGCTCGGCATTCTCTGTTACAAGGTCGAGCGCTTGCGCCCCGGTGTGCTGAACGCTCTCAACATCGTCCAGACCATTCCCTCCATCGCCCTTTTCGGTCTTCTGATTGCACCGCTCGGATGGATGGCAGCCAATGTGCCGGGCGCGGCGAAGATCGGCATCGCGGGCATCGGCATGGCCCCCGCCTTCGTGGCGCTGTTTCTCTATTCGCTGCTGCCTGTCGTTTCCAATACGGTTGTCGGTCTTTCCGGCGTCTCGCAGGCCGTGCGGGAAGCCGCGCGCGGGCTTGGCATGACGCCGCTGCAAAGGCTGTTGCGGGTTGAATTTCCGCTGGCCATGCCGGTCATTCTCACCGGCATTCGCATTGTCCTGGTGCAGAATATCGGTCTTGCGACCATCGCAGCACTGATCGGCGGCGGTGGATTTGGCGTTTTCGTGTTTCAGGGCATCGGACAGACCGCGATGGACCTCGTGCTGCTCGGCACCGTGCCGACCGTTCTACTCGGCTTCGCCGCCGCGATTACGCTCGACGCCCTTATCGACAGCAATCTCTTCAGCGCAGGCGGAAGGCAAAAAGCATGATCGAGATCGACACCATCACGAAACGATATGGCGATGCAGCCGTGGTCGACCAGGTCTCCCTGACCGTGGCGCCGCGCACCGTCACCGTCATCGTCGGCACTTCCGGGTCGGGAAAAACCACCCTTCTGCGCATGATCAACCGGCTGGTGGAGCCGACCTCCGGCACGATCCGCATCGACGGAGACGATGTGAGCACCATGCCGGGCTACAAGCTGCGCCGTCAGATTGGCTATGCCATTCAGGGCCATGGGCTGTTTCCGCATCGCACCGTGGCGGAGAATATCGCGACGGTTCCGCAGCTCATAGGCTGGGACCGCAAGCGTATCGATGCGAAAATCGACGCGCTGATGCATCTCTTCCAGCTCGACCCGGCGCTTTATGCCGACCGCTTTCCGCATGAGCTTTCCGGCGGCCAGCAACAGCGCGTCGGCGTGGCGCGCGCGCTTGCGGCCGAGCCGAACATTCTCCTGATGGACGAACCTTTCGGCGCCCTGGACCCGGTGATCCGCGCCAAGGCCCAGAACGATCTTCTCGATATTCAGAAGAAGCTCGGCGTCACGATCGTTCTCGTCACCCATGATATGGACGAAGCCTTCCATCTGGCGGACCGTATTGCCGTCATGGACAAGGGCCGCATCGTGCAGGACTGCCCGCCGGCCGAACTGGTGCTGAAGCCGGCGACGGATTTCGTGCGAACCATGATCGGCGAAAATGAGCGCGCCCTGAAACTGCTGTCCGTCCTGTCCGTTGCAGACGCCGTGGAGCCGGGAAGTGCTGATGGCGAACCGCTGAGCGAGCACACCAGCCAGCGCGACGCCCTGTCGGCGATGTTATGGGCGGGCCGCGATGCATTGCCGGTGCTGAAAGACGATGGCCAGCCGGCGGGCCGGGTGCGGCGCGATGTTCTCCTCCAGCGTGCCACCGGAACCCCATGAAAAATGCCGCCTCGTTTTTCGTTCCCGGCCTTCTGGTGCTGGCGCTGATCGTCTTCCTCGCGGCGCCGCAGGTCTTCGCGCCGGTGTTCCGCCCTCTCGTGCAGGCCAATGCGCCAGCAATCTACACCCAGGCCAACCTGCTTTCGCTGACACTGGCGCATCTCGCCATTGTCGGGATCGCGACGGGGATGGCGACGCTGGTGGCGGGGGCGCTTGCGGTTCTCGTCACCCGCCCCTTCGGAGCGGATTTTCTGCCGTTATCGCGCAGCATCGTCAACATTGGCCAGACCTTTCCGCCGGTGGCGGTTCTGGCGCTTGCGGTGCCGATGATCGGTTTTGGCGAGAAACCCACGCTCATCGCGCTGTTTCTCTATGCGCTTTTGCCGGTCTTTGAAAATACGCTGACTGGACTTACCACCCTGCCCGCAACCGTGATGGATGCCGCCAGAGGCAGCGGCATGACGGGCTGGCAAAGGCTTGTCAAAGTGGAGCTACCCCTTGCCCTTCCGGCGATCCTCGCTGGCATCCGGCTATCGGCCGTCATCAGCCTGTCGACGGCGACCATCGGTTCCACGGTCGCCGCGCGAACGCTGGGGGAAGTCATCATTGCCGGCCTGCAATCCAACAATCTCGCCTTCATCCTTCAAGGCGGGTTGATCGTCGCCGTGCTCGCGATCCTGATCCACGCTGGCTTTTCCACTCTGGAAAAGGCGGCAGCTCGCAAAACCGGGCACTGACATATGCAGGCTCATCATTTTTATGTTCCCGACATTCGCCGCACATGTTAGGGGCTGACCGTCGAAACAGAAACATTCGAGGTTCGGGTGACACAGGCAATCGTCGTGATGGGAGTGAGCGGCTCTGGCAAGTCCACGGTCGCAGAGGAACTGGCGGAAAAACTGGGTATTGCCTTCATTGAAGGCGACAAGCTTCACCCTAAATCCAATGTCGACAAAATGTCGGAAGGCATTCCACTGACCGACGAGGACCGCTGGCCGTGGCTCGATCTCATCGGCGCGGAATTGCACAAGGGCCGTGAAAATAACGGTGTCGTCGTTTCCTGCTCGGCGCTCAAGAAAATCTATCGTGACCGACTTCGCAAAGCCGCCGGTGGCTCGCTCGCCTTCGTCTATCTGGACGGCAGCCTGGAGCTTCTCAGCCGGCGCATGGGCGAACGAAAAGGCCATTTCATGCCGCTCTCGCTGCTCCAGACCCAGCTTGCCACGCTGGAAGTGCCGACCGGCGAACCCGGTGTCGTAACCGTCAGCATCGATGCCACGCCGGAAGATATTGCGAAAAACGCACTTGCCGGTCTGAAAGCGGTGACGTTTTAAAATCCGAGCCTGTCGCGCATGCCGTACCACCATGCGCCAAGCACGGTCAGCGGCACGCGGAACGTCTTGCCGCCCGGGAACGGATAGTTCGGCAGGGAACTCCAGACATCGAAACGCTCGGCGTGGCCTGCAACGGCCTCGCCCAATATCTTGCCCAACAGATGGGTTGTGGTGACGCCGTGGCCGCTGTCGCCATGCGAAAAATAGACATTGTCCGACAATTTTCCCATATGCGGAATGCGCGTCAGCGTCAGCGCGAAATTGCCGCTCCAGGCAAAGTCGATCCTCGTCTTTTCCAGTTGCGGGAAGGTCTTCAGCATATTTGGACGGATAACGCCGGTCAGATCCGCCGGATCGCTGCCGCCATAACCGATACCGCCGCCATAAAGCAGGCGGTTGTCGGAGGTGCGGCGATAATAATCGAGAATGTAATTGGCATCTTCGACGCAATAATTGGCGGGCAGGAGTTCCTCGATCAGGCCTGAATCAAGCGGCTCCGTCGCCATGACCTGGCTTGAGACCGGCATCATGCGGTCACCGATTTCCGGCAGCAGCTTGCCGAGATAGGCGTTGCCGCAAACGAGTACATATTTCGCCCTCACGCTGCCAGTCGCCGTGCGCACGACAGGGTTTACGCCCTGCTCCAGCGAAATGACCCTCGAATTTTCGAATATGCGCGCACCAAGGCTTTCGGCGGCCGCCGCTTCCCCCTGCACCAGATTAAGCGGGTGGATGTGGCCACCGAAGCGGTCGATCATGCCGCCGGCATAGCGATCGGTCTTCACATACGCTCCGACATCGGCCTTGGCGACCATTTCAAGTCCGCCATGGCCGTGTTTTTCCCAATGGGCCTTGTGGGCCTCCATTTCGCGGATCTGTTTCGGCGTGAAGGCGGCGAAGAAGCCGCCGTCGACGAGATCGCAATCGATGGCATATTTGGCGATGCGGCTGCGGATGATCGCGCTGCCTTCCAGCGACATTTCGCCGAGTTTCACCGCTTTGTCATGGCCATAACGGCTGGCGATCGTTTCAAGGTCGCGGCTGTAACCATTGACGATCTGGCCGCCATTGCGCCCCGAAGCGCCGAAGCCGACCCGCACGCCCTCCAGCACAATGACGGAATAACCGCGCTCAGACAGTTCGAGCGCGGCGGAGATGCCGGTAAACCCGCCGCCGATGACACAGACATCGGCTTCCAGTGCACCTTCAAGCGATGGCCGCACGGATTTGACATTGGCGGAGGCCGCGTACCAGGAGGATGTGTGGCCGGGATTGGGAATAGTCGTCACCTCAGCCATCTCACACCGTCCTGATATAGGCGTCATATTCGACGTCGGTTACACGCAGGGAAAATTCGGAAAGCTCCTGCTGTTTGCAGGCGGAAAACAGCGTGCGATAGCGCTGGCCGAGCGTCGCATAAGCGAAGCTGGAACGCGTGAAGCGCTGCAAAGCATAATCCCAGTTGGTGGGCAGGGGTTCGTGATTGATGGCGTGGCTGTCACCGGAAATCGCGCCGCCGGGCTGGCGTTTTTCCTTCATGCCGGCGAGTGCGGCACTCAGGATCATCGCCACGACGAGATAAGGATTAGTGTCGGCACCGGCGACGCGATGTTCGATACGCGTTGCGGCCTTGCTGGCGGTGATGACGCGCACTGCCGCCGAGCGGTTGTCGATGCCCCAGGAGGCGTAGGTGGGCGCATGTTCGCTGGGCGTCAGGCGGCGGTAGGAATTGGCATGGGGCGCGAAGATCGCCATGCTTTCCCCCATGTTTTCCAGAAGGCCGCCGACCGAATGCATTAGCGCATCCGATGGACCGTTTTCCCCGGCGTAGATGTTGGTGCCGTCCCTGTCGAGAACCGAGAAATGCACATGCATGCCGTTCCCAGCCTGCAATCCGTAGGGCTTGGCCATGAAGGTGGCGTCGAGTTCATGCCGCCGCGCTACGCCCTTGACGATACGTTTTAGGAAGACGGCGAAATCCGCGGCCTGCAAGGCGTCCGGCACGTGATTGAGGTTGATCTCATATTGTCCCGGTCCGTTTTCCCGCAGCGTCGTATCGGCAAGAACGCCCTGCGCCCGGCAGGCGGTCGCGATATCATGGAAGACATCCTCGAAATCCTGCAATTCTGAAATCGACAGAACCTGTGTCTGGCCCGTGTGCCATCGCCCCTCGCGGCTGTGCGGCGGACGGACGGGATCAAGCGCAGAGCGAACCGGGTCGATCAGGTAAAATTCGAGTTCGGTCGCCACAACCGGTGTGAGGCCAGCCTTTTTGTAGGCTTCCAGCACCCGTGCCAAGACATTGCGCGGATCGCCATAAAACCCTGTTCCGTCCGGATTTTTCATCGCGAGCAGGACTTGCGCGGTCGGTCGGCCAAGCCATGTCACCCGCGACAGGGTGCCGGGAACAGGAAAGCAGAACCCGTCCGGATCGCCCGTACCTTCAGCAAGGCCTGCGGCGTGTACATCGCGGCCCCAGATATCCAGCGCATAGACCGAACGCGGGATCGCCATTCCCTTTTCAAGAACGTCGATCGCCCTTTCGCGCGGAATCCATTTGCCGCGCGGCACGCCGTTCGCATCTATGACAAAGGCTTCGAGAATTTCGATATCGGGGTTATCGTCGAAAAATTTCTTTGCTTTTTCAATATCATCCATCATGCACCAGCAGGCCGTTTCTCTTCTGTTTCGCGCGCGGAAGCGCTTCGCTAACGAAAATCGTCCTGCTGCTGATAGATGAGAAACCTCGCCGTCATGATGACGCTTGCCCTTTTCCCCTTGGATAAGCCCATGTTACGTGGCCCGCTGCAGGAAGGCCAGCGGATTCGGCTATCAGGGATTGAACCTTTCCGGGCGATAGGCATCAATCGCGATAACAGGCGTTTCTCCCAGCATGGTTTCCGCCAGCACACGGCCGGTGATGGGCCCGAGTGTGAGGCCGTGATGGGCATGACCGAAGGCAAACCATAGGGTCCTGTGGCGCGGTGCCTTGCCGATGATCGGCATCATATCCGGCGTGCAGGGGCGCGCGCCCATCCAGGGTTCCGCATCCAGCCTGCCGCCAAGGGGAAAGACCGTACGGGCGACCCGTTCCGCCCGCTCGATCTGCACGGGGGATTTCGGCGCATCGCGTTCGGCGAATTCCGCGCCGGTCGTCAGGCGGATGCCTTTGCGCATTGGCGCGAGGAAGTAACCGCGCTCGGCATCGATCAGCCAGTTGTTAAGCTTCGTTCCCTCCTGCGGCGCATAATGCATGTGATAGCCGCGTTTGACGCCGAGCGGAAAGCGATAACCGAGCCTTTCCGTCACCGTATCCGCCCAGGGGCCCAGTGCGACAACGGCATGTTCAGCCTCCACCGCGCCGGTTTCGGTACGTACCGTCCAACCACTTGTCGTCTGGCTGAGCGTGGATGCATCGCCCCGCACAAAGGTTCCGCCAAGACTTTCGAAGAGTTTGACATAGGCGAGCGTCAGCGCATGCGGGTCGCGCACCGACCACGGATCGTCCCATTTCAGGCCGCCGACGAAATCCCGGCTGAGATGCGGTTCCGCCGCGGCGAGTTCCGTCTCATCGAGTTTCGTGTGGGAGATGCCGTGGTCGCGCGCCAGACGTTCGGCGAAAGCAAAGTCTGCATCCCGCCTTTCGGCGGTCCTATAGGCCTCCATCCAGCCGTTTTTCACGATCAGATCGCCGGCCTTGGCTTCATCGATAAGAATGCCGTGTTCGGAGACCGAATGCTCGATCAGTGGCGCATAGGCGCGGGCAATTGCTGCGTGGCGCGTGGCGGCAGAATTATACCAGTAGCGGCCAAGAAAAGGCGCGATCTTCGGCAAAGCCGAGAGATGATAACGGGCATCGATGCTGTTGTTCAGGGAATAGCGCAGCAGCCGGCTGACCTCCTGCGGAAAGGCGTAAGGGACGACACCCTCTCTCTGGATCAGTCCGGCATTGCCGAAGGAGGTTTCCTCACCCGGGCCCCGCCGGTCCACCAGTACGACCGATTTACCCCTGCGGGCCAGTTGCAAAGCGACGGAGACCCCGATGATCCCCGCCCCTAAAACGATCACATCCGCTGCCATGGCATTCAATCCGTTTGCGTATCTCGTCCCCGCAACATGGGTCGGCATTTTGCGCAAAGCAACAGAAAAATCATCGCCTTAATAGAAACAGCGATACGCCTACTGGCTCACCGCTTTTGTCTCAACGGCCTCGATATTGAAGGCTGCCGCCAGGAGAGCCCTGGTATATTCCTGTTGCGGATCAGCGAATATCTCCGCTGCCGGGCCGCTCTCCACCACCTTGCCGTTGCGCATGACAATCACGTCGTTTGCAAGCGCCTTCACCACCTTCAGGTCGTGGCTGATGAAGAGATAGGCGAGCTCATGCTTGGCCTGAAGATCGCGCAACAGATCGACCACCTGCGCCTGCACGCTCATGTCGAGCGCCGATGTCGGCTCGTCCAGCATGACGAAACGGGGTTTCAACACCATGGCGCGGGCAATGGCGATACGCTGGCGCTGGCCGCCGGAAAATTCATGCGGATACCGCCAGCGCGTTGCCGGGTCGAGGCCAACCTCGTCCAATGCCTGGGCGACACGGGTATCGCGCTCATCGGCGGAAAGCGAGCGCTCATGCACCTTCAAGCCCTCGGCGACGATTTCGCCCACAGACATGCGCGGGCTGAGCGAACCGTAAGGGTCCTGAAACACCACCTGAAGCCGGTTTCTGAGCGGCTTCATCATCTCATAGGAATAGCTGTCGATTGACTGGCCGATGAAGCTGATACGTCCCTCAGAGGCGATCAGCCGCGAAAGGGCGAGACCGAGCGTCGTCTTGCCGGAGCCGGATTCGCCCACCACGCCAACCGTCTGTCCGGCGCGCAGTGTGATATCGATACCGTCGACCGCCTTCACATGGTCCACCACCCTGCGCATCAGCCCCGCCTTGATCGGGAACCAGACCTTTATGTCGTCGCCCTGCAAGACCACGGGTTTGCTGGTGTCGGAAAGCGGCGGCTCGCCCTTGGGTTCGGCTGCCAGAAGATGGCGCGTATAGGCGTGTTGCGGATCGGTAAACACCTGTTCCACTGTGCCTGTCTCGACGATCTTGCCCTTGGTCATGACGCAGACACGATCGGCAAACTTGCGCACGATGCCGAGGTCGTGGGTGATGAACAGCATGGACATGCCGTGACGGGTCTTGAGATCACTCAACAGCTCGAGGATCTGCGCCTGAACGGTCACATCCAGCGCGGTCGTCGGCTCATCGGCGATCAGCAGTTTTGGCCGGTTGGCGAGCGCCATGGCGATCATCACGCGCTGCCGCTGGCCGCCGGACAATTCATGCGGATAGGCCTTCAGGCGCTTTTCCGGCTCGCGGATACCCACCTGCAGCAACAGTTCCAAAGTGCGCGCCCGCGCCTCCGCGCCGGTGATCGCCTGATGCAGCTCGAGGATTTCGCCGATCTGCCGCTCGATGGTGTGGAGCGGGTTGAGCGACGTCATCGGCTCCTGGAAAATCATGGTGATGTCGTTGCCGCGAACGGCGCGCAGAGCGCGTTCCGGCAGGGTCAGCATATCCTTGCCGTCGAACAGGATTTTGCCCGAAGGATGGCTCGCCGCCGGATAGGGCAGCAATTTGAGGATCGAGTTCGCCGTCACCGATTTGCCGGAGCCCGATTCCCCGACAAGGGCGACGACCTCGCCCGGCATCAGATCGAAGGAGACCTGATCGACGGCGACGCTGGTCGCGCCGCCCTGATGGAAGGCGACGGAGAGATCCCGGACGGAGAGAAGCGGCTGGGTCTTGGTTTCCATCATGGCGATCACCGGAACGTCTTGCGTGGGTCGAAGGCGTCTCGCACCGCCTCGCCGACGAAGATCAGCAAAGACAGCATGATGGACATGGTGAAGAAGGCCGTGAGGCCAAGCCAGGGCGCCTGAAGATTGTTCTTGCCCTGCGCGATCATCTCGCCCAGCGACGGCGAGCCCGGTGGCATGCCGAAGCCGAGGAAATCGAGCGAGGTCAAGGTGGTGATCGAACCGGAAAGGATGAACGGAAGGAAAGTCAGCGTTGCCACCATGGCGTTGGGCAGGAGGTGCCGGAACATGATCGTCCAGTTGCCGACGCCAAGGGCGCGGGCGGCACGGACGTATTCGAAGTTTCTGGCGCGCAGGAATTCCGCCCGCACGATGCCGACGAAGCCGACCCATGAGAACAGCAGCATGATGCCGAGCAGAACGAAGAAGCCCGGCGGCAGAATGGCTGCGATGATGAGGAGGATGTAAAGCACCGGCATGGACGACCAGATTTCGATAAAACGCTGCAACAAAAGGTCTGTCCAGCCGCCGAAATAGCCCTGGATTGCGCCCGCAGTCACCCCGACGAGAGCCGACGCGATCGTCAGCGTCAGGCCGAACAGAACGGAGATACGGAAACCATAGATCATCCGCGCCGTGACATCGCGTGCCTGATTGTCGGTTCCGAGCCAGTTGAGATTGCCGAGCGTGCAGCCGGGATCGGCATTGCCCTGCGGGTAGGCGGAGCAGCGGTCTTTTTCATCCATCAGCCAGAAAGGCGCAGTCGGCGCGGAATGCGGAATATTGGAATTGACCGTCTGGTAGGAATAACGGATCGGCGGCCAGATCATCCAGCCATTGGCGTTGATCTCGTCCTGAATGAAGGAGGATTTGTAGTCGGTCTGGGCAAGAAAGCCGCCGAATTTTTCCTCTGGATAATCGACCATGACCGGCACCAGAAATTCGCCCTTGTAGGAAGCGAAAATGGGTTTGTCATTGGCGATGAATTCTGCAATCAGGCTCAGGAAAAACAGGATCAGGAACAGCCAGAACGACCAGTAACCGCGCCGGTTTGCCTTGAAATTCTGCCAGCGGCGCTTGGTGGTCGGCGAAAACCATGGGCGCTTCGGCTTTACCATTGTTTCCGTTGCGGCGGTATGGGCGAGCGTCATCACACGTCCCTCCGCTCGAAATCGATGCGCGGATCGATCCATGTGTAGATGAGGTCGGATAGGAGGCTGACCACGAGGCCCATCAGCGAGAAGATGAAGAGCGTGCCGAACACGATCGGATAGTCACGATTGACAACCGAGAGGTAACCGAGGCGGCCAAGGCCATCCAGCGAGAAGATATTCTCGATCAGCAGCGACCCGGTGAAGAAGGCCGAGATGAAGGCGCCCGGGAAACCGGCGATCACGATAAGCATCGCGTTGCGGAAGACATGGCCATACAGCACCTTGCGCTCAGTAAGACCCTTGGCGCGGGCAGTGATGACATATTGCTTCTTGATCTCATCGATGAAGGAATTCTTCGTCAAAAGCGTCGTCGTTGCGAAAGCCGAAAGCGAGAGCGCGATGAGCGGCAGGGTCAGGTGCCAGAAATAGTCGATGATCTTCTGCCACCAGTTCAGATCGGCAAAATTGTCGGACACAAGACCGCGCAGCGGGAACCAGTCGAAGAACGATCCGCCAGCGAAGAGAACGATGAGAAGAATGCCGAACAGGAAGCTCGGCACGGCATAACCGATGATGATGATGCCGGATGTCCAGATATCAAAGGTCGAGCCGTCGGAAACGGCTTTCTTGATGCCGAGCGGAATGGAGATGATGTAGGAAATGATCAAAATCCAGAAACCGAGCGACGCCGAAACCGGCAGCTTGTCGATGATGAGATCGATCACCGAGGAATTGCGGAAGAAGCTGTCGCCGAAATCAAAGCGGATATAATTCCACATCATTTCGAGAAAGCGGGTCAAAGGCGGCTTGTCGAAACCGAATTGTTTCTCAAGCTTGGCGATCAGCTCAGGATCGAGACCCTGAGCGCCGCGATATTTCGAGCCGCTTTCATCGAAACCACCCGACTGTCCCATAAGATCGCCGCCGCCAGAGAGCCGGTCAGACGCACTGTCGCCCTGCCCTGTCAGCTGGGCCACGACCTGTTCCACCGGCCCGCCCGGCGCGAACTGGATGACGAGAAACGAAATGCCCATAATGCCGATGATGGTCGGGATCATCAGCGCCAGACGTCTGAGGATATAGGCGCCCATCAGCCCTTGCTCCCGGCCGATACGTCAGCGGTCTTCGTTTCTGTCAAACCCGGTCCTTTCCTGAAAGCGCTTGCCTGCGCGCTTTGAGCGATTCGTCTCGCCCTATGTGAATCAAGCCTTCGGCGCGAAAGCAAGGGTGGCGTCAGTTCGCCGCCTGGCTGGACCACCATGCTTCCGGAAAACCGACACCATATTGCGGCAGGTTTTCCGGACGGATGAGCGTGTTCCAGTAAGCGATGAACATCTCGCCGCGGTAAAATTGCGGTATGACATAGCTGTTTGCCAGAAGCACCCGGTCGAGCGCCCGCGCGGCGGCCACCTGCTCATCCCGGTTGGGCGCAAATATGACCTTTCTGACCAAAGCATCGACGGCGGGGTTCTTGATGCCGGCGAGATTGTTGGACCCCTGCCGGTCGGCTGCCGCCGAACCCCAGAAATCCGCCTGCTCGTTTCCGGGATTGGCCGAGGTCGCCCAGAGCTTGACGATTACGTCATAATCGAAGCTGCGGGTGCGGTTGGTGTATTGCGAGGCGTCGACCGTGCGGATGGTCGCGTTGATGCCGATCTTCTTCAGGTTCTGGACATAGGGCAGGATGGTTCTTTCCATGCCGGCGGAATCGATCAGAAACTCCATATCAAGCGGTTGCCCGCTCGCCGCATTGACCATGCGGTTGCCGCGCAGCTCGTAACCGGCCTCCTTCATGAGCTTGACCGCCTCGCGCAGATTGTCACGCTGCTTGGCGGGTTCACCCGCGACCGGGTTGCGGTACTCGGTGGTGAAGACCTCTGGCGGAACCTGGTCCTTCAGCTCCTGAAGCAGTTCCAGCTCGCGACCGGTCGGCAGGCCGGAAGAAGCCAGCTCGCTGCCCATGAAAAAGCTGTTGATGCGCTGGAACTGGCCGTAAGCCAGCGTCCGGTTCAGCTCCTCGAAATCGAAGGCGTAGTTGAGCGCCTTGCGCAGTTTCGGACTCTGAAACTTTTCCCGCCGCATGTTCGGCACGAAGGCCTGCATGATGCCGACGGAGCGATAGATGTTCGGCAATTCCTCTTTCTTGACACGGCCTTCCTTGACGGCCGGGAAATCGTAACCCGTTACCCAGCGGCTGGAAGAGGCTTCCTGCCGGAAATCGACGGTGCCGGACTTGAAGGCCTGGAATTCAACATCCTGATCGGAGAAGAAGGTGTAGGCGATGGTTTTGAAGTTATTGAGCCCGACATTCACATTGATGTCCTTGCCCCAATAATCGTCGCGTCGCTCATAGGTCATCGTCGAGCCGGCAGACAGGGATGCGATTTTATAAGGGCCTGACCCCATCACTGGTTCCAGCGTGCCGCGTGAAATGTTGCGCGGCTTGCCATCCGGACCGGCGGCTTCCCACCAGTGCTTCGGAACAATCAGCAATTGCCCGACGATCTGCGGCAATTCGCGATTGTTCTTTTCGTCGAAAGTGAAGGTGATGTCCCTTTCACCCGTCACCTCCGCCTTGGTGACATGGGTGTAATAGGTCGCAAGCTGCGGGCTGAGATCCTTGGCCTTTTCGAAGCTGAAGACGACATCCTCCGGCGTCACCGGCTTGCCGTCTGCCCATTTGGCCTCTGCCCGCAGCCGGAACGTGGCTTTGGAGATATCGTCCGGATAGCTCACGCCCTCGGCGAGAAGACCGTAGGAAGCAGAGAGTTCCTCTTCGGTGGATTTCATCAAAGTATCGAAAACCAAGGAAAGACCCGTGGCAGCCTCACCCTTGGCGAGAAGCGGATTGAGCGTATCGAAGGTTCCAGTCGTCGACAGGCGCAGCGTTCCGCCCTTCGGCGCCCTGGTGTTCACATAGTCGAAATGCTCAAAGCCGTCGGGATGCTTCAATTCCCCGACCGTCGAAATCCCCTTTCGCCAGACATCTGCAGACTGGGCGGATGCCACCACCGGTATCAGCACGGCAGATGCCGCAAGAGCGATGAGGAGGCGGGATTTCAATGGTGCCAATATCATTCGGGAAGTTCCCTGTTTTCGTGTTTGTTGGAGAGAGCATAAAACAAAGATTGTCAAAAAACAGATGTTCCGCCTCACAAGCTCTTTATCGGCGTCCTTATCCGCATGCTTTGGCGTCAGTAGGTGAAACATGGTTTCAACAAAATCCCGTTCCAGTTTATCTTAAGGGGAAGAGAATCATCTGATCGGACGGGCACGACGATATGACGGCGGGATCATCCAGAGTTTTCAAGGCGGCCATGCTGGCGATTTCAGTCGTTTCTGCGGTGCAATTGCAGGCGGAAACCGCCTCGGCCGAAGACAGGCCCGCGAAAGAAGTGTTTGGCCACATGGCTCTGCCTTCCGCCGCAACCTCGCAGCCGATCGGCTCCTATGCCAAGGGCTGCCAGTCCGGCGCGATCGCCATGCCGACCGATGGTCCCGGCTGGCAGGCAATGCGGCTTTCGCGCAACCGGCGCTGGGGCCAGCCGCAGCTGATTTCCTTCCTCGAACAATTTTCGCAGGACGCCCAGAAAATCGGCTGGCCGGGATTGCTGCTCGGCGATATTTCCCAGCCGCGCGGCGGGCCGATGCTGACCGGCCATGCCTCCCACCAGATCGGTCTCGATGTGGATGTCTGGTGGCGGCCGATGCCTAACCCCCGGCTGAGCGTGGAGCAACGCGAAACGGTGCCGTTCATCTCCATGCTGGACAAGAGCAAATTTTTGACGGTCGATGATCGCAAATGGTCGCCGCTCAATGCCCGGCTGGTGATGATGGCGGCGAGCTATCCGCAGGTGGAACGCGTCTTCGTCAACCCAGCCATCAAGCAGAAGCTTTGCCAGACATGGACCGGCGACCGCACCTTCATGGGCAAGATCAGGCCGATCTATGGGCATGACGAACATTTCCACATTCGCCTCGAATGCCCGCCCGGCGCGCCGAACTGCAAACCGCAGGCGGCCGTGGGCAAGGGCGATGGCTGCGACAAGTCGCTCGCCTGGTGGTTTACGAAAGAACCATGGGCGCCGCCGAAAAAGGACCCCAATGCCAAACCGGTGAAACCCCGCCCCGTCATGGTTTCCGACCTGCCATCCGCCTGCGCCGCCGTGGCTGCCGCCCCTTCCGCCAACCCCGAGGGTATTGCTGCGCAGGCCTATTCTCCCGCGCCGGTTCAGGCCGTGCGCCAGCAAAGCGTCGAACAGGTCATTCAGAACGCTCCGACCCTACAGCCGCCTTCGGATATTCCGCTTCCGACCCAGCGTCCGACATTGAACTGATACAGAAATGCGGCATTCAACAGCTTCCCTTTTCAAATGGCGGCAAGCTGTTATAGAAGGCTTCAAATCGATTTAATTCTTTACCGGGACAGGCTGGGGACATGGCAGGACAACGCTGTATCGCGCTCATCGCTCACGACGAGAAAAAAGACGATATGGCGGATTTCGCGCGTCACCATCAAAAGGCGCTATCCGGATTCAAGATCGTCGCCACCGGCACGACCGGCGGACGTGTTCAGGAAGCCTGTCCGGGGCTTGATGTCATTCGCCTCAAGAGCGGCCCGCTTGGCGGTGACCAGCAGATCGGCGCGATGATTGCGACCGGCGAAGTGGATATGCTGATCTTCTTCACCGACCCGCTGACGGCAATGCCGCATGATGTGGATGTGAAGGCCCTGACCCGGCTTGCCACGGTTTACGATATTCCCATGGCGCTCAATCGCGCCACCGCAGAAAACCTGATCGACTTCAACCTCGCCGAATGACGCGCCAACATGGAACAGGTAATGCCGAAGACGTCCGATACCGAATATCTTTCCTTTCCGATCCTTCTTGGCGACATCGGCGGCACCAATGCCCGCTTTTCCATTCTGATCGATTCCTTTGCGGAACCGGTGCACCTCACCACCGTGAAAACAGCGGAATATCCGACAATTGACGACGCCATCCAGCAGGCGGTTCTGGACAAGACCTCGCTTCAGCCGGTCTCGACCATCCTTGCGATCGCCGGCCCCATCGAAGGCGACGAAATTCCGCTGACCAACTGCCATTGGGTCGTCAAACCGAAGGATATGCTGGCGAAACTCGGCCTGAAGGATGTCATCGTCATCAACGACTTCGAGGCGCAGGCCTTGGCAATCGCCGCGCTTGACGACGATAATCGCGAGCCTATAGGCGCCGGCAAAAAAGACATGCTGGCATCGCGCGTGGTTCTCGGGCCAGGCACCGGCCTTGGCGTCGCCGGCCTGGTTTACGCCCGCCATATGTGGTTCCCCGTTCCGGGTGAAGGTGGCCATGTCGATATCGGCCCCAGAAGCGCGCGCGACTATGCGGTCTTTCCGCATATCGAAACCATCGAGGGCCGCGTCGCCGGCGAGCAGATCCTGTGCGGGCGCGGACTGGTCAATCTTTATCGGGCCATCTGTGCTGCCGATGGTATAGAGCCGATCTTTTCCGATCCTGCCGATATCACCTCGCAGGGGCTTTCCGGCCAAAATGCACAGGCGAAAGAAACGCTTTCGCTTTTCAGCACCTATCTCGGCCGTCTGGCCGGTGATCTTGCCCTGATCTTCATGGCCAAGGGCGGCGTCTATCTGGCCGGCGGCATTTCGCAGAAGATCATTCCGGCGCTGAAGGCCCCGGAATTCCGGGCCGCGTTCGAGGACAAGGCGCCGCACAGCGCCCTGATGCGGACCATTCCCACCTTCGTCGTCACCCATCCGCAGGCGGCCCTTTCCGGGCTCGCAACTTATTCGAGAACGCCTTCCGATTTCGGTCTCTCGCTTGACGGACGGCGCTGGAGGGCGTGATCGTTCTCCTGCGATCGACATGTTCCATGTGATGCTTGCGCAGCAGGCAGGCGGGCTTTAACGTCGCCGCTGCAAAGGTTAGTCGTCCGATACCTGCGGGTTTCGATCCGCCCGATATAAAAAAGTGAGTGAAAGCATGAGCAGCAGCGGTATGAAACTGGTGGTGGTCGGCGCGGCCGGGCGCATGGGACAGGCGCTGATCCGCCTCATTCACCAGACGCCGGGTGTCACGCTGCATGCCGCCGTCGCGCGTGAAGGCTCAGCCTTCGTCGGCCGCGATGCCGGCGAGATCGCAGGGCTCGGGCCGATTGGCGTCGAAATCACCAGCGATCCGTTGCAGGCCTTCCTGCATGCGGAAGGGGTGATCGACTTCACCTCCCCCGCAACCAGCGTCACTTTCGCGGGGTTGGCCGCGCAGGCCCGCATCGTGCATGTCATCGGCACCACGGGTTGCTCACTGGGCGACGAGGAAAAATTCAAGGCGGCGTCGCGCCATGCCCGCATCGTCAAGTCGGGCAATATGAGCCTCGGCGTCAATCTGCTCAGCGTCCTGACGCAGCAGGCCGCCCAGGCTCTCGATGCGCAGAACTGGGATATCGAAATCCTTGAAATGCACCACAAACACAAGGTGGATGCGCCGTCAGGAACAGCGCTTTTGCTTGGCGAAGCGGCAGCAGCGGGTCGCAAGGTCGATCTCGCCACCTCCTCCGTTCGCGTGCGTGACGGGCATACGGGGGCGCGCGAAGTGGGCACAATCGGTTTTGCCACGCTGCGCGGCGGTTCGGTGATCGGTGAACATTCGGTGATCTTCGCCGGAGAGGGCGAGCGCGTCGAGCTTTCCCACTATGCCGGCGACCGCTCCATCTTCGCACGCGGCGCGATCGCGGCGGCTGTCTGGGCGCTCGACAAGAAGCCGGGCTTCTATTCGATGCTGGATGTGCTCGGACTTTCGCAGACGGAATAAAGTTTCCGGCTACGCTTGCGCGTTAATTCTCCACCGTGAACTCAACCGTATCGGCCGAGAACCGGCTGATGGCGTATTGCACCGGGATGCCATCCATATCAGCGTTCAGCGCCTGGGTGACGAGCAGGATTGCGCCGGGCGACAATTCGAGATCGGACAGATCCTGCGTATCCGCATGGCTTGCGGAAATGACGGTGGAGATGCGTACATAATCCGCCACGCCCAGCATTTCGAAGGCAGCGGTGATCGACCCGCTTTTTTGGTAGGCCTCGCCGATCCCATCGAAACGATCCGCCGGGAACCATGTGGTGGAACGGGAAACCGGCCGGTTGTCGGCCTTGCGCAGGGTTTCCAGACGCACGAGCGGCGCACCGGGCTGCACTTTGAGCCGCGCTGCGAGATCCGCATTTGCCGGCTCGGTCATATGGGAAAGAAGCAGCGCCTCCATTTCCTTCACCTGATCGCCGATGCCCGCCGTGAACCGCGTGCGCCGTGAAATCGGAAAGCTCAGGCGTTCCTTGCGGGCAATCATTGTGCCGCGCCCCTGCATCGGCTCAAGAATGCCTTCGCTTGCAAGGGCGGCTATAGCGCTTCTGACGGTGTGACGGTTGACGCCGAATTTTTCGGCCAGCGCCATTTCCGGCGGCAACATGCCGGTTTCGTCGTGATCGCCCGCTGCGATCTCGCCTCTGATCCGGTCGGCGATCTGCCGCCAGAGCGCCACGCCGTTCTTTCTTTTCATTGCTGCCGAAGGGCTCATGTCACACGCTTGTCATTCATCGACGTTAATTGTAGCTTTATATTGTATAGTTGTCTATATCAATAGACATTAGAGGTCAAGCGATGAATAACGAAGCTGCGAATTTACATACGGAAAGGAAACGGGTGGCAGCACTTCTTGCCCGCGCCACCGTTCAGGAACTTGAGGCGGTCTGGAACCGGCAGGATGCCAGCCCGCAGACGGAAAACGTGCGGGGGCCTGAAACCGGCCTCGTCATGGTCAAGGGCCGTATCGGCGGCGGCGGTGCGCCCTTCAATCTCGGGGAAACGACCGTGACAAGGGCAACCGTCAAGCTTGCCTCCGGAACAGTCGGCCATGCGCATGTGCTCGGCACCGGCCGCAAGAAGGCCTGGTATGCTGCGGTTTTCGACGCGCTCTGGCAGGAAAGCCCGACGCGCGGCTTCATCGAAACCGAGCTTCTTTCACCCGTTGAAAAAAGGCTGACCGAGGAGACGGACCGGAAAACGAAAGAAACCGCCGCAACGAGGGTCGATTTCTTCACCATGGTGCGAGGAGAAGATTGATGGGTGTCAAGGCTGAAGCATTGACGGGCGGCTTTTCCGACGCCGTTTTCGATTCACAACGGGTTTTCAAGAAACTCATGGATGGCATGGCCCGGCCAGGCACACCGCAGGCCATCGAAACGGCGGTTGCCCCGCCCCTGCCGCTTTGCGCGGCAACCGGCGCCGTTCTTCTCGCGCTCTGCGACCACGACACGCCCGTCTGGCTGAGCAGCGCGCTGCGGAAAACGACGGTGCCGGGCTGGATCGGATTTCATACCGGAGCGGTTACCACAGAGGAGAAGGGCGAGGCGCATTTCGCCGTCATCGAGGCGGGAAGTGCAATTGCGACCTTCGGTCTTTTCGCGCAGGGAAGCCAGGAATATCCCGACCGTTCGACGACACTTATCATCGAATTGCCGGATCTCGACGGCGGGCGCGAGTTGCTGCTTTCCGGTCCCGGCATCCGTCACGTCAACATCATCAGCCCCTCAGGCCTGCCAGATATATTCCCGATGTTATGGGCAGAGAACAACGCCATTTTCCCGCGCGGCGTCGACGTCATTCTGACGGCCGGTGACAAATTCGTGTGCCTGCCACGCACCACCCGCATTCAACAGATGGAGGCGTAAGATGTATGTTGCCGTGAAAGGCGGGGAAACCGCCATTGCCAACGCCCACCGGCTTCTGGCCGATAAGCGGCGCGGAGACCGCGACCTGCCCGCCATGACGGTGGCGCAGATCGTCTCGCAGCTTTCGCTTGCCGTCGACCGGGTGATGGCGGAGGCTTCGCTTTACGATAAGTCGCTTGCGGCCCTTGCCGTCAAACAGTCCCGCGGCGACATGATCGAAGCCATATTCCTGCTGCGTGCCTACCGCACGACCCTGCCCCGTTTCGGTTATTCGCTGCCGGTGGATACCGCAAAGATGACGGTGCAGCGCCGCGTTTCCGCAACCTACAAGGACTTGCCGGGCGGACAATTGCTGGGGCCAACCTTCGATTACACCCACCGCCTGCTCGATCCCTCGCTTCTTGAAGACGAGACTGTCGAGACCGCTGTCCGACGTGAAGGAGAGCCGGAATATGTCATGCGCGTCTCCGACATTCTGGCCGAAGAGGGGCTCATCGAAAGCGACGGCGACATGCCGGACGATCATATTGCCGGCGATCTGACACGGGAACCGATGGAATTTCCGATGCCGCGTGATCTGCGCCTGCAATCGCTGGCGCGCGGTGACGAGGGCTTCCTTCTGGCGCTCGCCTATTCGACGCAGCGCGGTTACGGCCGCACGCATCCCTTTGTCGGCGAAATCCGCATCGGCGAGGTGGAAGTCGAACTCGACGTTCCCGAACTTGGTTTTGCTGTCTCGCTTGGCGATATTCAGGTGACCGAATGCCAGATGGTCAACCAGTTCAAGGGCTCGGCCAAGGCACCACCGCAATTCACCCGCGGCTATGGTCTGGTATTCGGCCAGAGCGAGCGCAAGGCAATGGCCATGTCTCTCGTGGACCGCGCACTGCGTGCGGGCGAGTTCGGCGAGGATGTGGTTGCCCCTGCTCAGGACGAGGAATTCGTTATCTCACACGCCGACAACGTGCAGGCGACTGGCTTCGTCGAACATCTGAAATTACCGCACTACGTGGATTTTCAGGCCGAACTCGGTCTGGTCAGAAAAATGCGCACCGATTTCGACGCGATCAATTCCAACGGCGCGGAATGGATGGGCGATGCGGCCGAATAGCTCAGCGACTGTGCTCGCCAAACCAATAGGCGCAAAAGACGGTCGATGCTGCGAATACAGCAAAGAACACGGCTGCAAGAATTCCAATCTCCATGAGCTTGTACTCCTTTTTTCGCAAGGTTAACGCGCAATGCTTAAAGAAGTTTCATTCGACGACGGGCTGGCTGCCTACAACTTCGCCTATCTGGACGAACAGACCAAGCGGATGATCCGCCGGGCGATCCTGAAGGCCATCGCCATTCCCGGTTATCAGGTTCCCTTCGCGTCCCGCGAAATGCCCATGCCCTATGGCTGGGGCACCGGCGGCGTGCAGGTGACGGCATCCATCCTCGGTCCCGACGATGTGCTGAAGGTTATCGACCAGGGTGCCGACGACACCACCAACGCCGTATCCATCCGCGCCTTCTTCCAGAAGGTGGCGAATGTGGCCGTGACCACCCGCACCAAGGATGCCACCATCATCCAGACGCGGCACCGCATTCCCGAAGAGGAGCTGCATTCGGGGCAGGTTCTCGTCTATCAGGTTCCGATCCCGGAGCCTTTGCGTTTCCTTGAGCCGCGCGAGACCGAGACCCGTGTCATGCACGCGCTGGAGGAATATGGCCTGATGCACGTCAAGCTATATGAGGACATCGCCCGCAACGGCCGGATTTCCACCACCTATGCCTATCCGGTGAAGGTTGCCGGTCGTTACGTGATGGACCCCTCTCCGACACCGAAATTCGACAACCCGAAAATGCACCTGTCGGACGCCCTGCAATTGTTCGGGGCCGGGCGTGAAAAGCGCATCTATGCCGTGCCGCCCTATACGGATGTCGTCAGCCTCGATTTCGAAGACCATCCGTTCGAGATCCAGCGCTTTGACAAGCCCTGCGCGCTGTGTGGCGGCGAGAATGTCTATCTGGACGAGGTGGTACTGGACGACAAGGGCGGGCGGATGTTCGTCTGCTCCGATACCGACCATTGCGAGGACCGCCGCGCCCATGGCCACAAGGGCCATCTGCTTGCGGATGTGAAGGAGGCCGCAGAATGAGCGACGCACCGCTTTTGAAAGTCAGGGACGTTTCCAAATATTACGGTGACCGCGCCGGTTGCCGCAACGTCTCCTTCGAGCTCTTTCCCGGCGAGGTTCTGGCGATCGTCGGTGAATCCGGCTCCGGCAAGACCACGCTTCTCAACTGCATTTCCACCCGGCTCGTGCCGACGGCCGGCAGCGTGGAATATCGCATGCGCGACGGCTCGGTGCGCGATCTCTATCATATGGGCGAGGCCGAACGGCGTTTCCTGATGCGGACCGACTGGGGTTTCGTGCACCAGAACCCGGCGGATGGCCTGCGCATGGCGGTTTCGGCCGGCGCCAATGTCGGCGAGCGGCTTATGGCCGTTGGTAACCGGCATTACGGCAACATCCGGCAATCCGCCAGCGAATGGCTGGAGCGGGTGGAAATCGGCACCGACCGTATCGATGACCAGCCGCGCGCCTTTTCAGGCGGCATGCGCCAGCGTCTGCAGATCGCCCGTAACCTGGTAACCTCACCGCGCCTTGTCTTCATGGACGAACCGACCGGCGGCCTTGATGTCTCCGTGCAGGCACGTCTGCTCGATCTCGTGCGCGGCCTCGTCAACGATCTCGGCCTTGCCGTCATCGTCGTTACCCATGATCTCGCGGTAGCACGGCTGCTTTCCCATCGCATGATGGTGATGAAGGGCGGCGACGTCATCGAACACGGTCTGACGGACCGCGTGCTGGACGATCCGCGCGAGCCCTATACGCAATTGCTTGTTTCCTCCATCTTGCAGGTTTGACGCCATGCCGACGCCTCTTATCGTTTCGGAAGTCTTCAAAAGCTTCACCATGCATCTTCGCGACGGCATCGAACTGCCTGTTGTCCGCGATGTCAGTTTTTCCGTTTCCGGTGGCGAATGTGTCGTGCTTGGCGGCCCGTCCGGCATCGGCAAAAGCTCGATCCTGAAAATGCTCTATGGCAACTATGCCATCGACAGTGGACAGATTCTCATCCGCCACGAGGACCAGGTCATCGACATCGGCAACGCCTCGCCGCGCACGATCCTTGAAATCCGGCACCGCACCATTGGCTATGTCAGTCAGTTCCTGCGCACCGTGCCGCGTGTTCCGGCCATCGATGTCGTCGCCGAGCCGCTTTTCGCCCGCAAGGTTGCCGCGGAAGAGGCTCGCGAGCAGGCAGCCATGCTGCTTTCGAAACTCAACCTGCCACGGGAATTGTGGTCGCTTCCGCCGGCAACATTTTCGGGCGGGGAGCAGCAGCGTGTCAACATCGCGCGCGGCTTCATCACCGATCATGCTATCCTGCTCCTCGACGAACCGACCGCCTCGCTGGACGCTGTCAACCGCCGCGTGGTCGTTGACATGATCCTCGAGAAAAAGGCGAAGGGCACGGCGTTGCTCGGCATTTTCCATGATGAGGAAGTGCGCGAAGCCGTGGCCGACCGCATTCTGGACGTCTCGCAATTTTCACCGCGCAAGGTGGCGGCATGAGCGTCAAGGTCGGTCTCGAACCCGTCATTCATGAAAGCGCCCGCGTCACCAATTCATCGATCGGCCGCTACACCGAAATTTCGGAACGCTGCCGCATCGAGGAAGTCGAGATGGGCGACTATTCCTACGTCATGCAGGATGGCGCGATCTGGTGCGCGAGCATCGGCAAATTCGTCAATATTGCTGCCTCCGTCCGTATCAACGCCACCAATCATCCGATGTCGCGGGCAACGCTGCATCATTTCACCTATCGCGCCCGCAGCTACTGGGACGATGCGGAGGATGAAACGGACTTTTTCGCCGCCCGGCGCGCCAAGCGCGTGGTGATCGGAAACGATGTGTGGATCGGCCATGGCTCGACCATCCTGCCCGGCGTCACCGTCGGAAACGGTGCGGTGATCGGGGCCGGTGCGGTCGTCTCGAAAGATGTGGCGCCCTATACCATCGTCGGCGGCGTACCCGCCCGGCTGATCCGGGAACGTTTCCCGGCGGAACTCGGAAGCCGGATGGACGCTCTGAAATGGTGGGACTGGGATCACGCAACGCTACGCATCGCATTGGACGATTTCCGGAACCTCGCCGCCGAAGATTTCGTGACAAAATACGCCGGCTAAACTCCACCTGAATTGCGGATCCCGGCATCATATCCCGGGATCCGCGCCACTGGAATGGTAAGGAAAAAAGCTGTCGGGCCGGGGTTTCAACTCCTTGTAATGCCAGACAGAAGGTTTGTCGGCGAATACACGGACGCGCAATCGGCGAATTCTGTAATATTTTATTCATGAAACTGACATCCACACTTCACGGACCGCTGTTAGGTCGAACCCCGTAACAAGAAGATTGGACGGGGAAATGAGCTTTCACCTGAAGCAAGTCACGCGCCGTTTCGGCAACCACACTGCGGTTGATTCCGTGAATGTCGAGATACCGCAGGGCCAGATGGTTGGCGTGATCGGGCGTTCGGGCGCTGGAAAATCGACGCTGCTGCGCATGATCAACCGCCTCGTCGACCCTTCCTCGGGTTCCATCCATTTCAACGATACGGAAGTCTCGGCGCTGAAGGGTGCGGCGCTGCGCAACTGGCAGCGTGACTGCGCCATGATCTTCCAGCAGTTCAATCTGGTGCCGCGCCTCGACGTGCTCACCAATGTCATGCTCGGTCGCCTCAATCACCGTTCGACGGTGCTCAGCCTCTTTAACATCTTCACGGATGAAGAGCGTCTGATGGCGATCGCCGCTCTCGAGCGGCTCGGCATCGAACATGTGGCCATGCAGGCGGCGGGTACGCTTTCCGGCGGCCAACAGCAGCGCGTCGCCATCGCCCGGGCGCTGATGCAGTCGCCGAAGATGGTTCTGGCCGACGAGCCGATCGCCTCGCTCGACCCACTGAACGCCAAGATCGTGATGGACGCGCTGCGCGACATCAACGAACGTGAAGGCATCACCGTCATGACCAACCTGCACACGCTGGATACGGCGCGCAATTATTGCGAACGCATCATCGGCATGTCGCAGGGCCGCGTCGTCTTCGACGGAACGCCCGCCGAACTGACGGCGGCGGCGGTCACGGAAATCTACGGCACGGATTCGCACGGCGCCGGCATCGACGAGACGATGACCTCAACCAGCATCAATATTCCCGGCGCGCAGCTTGCTTCGCGGCCGGTTCAGCAATCTGCCGGTCCCGAACCGCTGGCTCTCGCCGGGCTCTGAGGAACCGCTCAGCATCGTTTGTGCCCGCGTCAAGGGCCGATACTTCACAACAAACTCCGGCTCGCCGGGAAACAGGAGAAAGTCCATGTTGAAGAAAATCCTTCTTTCGGCAGTCGCCCTTGGCGTTCTGGCCGGTTCCGCCATGGCTCAGGACGTCAAGGTCCTGCGTATCGGTCTCGACGGTTCCGAAAACGAAGCCGATCAGATCCGCAACACGAAGTGCGTTGCCGATGGCCTGAAGGCCGCGACCGGCGTTTCCGAAGTTCAGGTTTTCCCGTCGCCGGATTATAACGGCGTTATCCAGGGCCTGCTCGGCGGCACCATCGACATCGCCTCCATGGGCGCTTCCTCCTACGCCAAGATCGCTCTTGCCGATCCGAAGGCTGTCGATCCGATCCTGACCACGGCTGGCTCTGACGGTTCGACCGGTTATTACACCATCATGGTCGCCCGCAAGGACAGCGGCATCAAGACGCTGGCCGACGCCAAGGGCAAGAAGATCGGCTTCGCCGATCCTGACTCCACCTCCGGCTTCCTCGTCCCGAACGTTGCTATCCCGAAGGAAACCGGCGTTCCGGTCAAGGAATACTTCGCCGAAACCGGTTTCGGCGGCGGTCATGAGAACCTCGTTCTCGCCGTTCTCGACAAGAAGTTCGACGTTGGCACGACCTTCGGTTCGGGCGTCGGCAAGTGGGAAGAAGGCTACACGGCCGGCAACCTCTACCAGATGGTCAAGAAGGGCAATCTCGACATGGACGATATCGTCGAAGTCTGGAAGTCCCCGCTGATCCCGAACGGTCCGCTCATGGTCGCAAACAAGATCGGCGACAGCATGAAGCAGAAGGTCGAGACCTTCTTCATGGAACTGCCGAAGAAGGACCTCGCTTGCTTCCAGGGCTTCAGCCAGGGCAAGAACACCGGCTACGTCAAGGTTGATCCGTCCTTCTACCAGACGATCATCGACGCCCGTAAGTCCGTTATCGGCGGCTGATCCTGACATCATGTTCCGGAAGCGGCGGTGCCTTGCGGCATCGCCGCTTTTGCCAATAAAGGAAGAGCGGCATGGCGACCACACTGCAACCTGGTACCCTCACGCCCGAGGGATTAAGCGCATCGTCCCGAACGGTCATGCGTCACTATCAACAGCAGCTTGCGACACGGCGGATCTATACCGTCATCTCGCTCGTGGTCTTTCTGATCATTCTCGCAGCGTCGCTGAATTTCGCCAACGAGGCGAATTCGGGCAAGTTCTTCGAGCGGCTGCCGTATTTCTTCGACTTCCTGAAGACATTCGTGCCGGATAGTCCGCTGGAAATCTTCCGGGCGATGTTCGACCTGCCGTCTCCCTACGACAACGGGTCGATGAAATACAACTATGTCGCGGATCGCGTTTACGTCACCGACAGCTTCTACATACCGCATTTCATCTACCAGCTGATCATCACCCTCAATATCGCACTGGTTTCGACGATCATCGGCACTAGCTTTGCCTTCGTGCTCTGCTTCTTCGCCTCCACCAATCTTGTCGGTTCAGGCGTTGTGCGCTGGATCGTGCGTCGGGTGATGGAAGTGCTGCGCGCCTTTCCCGAAATCGTCGTCGCCGGCTTGCTCACGGCCATTCTCTCGATCGGGCCGATTGCGGCGATCATCGCGATTTCCATTCATACGATCGGGGCTCTCGGCAAACTGTTCTTCGAAGTGGTGGAGAATGCTGACATGAAGCCGGATGAAGGCCTTCGCGCATCCGGCGCAAACTGGCTGGAGCGGGTGCGCTTCGCCATCGTGCCGCAGGTTCTGCCCAATTTCGTTTCCTACGCGCTGCTGCGCGCCGAAATCAACGTGCGCGCCTCGACCATCATCGGCGCCGTCGGCGGCGGCGGTATCGGCGAGGTCTTCCGGCTCTCGATCGGTAACGACCATGCCTCCAAGACCTATGCCATCATCATCCTGCTGCTGATCACAATCATTGCCGTCGACCAGTTTTCAAGCTGGCTGCGCCGCAGGCTGATCGGCCATCAATCCTTTGAATTCGGACGGGGAGCGGCCTGATGTCGTCCAGCTTCATTCTCAACACCGCCGACCGCGAGAGGCTGACGGCCGCGCATCCTGCCATTTTCAATCGCGGTTTCATGCAGCGATACGGCCTGCTGACGGGCATTGCCGCCGTCCTCGTCTATCTTACTGCCTGCTTCTTCTTCTTCAATGTCGGGCCGACCTTCATGCAGGGCCGGTGGGATCGCGCTTCGAGCTATATTCAGGACTGGTATTCCTGGCGCGCGCAGCCCCGTCTGCGTTTTGAAGACGGCAAGGTCGATCCGCAATGGTCGAGCCGTGGACAGTACCCCACCGATGCAAAGATCGACTGGTTGCAGCCGCTGCCAGATGGCGGCTACAGCGTCATTTATGCGGGTACGGAAAATCGCCTCGATGTGACCCCGACCCGGGTGGACGTCTATGTCGACGGCAAGAACTATCCCGTCATCATCAATGGCGACGCCGCTCGTGCGCCTGAGGGTCTTCCGGAAGAAATCCGGCAGGACGGCAACAAGGTTCTCGTGCATTACGGTTTCGCCGGTCAGGCGGAAATCCGCACCAGCCAGGTCTATGTCCAGCGGCGATTCCTCGGATGGGCCAACTTCCTGTTTGATACCAAGTCGGAATTCTGGGGCAAGGGTTACGGCGAACTGGCCGCTCTGGCATTGTGGGGGGAGAGGCTCGATCCGGAGCGCTCCAATATCGGCAATATGGCCGATGATTTCCTCGACAACAGCGTCTGGCAGCATGCCGATATTTTCTCCAAGCTGATGCAGACGCTGGTCATGGCCTTTGTGGGCACGCTGTTCGGTACGCTCGTTGCCCTGCCGCTCGCCTTCATCGCTGCACGCAATATCACCGCCAACAAGGCAGCCAACTGGGGCATGAAGCGACTGTTCGACTTCCTGCGCTCGATCGACATGCTGATCTGGGCACTGTTCTTCACCCGCAGCTTCGGCCCCGGGCCGATCCCCGGCATTGCCGCGATCTTTTTCACCGATACCGGTGCGCTCGGCAAGGTTTATGCCGAGGCTCTGGAGAATGTGGACGACAAGCAGCGCGAAGGCGTCAAGTCGGTCGGCGCGTCTCCGATTGCGGTCAATCGTTTCGGCGTGTTGCCGCAGGTCCTGCCGGTCTTCATTTCCCAGTCGCTTTATTTCTGGGAAAGCAACACCCGCTCCGCCACTATCATCGGTGCGGTCGGCGCCGGCGGTATCGGCCTAAAACTCCTGGAGGCGATGGGCACCAATGCCGACTGGGACAAGGTTGCCTATATGGTCCTGCTCATCCTGTTCGTCGTCTTCCTGTTCGACCACATCTCGAACTCGCTGCGCTCGCGCCTGATCGGAAAAACCCAACATTAAGTCAAAAAACCGGGGGTGGCTTTGACCCAAAAGCCGCTCCCGGTTCGCTGTTCTGCTCGGGGCGCAGGCGTAAAACCGGATTTACTGCGAAGCCTGCCGCCGACATCCAATGTGCCAGCATCCGTTTTCGGCACATTCCAGACGAGGGCAGCATTTCACCGCGCTTTTTTCCACGGGCATCATCATTCTGTCACGGAAAGCCATTACCTCGCACTCCTGACCTTGCGGGAAGCGGGCGAGTCACGCCAAATAGCGTTTCATCCCTGGTTTCCCTTGACACTGAAGAGTGCTTGCCGTGCGCTACGCCATCTATTTTTCTCCGGCTAAAGATCATCCGCTAACCGAAGCGGCGTCGCGCTGGCTCGGGCGCAATGCATTTTCCGGCACGCAGCATGATGACCACGACGGCTATGCTGAAATGACCGCGGAACCTCGCCGTTACGGTTTTCATGCGACCCTGAAGGCACCCTTCGAGCTTGCCGAAAAATACAGCGAAGCAGAGCTTGTCGCAGCCGTCGAAGACTTTGCCGCCAGCCAGTCCGCCTTCGAGATTCCGCGTATCGTCGTCGGCGCGCTTGGTCCGTTTTTCGCGCTCGTCCCGGATCGCACCTATCAGCCGCTGCAGGATTTTGCCGCCGAGATCGTCGATCATTTCGATCGGTTCCGCGCGCCTTTATCCGAGACCGATATTGCCCGACGCCGGCCGCAGAACCTGACGGAAAGCCAGCGGCAAAATCTGTCGCTTTGGGGTTATCCGCATGTCATGGATGATTTCCGCTTTCATATGACGCTGACGGGCCGCATCGACGAAAGTGACGCGCCCGCCATGCAGGACGTGCTTTCGGCGCGGTTTTTCGAGTTCGTCGACAAGCCTCTGACCATTTCCGGCCTCGCATTGTTCATTGAAGAAACGCGCGGCGCACCCTTTACCGTTCATCGCTGGCACCCGCTTGGCCAGCAGCCAAAGAAAGATGCCGACCCATGACCGAGCACGCCCTTTCCAATGCCCGCATCGTTTTAGAAGACGATATTATTCTGGGATCCGTTCTGATCCGTGACGGCAAGATCGCCGATATCAGCGAAGGCGCTTCAAAGACCGGAGAGGATCTCGAAGGCGATTTTCTCATTCCCGGTCTCGTAGAGCTGCACACCGACCATCTGGAGCAGCATTATTCGCCGCGCCCGGGCGTACTCTGGGACAAGATCGCGGCCATCCAGGCCCATGACGCGCAGGTCGCATCCTCAGGCATTACCACTGTTTTCGACTGCCTGCGTCTCGGCTCCGACGAAGATGGCGGCTTCAAGAAGGGCGAAATGCGGGAAATGGCAGATGCCATCGAAGCTGCGGCCGATCAGAACCGTCTGCGGGCAGACCACATGCTGCATCTGCGCTGTGAAGTGGCCTCATCAGATGTTCTGGAGCATTTCGAAGACTTCGAAACCGATCCCCGCGTGCGGCTGATTTCGATGATGGATCACTCCCCGGGGCAGCGTCAGTTCCAGTCGATGGATCAGTATATCTTCTATTATCAGAAGAAGCGCGGACTGAGCGACGAGGCCTTCGCGGAGTTCGTCAGACGGCGGCAAACCGCGTCGGCCGAGTTTTCCGCCAAGCACCGGGATTATCTTGCCGCTCGCTGCGCCGAGCGTGGCATCACCGTTGCAAGCCATGACGACGCGACCGAAGCGCATGTGGGCGAAGCGATCGGACATGGTGTGAAGCTGGCGGAGTTTCCGACCAGCGTCGAAGCCGCAAAAGCCTCGCACAGCGCCGGCATGAGCGTGTTGATGGGCGCGCCGAACATCGTCCGCGGCAAGTCCCACTCCGGCAATATCGCCGCCCGCGATCTTGCCGAGCTGGGTGTGCTGGACGTTCTTTCTTCCGACTACGTGCCGTTCAGCCTGCTTTACGCGCCGTTCCTGCTCGCCGACCAGGTGGAGGCCATCACCCTGCCGGAAGCACTGCGCATGGTCAGCGCCACGCCGGCACGAACGGTGGGTCTTCTTGATCGCGGTCGCATCGCAGCGGGATTGCGAGCCGACCTCGTCAGGGTTCACCGCGAAGATGGCGTGCCCGTTGCGCGTGCCGTCTGGCGTCAGGGCAAACGTGTCGCATGACGAATGGCGGGCGGGATAATTCGGGTGAGAGCGTATCACCCGGAACCATGATCGTGATTGTCGGCCCGAGCGGGGCCGGCAAGGATACGCTTATGGAGTACGCGGCAACGCAATTGTCCGGACGACCGGGCTTCCACTTCACCCGCCGGGTCATCACCCGCAGCGGTGATGCTGGGGCGAAAATCATGATGCCGTCTCCATGGCCGAGTTCAACCGGCTGCAGGACGAGGGTGCTTTCGCTGTCTCCTGGCAGGCGCACGGGCTGAAATATGGTATCCCTGCCGCAGTCCACCGCCATCTCGATGCGGGAGACGTGGTCATCGCCAACGGTTCCCGCTCGGCCCTGCCCCATTTCGGCACCGCCTTTTCGCGTCTCAAGGTCGTGAATATCGTTGCGCGGCCGGAGGTGCTGGCACGGCGGCTGGAGCAGCGTGGGCGGGAAAGCCGGGAGGATATCCTCCGGCGGCTGGAGCGTAGCTCGCTTGCGGTGACCGGAGATTTCGACGTGACGACGGTAGATAATAGCGGCGCCATCGAGGATGCGGGCCAAACCATCATGCAGGTGCTGGAACAGAGCGCCTGCCTCGGCCGCGTCTAAAATCCCCCAGCCGGACCGCTCGACAAAAGGTCTTGCAAGGCTTACCATCAGGCGACAATTTCCAAACATGGTACGCCAAGGCGAGGGATGCCCGACAAGAGGCTCAGCGACGAGATAACTGTGGTAGCCGGTCTGGCCGCCGGCGTCGGCAATTATGCGAGGTCGCGGGGCATCGATATCGCCCCCATCTGCAAGGCTCTCGACATCGATCCCGCCACATTTGACAGCCTGACGGAGCGGATCAGCCTCGACAGATTATGCCGCCTGCTCGAAACCTGCGCGCTGATTTCCGGGGACGATACCTTCGGCCTGCAATGCGCTTCCACCTTTCCAGCCGGCGCTTCCGGCGCATTCGGATATGGCCTGATCAGCGCGCCGACGGTGCGGGCTTTCCTGCGGTTTCTTCAGGATCACGTTTATTACGCGACCAATAACAGCAATTTCACCATGGTGGCTGATGATGCGCAGGTGACGCTTTCATGGTCCTTTGCACCGGTGATCGCCAAACGCGATCAATATGTGGATCTATCGCTCGCGGTTCTGATTCAGCGCCTTCGCGATATCCTCGGGGAACGGATCAACCAGATCGAGATAGGTCTGGAGCGACAGAAACCGCATAATATTCAGCTATTTAAGGAAAGAATGAGCAAGCGCGTCAGTTTTTCCCAGCCCATCCATACCATGCGTCTGCCGGCATCGCTTCTCGATGTGGTCAATCCGAATGCGGATGAGCGGCTGTTTGAATTGATGAATTTGCAGTGCCGGATGCTGCGACCGGAAACATCGGCGGATGCGACACATTTCATCGATCAGGTGAAACGCTACATGCAGGTACGGCTCTCGGATGCGGAACTTTCGCTCAGTGAAATCGCCCCCTATTTCAACCTCTCGGAACGCAGTTTTCAACGACGGCTTGCCGAGCTTGGAACCAATCTCAACGAGATAAAGGACGCCATTCGCAAGAATGCCGGCTTCAAGCTACTGGTGGAGAGCGATCTCCCCGTCTCCGACATCAGTTACAGGCTCGGCTATTCGACACCGGGGGCGTTTTCGCGCTCCGTTTCCCGCTGGTTCGGGGCAACGCCCACCGATATTCGCAGGAAACATGCGCATCATTCCGCCGGATAAGGCGCATTTCCGGCATCAATATTTCGCAATTACAAAATAAATTTGTAA
Source organism: Rhizobium oryzihabitans (assembly GCF_010669145.1). Classification (NCBI taxonomy): domain Bacteria; kingdom Pseudomonadati; phylum Pseudomonadota; class Alphaproteobacteria; order Hyphomicrobiales; family Rhizobiaceae; genus Rhizobium; species Rhizobium oryzihabitans. Next base: position 2,039,989 of record NZ_CP048632.1, read on the forward strand.
AATATATCAGCGCCAATGCATTTCTGTGTCAAAACATAACAATAAAGACGCAGAACTTGGCGCGAGATGTTATTCTCCTGATACGGGATATCGCCTAATAGAGCGCCGCGTGTCCCTTCGGGTATGACGACAAACATTCCAAAGCTTTGAATTTTCGCATCGTTCTCTACAGAAACCAATTCCGGTTCCTGCAGACGATGATGCAGCAATTCTTCCATTGCCGAGGATGACGTCCATGTAGGGGCCGGCTGGCTGCGAAAGCGGCCGTTTATTGCAGAATTCCTGATGCCTGACGAAACCTCTTGGCCGAGATTGGCGTTCCTGCTCACAAGCAAACGCAGCGGTTTGCGAGCCGGTTTAAGGGATCAAAATTTATAATGGACCCTGATCGCGCTCCGGGAAGGTCGATCTCTTTTGAGGCTAAAAGAACATGTCTTCGAAAATGCCGCATGAACATCGCCAAACCCGTGAAATCGTCCTTTCGGATCGTGAACGGCACTATCTGGGGCTGGTGGCGCGGGGCAAACACCCCTCGCATGTCGCCTTGATGACCGGCGCGGATGAAGCCGATGTGAAGGATACGCTGGAGCGGGTGCGCCACAGGCTGGGTGCCGCCAATCTGCTGAATGCCGTCAGCATCGCCCTGCTGCGCGGTCTGATTGAACAGGATGTCTGATCGTCACCCGTAACAATTCGTTCTCCCGGGCAGCTTCGAATGCAAAACCAAGAAAGGCTTTTGCTGACGCTGCTCCAGAAGCTTACGCGAAATCGTCCCCTTCCCGTAAGCCAAAACCGAATGAGCGGCTTTCTGCGTCAGGATCCTTCCCTTTCGATGGAAGGATGGCGGACCAAAAGCGGGTCGGAAATGATTTTCGATCTGCATCGGCGCAGGTTTAAAGCAGCCATGAACGGTTTGCCCGGCGGATCATCCGATCCGCCGGGTTTTTATTTTTCAATTCGTCAAAGCGACTGAATTTCGGCGAGAATATCGCTCTCGACGACAATGCCGCTTTCCAGCGCCTGCCGGCGGATACCCTGGCTGCGTCGGCCGGGCAAACGTACATTCTCCTGCTTCTCTATCTCGCCGGCGATGAGCGCCAGCCGCTCGACAAAGCCGGCGCCGCCCGACGACACCGGGTCTATGGCGATGATCGTGTGGCCCAGCGAGGGCGGAGCGCCCTTGTCATCCAGAAGGGAGGAGGCTTCAAATGCGAAGTTTCCGCCGGTCACTGCGGCTGCCATGATCTCCACCATCAGCGCAAGAGCTGCGCCCTTGGCTTCGCCCGCAGGCACCATCGTTCCCTCAATGGCTTCTTCGGGATCGGTCGTCGGCCGGCCGTTTCTATCGAGCGCCCAGTCACCCGGAATGGTTTCACCCTTCTGGCGTGCTGCCATGATCTTTCCACGCGCCACCTTGGACAGAGCCAGATCGATCACCAGCGGATCGGCACCGCCAACCGGGGTGGCGAATGCAATCGGATTGGTGCCATAGAGCGGTTTGCTGCCGCCCCAGGGCGCCATGGATGCCGGCGCATTGGCGAACATCAGCGCCACAAGACCCATGTCCGCAAGACGTTCGACGGTGAGCGCCATGACGCCGGCATGATGGGAGCGATGGATCGCAGCGAGCGCGATGCCCTGCTGCCGAACCATATCAGGCAGTTCCTGCAGGGCGCAGTCGATCGCCGGATAAGCGTAGCCGTGATTGGCATCGATCGACAGAACACCCGGCTTGACGCGCGTCACGACCGGCCGGGCATTGCCATTGACCTTTCCGACCCGCGCCTGGCGGACATAAACGGGGATGCGGCGAAAACCGTGGCCGCTCTGGCCTGCCGCCTCGGATGCGACGAGCGCTTTTGCCACGGAGCGGGCGTTTTGCGGCAGAACGCCGTTGCGTTCAAAGATAGAGGATACGAGATCCTCCGCCTCTGCGATTGAGAATTTCATTCCGGAATGCCTCTGCGTGTTAAGTCGACAAGACCTACACCATCGAAAACATTCGCGAAATGCAATTCAGACCCAAACAGATATCTTCTCGAGAAGATCGGCCAAGCATGCACACTCTCGTCAGGAATGCGGCATTTAAGGCCGGAGCTTATTCCAGCAAAACTGTGATGTGGTTTTGCTGGAATCGATCTAGCGGATGCTGATCGGCAAGGTGATTGTCTTGTTTGCGTCCGGCGGCGGCGCGGGCACCGGTGATGCGCTCTGAATCCAGGCCGCGATCTGCTGGTCGATCGAGGAATCACCCGTGGACTGCACCACACTGACCCCGCTGATGGCGCCTGCATCGTTAACCCGGAACCTGACGGTCGCTGTCATCGCGTCGCTGCGAAGCGAACGGGGTTTACGCCGCTGGATATGCGAGCGAACCTTCGATCCCCATTTTGCAGGCGAGGCGGAAGACGACGAGAAGAAACCGGCATTGTTGCGCGATGCCGCGGTCCGATCGGACTGCTGTGTCTCGGCCTTCGCCGTTTCGCGCAGTTCCGATGCCTGCTGCGGTTTGGGGCGCTGGCGCTCGACCTTCTTCTTGTCTTCCGGTTCTTTCTTTTCCACCTTCTTTTCGACCGGCGGCGGCGGTGGCCGGATGACGGGCAAGGGAACCTCGACATTTTCGAGTTCCGCCATCATCTGTTCCTGCACGGGATCGATCGGCTCCACCGGTTCAGGAATTTCCTGCGGTTCGACGATCTCCTCGACCGGAGGTTCCGGCGGCTGCACGGGTTCCGGCGGCGGCGTTTCCACAACCGGCTCAGGTGGCGGCGGCTCCTCCGGGGTGACTTCCTCCACCGGCTGGCTGTTGTCGCTCTTTACCTCTTCGGCGTCTTCAACATCCTGCGCCGGCGTGGTTTCCTCGGTGTTCACCGCTTCCGGTATCGCCGCCATTTCGATCATGATCGCGGCAGGCGGCGGCCCGCCGGCATCCAGCTCCTCGGGCTCCTGCATCAGGTAATAGGCAAACCCGGCATGAACGCCCAGCATGAGCAGCGCCGCGGCGGACCACAGCGTCACTTCCCCAGACGGGAATGTCGGGACTGCGGGTAGCCGTTTTCAGTCATGGCGCCGTTCCCGGCGCTGCAGGCTGGCTTACGGGTTGGCCAAGGGCTGTACCGAACCTGCGGGCTGCGATGTCGCAGCCGCATTTTCCAGACCCACCAGGGCGATCTTCAGATATCCGGCGTCCCTGAGCAGGTTCATGATTTCCATGAAGTGGCCATAGTCGACGGCCTTGTCTGCGCGCAGGAAGATACGCGTATCCTTCTTGCCGCCCGTCTGCCTGTCGATCGAGGCTGCAAGTGCCTCCCGGGAAACCGTATCATTGCCGAGATTGAGAGACAGATCGTCCTTCACCGTCAGATAAAGCGGCTCTTCCGGACGCTCCGCCGGCTTGGCCGTGGATGCGGGAAGATCGACATTCACATCCACCGTCGCCAATGGCGCGGCGACCATGAAGATGATCAGCAAAACCAGCATCACGTCGATAAAAGGTGTGACGTTGATCTCGTGGTTTTCGGAGAGATCGTCTCCGCTATTTTCGCGAATACCGCCAGCCATGACCGATCACCGTCCGACGAGTGACACTGCGGGCTTGCTGGTGCTGCCCGGCGGAATGCGGCGGAAATCGAGATCGCGGCTGACGAGGCGTTCCACGCCTGCAGCTGCGTCCGCCAGCAGATGGCGGTAGCCGGTAATGGAGCGGGCAAAGACGTTGTAGATCACCACCGCCGGAATAGCGGCAACGAGACCGATGGCGGTGGCAAGCAGCGCTTCGGCAATGCCGGGAGCCACGACGGCGAGGTTGGTGGTCTGCGATTCCGAAATGCTGATAAAGGAGTTCATGATGCCCCAGACGGTACCAAACAGGCCGACGAAGGGAGCGGTGGAACCGATGGTCGCCAGAACACCCGTTCCGCGCGACATGCGGCGACCTGCATGGGTCTCGATGCGCGACAGGGCCGAAGACACACGCTCCTTTATGCCGCCACCGTCCGTGTGTTCGATCACCGCATCGGAAAGCTGCATTTCGTGGGTTGCCATACGCAGCATCAAGGCTACCGGTCCGCCCTTTTTCTCGACAGCCTCGGTCGCCTCGTTCAGGGTTTTTGCCCGGCGGATGACCTTGAGCGTCGCACCGGCGCGCACGCGCGCACCGGCAAGTTCGATCGATTTCGCAACCCAGACCGTCCAAGTGACGAGCGATGCGAAGGCGAGACCGATCATCACACCCTTTACGACCCAGTCTGCCGCCATGAACATGCCCCAGGGGGACAGGTTGTGCGGAATGTCCGCACGATGTTCGGCACTAGCAGGCTCGGTGCTTACGGGTTCAATCGGGGTGGAGACTTCGTTCGGCGCGGCCGTAGTGTTCGTTGGCGCGGGCTGTTCAATCTGTGTCGGCTGCGGCGCAACACCTTCAGCCGCCGGCGCGGGGTTACCTGCGGCAGGCGCAGACTGGGCCGGGGCGGGCTGCGCGGCGGCCGGTTGTTCCGGTGCGGCAGCGGAAGGTGGTGCCGGCTGGATCGCCGGGGCGCTCGGCGTCGCCGGGGCTTCCGCCGGCTGCTGCGCGGGCTGAACCGTTTCCGTTGCGGGGGCTGACTGGGTGTCAGATGCCGACTGAGCAAAAACCGCTCCGGCACTCAAGCCGGCCAGCAAGGCGGCCGTCATGGCAAGTGAGATATGCCGTGTTTTGTTTGCCTTGGTGAAGGACGCGGAAGAAGTTGAGGTCACAGCTGACATAATTTTTATCCCGGATTTCCGTCGATGAACTCACCCGCAGATTGACCGGTTTTACGAAAACCGGGGCCCTAACGGATACCGTCGTGAAAGCTTGACGTTCCGATAATAAACCTGAGTTCTTTTGACAACTATTATATTGTCAAAAGACGACCCGTAAACTCTTCTTTACAAAAAATTGACCGGCCTAAGGCCTTTAACTGGTCTGCGAAGGCGAAAATTGCGCCACCAGGGCGTGGCGGTCGCCGGGATAGGTCACGCGGACACGGGTGACATAGTCCGTTCCATGCCAGGTCCGGCGGTCAATGACCAGACACGCCGCACCGGAAGTTATCCCCAGCGCCGCCGCATTTTTGCGGTCGGCGGAAACGGCGCTGATGCGGTGTTCGGCGGCACTCCAGGGCACCATTTTCAGCAGCCACGTTCCCGGCCCGATCTGCGAAAAATCCGTAAATTCCGCATCGGGAACAGAGGTGACATTAATGATGCGTTCCTCAAGGCAAAAAGGAACACCGCCGGCAAAATGCGTGCAGGTAAGTTCCAGAACCCGGGCACCGGCGGCAAGCGCCATGGCCGCGCCGTCTTTTTCACCCGCGGGGCGCAGGCGTCGCTTGTCGAGACGGTAGCTGTAAACCAGGCCGAGCGCCTGCACTTCCCGTTCGATGTCGTGGATTTCCAGCACGGCCGATTGCGCATGGGGCTGGCGAACGAAGGTGCCGAGACGGCGGCGTCGTTCAATCAGGCCACGCTGCACCAATTCGCTGAGAGCCTTGTTCACCGTCATGCGCGAGCAGGCATATTGCCGGGTCATCTCGTGTTCGAAGGGAATACGATACCCCGGCGGCCACTCACCCGACATGATGTGGCGCTCGACATCATTGCGGATGCGTTCGTGCAGCGATTTTTCCTGAAGATCGGCGCCTGTGCTCCTCATCCCGATGCTTCCATCCTCCCGTTTCGCTGGATCAACTATCCATGGGCAGCGGCGGCAATCGCCTCACTGCGGATTTCCTCCGTCAGCTTGGCGCGCAGCTCAGAAAATTCCGGGCTGGCCTTGACCGTGTAGTGGCGCGGATGCGGCAGGTCGACCGGTGTGATCGACTTGATGCGCCCCGGCCTTGCGGACATGGTCACCACGCGCGACGCCATGAACACCGCCTCCTCGATGTCATGGGTGACGAAAATGACCGTCTTCTGCTCCCGCTCCCATATTCCCAGCAGCAATTCCTGCATCAGCCCGCGCGTCTGGTTGTCGAGAGCGCCGAAAGGCTCGTCGAGCAGCAGGATTTTCGGGCCGTTCGCCAGGGCGCGGGCAATCGCCGTTCTCTGCTGCATACCGCCCGACAGTTGTTTCGGCCAATGGTTCTCGAAGCCCCGCAGGCCGACCTTGTCGATATAGCTATCGACGATCTCCCACTTCTCCTTCTCGGCCACGCCGCGTTCGCGCAGGCCGAAGGCGACGTTTTCGCGGATCGTCAGCCAGGGAAACAGCGTGTAGGACTGGAACACCATGCCGCGATCCGCCCCGGTCCCGTAACCGCACTGCCGGATAGCAGGACCTCGCCCGTCGTCGGGCGATCAAGACCGGCGATAATGCGCAGCAGGGTCGATTTTCCGCATCCCGAAGGGCCGAGAATGGTCACGAAATCATTGCGGGGGATATCCAGATCAGTCGGCTGCAAGGCCAGTGTCGGCTGCCCGCCCTGTACACCCGGAAAGGTGCGGCTGACGCCCTTGATAACGAGTTCGCTCATCAGGCAAGCCTCCAGGAGAAAAGCTTCCGGTTCAGCGATTTGAACGCGAAGTCAGAAATAAGTCCGATAACACCGATGACGATGATGCCGAAGATGATCTGCCCGGTCGCCATCAGCGCCTGGCTGTTGATGATCATATAGCCAATGCCTGAGGAAGCGCCGATCAGCTCCGCAACGATGACGTAGGTCCAGGCCCAGCCGAGGACGAGACGGAGGATTTCAGCAATATCGGGTGCATTGGCGGGAATGAGAACGCGGCGCACCACGCCCCGGTCCTTCGCGCCCAGCGTATAGGCCGCCTCCACCAGATCGCGTCTTGTCCCCGCAACCGCCACGGCTACCATCAGAATGATCTGGAAAACCGCGCCAATGAAGATCACCAGCAATTTCTGCATCTCGCCAATGCCGGCCCATAGAATGAGCAGCGGCACGAAGGCGGAAGCCGGAAGATAGCGCGCAAAAGATACGAAGGGCTCAAGCAGCGCCTCGACAGGCTTGTAAGCCCCCATGGCGATGCCGACCGGCACGGCAACGAGCGATGCCAGCACGAAGCCGCCCACCACGCGCCAGATCGTCATGCCTATATCGCCGGCAAATCCCTGATCGGTCAGCAGATAGATGCCGTCCTTGAGCATGGTGATGGGGTCGGCCAGAAAGGTTGGCGATACGAAACCGCCCAGCGTGGCAAAACCCCAGGCGGAGAAAAAAAGCACGAAGAACAGAATGCCGAGAAAAATCCTCGTGCTGTTCTTTATGGGTTGAAGAGGTTGCATCCTGTCGCCTGTCTGGAGAACCGGCGCGGCACTTCTGACGCCGCGCCATCAAAGCGCCGTGCGTCGTCCATGACGCACAAGACGCTGTAACGCTTCTGACCGGCCGCAATATCCCCGAAGGAAAATGCAGCCGCCTGCTTCTGCTACTTGATGAAGGAGGTGTCCGCGAGTGTCGAAAGATCGGGCTTCGCCTTTATCACGCCGATTTCCAGAAGCAGATCAGCCGATTTTTCGGAGAATGTCTTGAATTCGCCCTCGAAGAATTTCTGGTTGGCGGCCTTGTCCTGCCATTCCAGGAATTTTGCCGAGGCTGCGAATGCCTCTCCTGCCTGCTTCACATCCGCTCCCATCGTCTCATAGGACTTTTCGGGGTCGGACTTGATGAGGTCGAGAGCCTGGAAATAGCTGTCCGCCAAGGCTTTCGCCGCCTGCGGATTGTCCTTCAGGAAATCCGGTGTGCAGCCGAACGTATCCATGACGGCGGGATAATCTAGCGTCGTGGCGAGGATTTTTCCCTTGTCTGGCGCGGCGCGCACGGTGGACAGATAGGGCTCATAGGTCATGGCCGCATCGTTCTGGCCGGCGACAAATGCTTGCGCGGCCGGTCCCGGCTCAAGGTTGACGACCTTGACGTCCTTCAGGGTGAGGCCGTTTTCCTTGAGTATCCAGGCAAGGAAGAAATAGGGGGACGTGCCCGGTGCAGAAGCGGCAACCGTCTTGCCCCTGAGGTCCGCGACCTTTGAAACGTCACTGCGCACCGCAATGCCGTCGGCACCGTGCGACTTGTCCATCTGGAAAATCTGGGTGGATTTCACACCATTGGCATTCCACGCGATCCAGGTTTCGACCGTGGTGGCGGCACACTGGATATCACCGGAAGCAAGCGCCAGATGCCGGCTTGCCTGCGGAATTTTCTTGATATCGACCTTCAGGCCATTTTTTTCGAAAATGCCCGCCTGCTTGGCAAGTGTCAGCGGCGCAAAGCCGGTCCAGCCGGACATGCCGATGGTTACAGATGTTTCTGCATAGGCGGAAGCGGATGAAGCAAGCGCTGCGATTGTGGCGAGAACCCACGTTTTTTTCATGATCGGAACCCCTTTTGATTTATTTTTGTGCGACATTTTTTATCGCTTTATTTGAGGCATCGTAGGCAGGGATTTTCTATTTGTCTAGACAAAATGGAATGGCTGGTAACGCATCGGGAAAGATTGCAAACGGGCCTTCCGGCATTCTAGACATAGGATAGCACGGCCCGGCGCATCGGCCGATGTTTTTCATATCGAGCTTTTCATGACCAGACAAAGACGTCGAAACATCATCAGGGCAAGGCGCACCGGAACCGGCATTGCGCTCGTCGCCGCCATTTCCTTCATTGCCGGGATGACGGATGCGGTGGGTCTTTATATTTCCGGAGATTTCGTCTCCTTCATGACCGGCAACACCACCCGCGCCGCCGTATCGATGGAGGCGGGCATCTATTCCCATGCGCTAAAACTGCTTTTCGCAATCGTTGCCTTCGTGGCGGGCAATGCCGGGGGCATTGTGGTCGCACACAAATTCGACCGGCGCATCTTTGCCGTTCTCACGGGCGTGGGGGCGCTGATGGCAATTGCAGCACTGTTGCGGAACGAGGCAGGTCTCGCGCAGTTTTATCTCGTCGTTTTTGCCATGGGCATGGTCAATGCCGCGGTCGAGCATATTGAGGGGCTACCGATCGGCCTTACCTATGTGACCGGTGCTCTTTCCCGCTTCGGCCGCGGCATCGGCCGCTTTCTCCTGGGCGAGCGGAGCCTCGATTGGGGTATTCAAATCGTACCGTGGCTTGGCATGATATGCGGGGCGATCTGCGGCGCGGTGCTCGGTGCCACACTCCAGTCGGATGCCCTGTGGGTGGTGGCGGCAACGGTTTTTGCCGTCGCCATTGCCACCCTCGTCATTCCGCGTTCGCTACGCCATCGCTACAATCAGAGGGTCAAAATCAGGCGTATCGTGCCGTGACCGCCCTTGCCGTCACAGGCTGCGCCGTTACTTGCGCGAAATGGTGACGAACTTCGTGCCGCGCACCCTGACCGTCATCAGGCAGGGTTCCTTGTCGGTGCGCTCGCAATAACGCGGGTGCATCTTCAGTACAAAGACCATGTTGCCGAAACGCTTGATGAAATCGTAGCCATATATCCGGGCCGTCGCGATCATCAGATATCCGCCCTCTTTCACCTGGACGTAAAAATTATAAGGGCAACCTTCCTCATCGCAGCTGCGGCCCTTTTCGCCGTCGCAATCCAGAACACCATGATTGACGACAGCATCCATCAGGCCGTCATTGTTGATATCCAGCCTGGTGACGAAATCATCGCCGAAGGCCGCTACCTTGCACTCGTTGCGGAAATGATCCTTTTCATAGATCTCGGGATCGTTCACCAGTTGCTGCTGTGCTGACAGCGCCGCCGGAAACATCAAGAGGACCAGCGCCTGAAGAGCGACAACGATAGCGATTCGCACGGCATTTTCCTTTGCATCCGTTTCGGTTATGGATGTTGCGATCATCCGGGCGGCCAGCCTAGAGTTTAGTGCTTGCGCGACACTGACGCGCCTGCATTCAGTTTTCCGGGGGAACCTTTTCATGACACTGCTGGGTTTTCTCGATTATGCCGGCGTCGCCGTCTTTGCCGCGACCGGCGCACTGGCAGCTTCACGCAAGCAGCTTGATTTGATCGGCTTCCTGTTTTTCGCGGCAGCGACCGGCATCGGTGGCGGCACGGTGCGCGATCTCGTGCTGGGCAGGGCGCCGGTGTTCTGGGTGGTGAACCCCACTTATATTCTCGTCTGCGTATCGGTCGCGGTTCTGCTCTTCTTCACCGCACATCTTTTCGAATCCCGCTATCGGGTGCTGATCTGGCTCGATGCCATTGGCCTTTCCGCGTATTGCGTCATGGGAGCGGCGAAGGGCCTCGCCGCCAGCGGCTCCGCAACCGTCGCCATCGTCACCGGCGTTCTCACGGCGACGTTCGGCGGTGTACTGCGCGATATTCTCGCCGGCGAACCATCCGTGCTGCTGCGCCCTGAAGTCTATATCACCTGCGCCCTTTTGGGCTCTTCCATCTTCATCGGAACCTATTTCCTCGGTGCGCCGCTTTATGTCGCATCAGGTATTGGCGTGCTGACAGCTTTTGGCGTCCGCTCGGGCGCACTGATCTTCGGATGGACTTTTCCACCCTACAAGGCCAAGCCCGGCAGACGGCCGGAAGATATATTGAAGTGATGTGTCGATAGATGAGCGCAAGGGCGCCTGAAAACAGAAATGGCGCCTGCAGGCGCCATTTTCATATCCAGTATCAGACGAAAGCGTCAGCCGCGTTTGCGGCGAAGGCGGATGACAACGTCCACATGGGCGATTTCCATGCCCTCGGGCGCCTCGGGCAAATTGCCGATCTGGAGATTGTTGACGGGAATATCGAGAACCTCGTTCTCTCCCTCAACGAAGAAGTGATGGTGATCGGACACATTGGTGTCAAAATAGGTGCGGGCACCCTCCACGGCGAGAACGCGGATGAGACCGGCCTCGGTGAACTGATGCAGCGTATTGTAAACCGTTGCCAGAGAAACCGGCACGCCAGCGGTAACCGCCTCATCATGCAGCTCTTCAACCGTCAGGTGGCGATCGCCCTTTGCGAAGAGGAGATCGCCCAGCGCCACGCGCTGGCGCGTGGGGCGCAGCCCCGAGCGCCGCAGCCTCGTTCCGATATCCAGTGTGGCGTCAAATGCCATGCAATCCCATTCCAAGTACAGGGGTGAAACTTGCCAATTGCATTAGCATATATCTTTTGCAGCGAATGCTTTCAATAGTTTCAGCGCCGTCCAGTGCTGCAAATGGCCGCAAACCGGCCATTCCTGCAAATTTCCTCTGGTTCCTGCCGGATGGTTCCTGTATGCGGACGGCATATTGAGGTAATGACTTCTGCAAAGAAGGTTCGAAGACAAAGATATGGGGGCTGAGCGGCCTCTGCCCTTGCAGCGCTTCATTTTGAACCTAACTTGCTCTAGTGAAGTCAATCAACACCAGTAATTGGGGAAGTGAAAGCGGTATGGCAACGAGGCAATCAAGTTACAATTATGAGGAGATCCTTTCCTGCGGTCGCGGCGAATTGTTCGGCCCGGGAAATGCCCAGCTTCCATTGCCCCCCATGCTCATGGTTCACCGCATCACCGAAATTTCCGAAACCGGCGGCGCGTTCGACAAGGGTTTCATCCGCGCCGAATATGATGTGAGCCCCGACGACTGGTATTTCCCCTGCCACTTCCAGGGCAACCCGATCATGCCGGGTTGCCTCGGCCTTGACGGCATGTGGCAGCTGACCGGCTTCTTCCTCGGCTGGCTGGGTGAAGAAGGCCGCGGCATGGCGCTGTCGACCGGCGAAGTCAAATTCAAGGGCATGGTCCGCCCGAATACCAAGCTCCTCCAGTACGGCATTGACTTCAAGCGCGTGATGCGCGGTCGTCTCGTGCTTGGAACCGCCGACGGATGGCTGAAGGCGGATGGAGAAACCATTTATCAGGCGACTGACCTTCGTGTCGGGCTATCGAAGGAAAAGGCCGCCTGAAGCAGACGGAATAAGTCCTGGCAAAAGCCGGGCGGCTTCGGTCGTCCAGCCGAAATCTTAAGAAAAGGTCCCTTTCATGAGACGAGTTGTTGTCACCGGCCTCGGTATTGTTTCTTCCATCGGCGGTGATGCCGCTGAAGTCACCGCATCGTTGCGCGATGCCAAATCCGGCATTTCATTTTCGCCGGATTTCGCCGAACACGGTTTCAAATGCCAGGTCTGGGGCAAACCGTCTCTCGACCCGACAGAACTGGTCGACCGCCGCGCCATGCGCTTCCTGTCGCAGGGCGGCGCCTGGAACCATGTCGCGATGAAGCAGGCGATCGCCGATTCCGGTCTGGAAGAAAGCGACATCAGCGGCAATGAGCGCACCGGCATCATCATGGGCTCTGGTGGTCCCTCCACCCGCACCATCGTTGAAGCCGCCGATATCACGCTGAAGAACAACAGCCCGAAGCGCATCGGACCCTTCGCCGTACCAAAGGCCATGTCCTCGACCGCCTCGGCCACGCTTGCGACCTGGTTCAAGATCCACGGCGTCAACTATTCCATCTCGTCGGCCTGCTCGACCTCGGCGCATTGCATCGGCAACGCCGCTGAAATGATCCAGTGGGGCAAGCAGGACGTGATGTTCGCAGGCGGCCATGAGGATCTGGACTGGTCGATGTCCAACCTCTTCGACGCCATGGGCGCGATGTCGTCCAAATACAACGAAACACCCGGCGTTGCCTCGCGCGCCTATGACGTCAACCGCGACGGTTTCGTGATCGCCGGCGGTGCGGGCGTTCTGGTTCTCGAGGAACTGGAACATGCAAAGGCGCGTGGTGCGAAGATTTACGCAGAGATCGTCGGCTACGGCGCGACCTCGGACGGTTACGACATGGTCGCTCCTTCCGGCGAGGGCGCAATCCGCTGCATGCGTCAGGCCCTTTCCACCGTCAAGGGCGATATCGACTACATCAATACCCACGGCACCTCGACGCCGGTTGGTGACAGCAAGGAAATCGGCGCGATCCGGGAAGTCTTCGGCGACAAGATCCCGCATATCCAGTCGACCAAGTCGCTCACCGGCCATTCGCTCGGTGCTGCCGGCGTTCAGGAATCGATCTACGGCCTGCTGATGATGCAGGAACGCTTCATCGGCGAAAGCGCGCATATTTCCGAGCTTGACCCGGAATTTGCAGGCGTTCCGATTGTTCGCAGCCGCATCGACAACGCCAAGATCGACACCATCCTTTCCAATTCCTTCGGCTTCGGCGGCACCAACGCCACGCTCGTCTTCCAGCGTCATAACGGATAATTGCCCATGAACGGCATCATGCAGGGTAAACGCGGCCTCATCATGGGCGTCGCAAACAATCACTCGATCGCCTGGGGCATCTCCAAGGCGCTCGCAGCACAGGGCGCGGAACTCGCCTTCACCTATCAGGGAGAGGCACTCGGCAAGCGCGTGAAACCGCTCGCCGCGGAACTCGGGTCCGATTTCATCGTGCCTTGCGATGTCGAGGATATTGCCTCGGTAGACGCGCTGTTTGCGACGATCCGGGAAAAGTGGGGCTCGCTCGATTTCGTTGTTCACGCCATCGGCTTTTCCGACAAGAACGAGTTGAAAGGTTTCTACGCCGATACCACCCGCGAGAATTTCAGCCGCACCATGGTCATCTCCTGTTTCTCGTTCACGGAAATCGCCAAGCGCGCCGCTGAACTGATGACAAATGGCGGATCAATGCTGACGCTGACCTATAATGGTTCGCAGCGGGTCATTCCGAACTATAACGTCATGGGTGTCGCCAAGGCGGCACTTGAGGCGTCCGTTCGCTACCTCGCCGCCGACTACGGTCCACGCGACATCCGCGTCAACGCCATCTCGGCCGGCCCGGTCCGCACACTGGCAGGTGCAGGCATCTCGGATGCGCGTGCGATCTACGCCTGGAACCAGAAAAATGCGCCGCTACGGCGGACGGCAGATATCGACGATATCGGCGGATCCGCGCTTTACCTGCTGTCGGGCATGTCACGCGGCGTTACGGGCGAATGCCATTATGTGGATTGCGGCTACAACATCACCTCGACGCCCACCCTTGAGGTTCTGTCGAAAGCGGACGCTGAATAAGCCGCCATTTATCCCTGTTCAATAAAGGCCCGGCAATATGTCGGGCCTTTTGCATTTATAGACTGTGCCACTTTTGTGAATCACTAAAGTATAAAATATCGAGGTAACTGAATGTAAATACCGGCTGGTTATGGTCCGCAACAAATTCAACGGTTGCGCCTGGCGCATATTCTAGAGATCGAAACAACCACATGCGACTGGCCAGACTGAAGCCATTGCTGGAAAAATTCGGCGTCTCGCGAGACGGGACAGCGGCCATCGAATTCGCGATCCTCGCGATTCCCTATTTCCTCGTCGTTTTTGCGATCATCGAGACCTTCCTCGCCATGATGGCGGAACAGGTCGTCGCCAATGCCACGGAGAATATGGCGCGGCGTCTGCGCACTGGGCAGATCAGCAGTTCGATCTCAAAAGAGGATTTTCGCAAGAGTTTCTGCAATGAAGTTTCGGTGATGATCACCTGCTCGGCAGATGAGATCAAACAGGAACAGAAGCTCTATATCGACCTTCGCTCCTTTACCGCCTTCAAGGATATTCCAACGACGATACCCTTGAGACCTGCCGGCGAATATTACGTTCTCGACACATCACAATTTGGTTTCAAGCCGGGCGGCCCGGAGACGATCAACATGCTGCGTGTCTATTATCGCTGGCGCGTTACTGCCGATATCATCCGGCCGTATCTCACCAAAGTACGTCCGGCTGACGGATCGATGCCCTCGCATTTCCTCATTGTCGCGACCGATGCTTTCATGAACGAGAAATACACCACAAGCGGGGGCTCATAATGGCAGGGTTGTTGGTCGCCGTCATGAACGGCAAACTGCGTCTCATCGCGCTCATTGCACGCTTCGCAAAAGATCGCCGCGGCGTTGGCGCGGTAGAATTCGCAATCCTTTTCCCGATATTGCTCGCGCTTTATGTGACGTCTTTCGAACTTACGATCGGCTACAATACTTTTAAGCGATCAACGAGCGCCGCCGCCACGATCAACGACCTGATCTCGAAAACGGGCTCCGTCGACAAGGCCTATCTCAAAAACATGCAGAACGTCGCGGCAGCTGTCTTTGCGCCTTACAGCACGAAAGGTCTGCAACTGACAATCAGCGGTATCACGATCGACAAGCAGAAACAGGCTAAAATCGCCTGGTCATGGAATGAGAAAGATCAGAGGCCTTATGCCGTTGGATCGTCAGTGGCGGTTCCGACACGCTTGCTGGTAGCGGAAAGTTTTCTCATTCATGTCGAGCTTTCCATCCCGCATGAATTGCTGATGTTCATGACGGACCTCTCCTCCACTGGTGTTAAGTCGATCACGATCGGGCGCGACTATTTCTTCAAGCAACGCGACGCGGAAACCACCTGCTCCAATTGCTGAGCTTTCTGGAGCAGGGCAGTCCTGTGCTATCGGTAATCTCTAATAAACATCGCGCAGATAGCGTTTCTCGCGCTTCAGCCGGTTCAAGTAGTCGCTCGCAGCTTCCGCCGAGATGCCCGCTTCTTCAATAACGATCCGGTGCAGAGCGTCGTCGACATCCTTCGCCATGCGGGTTGCATCACCGCAGACGTAGAAATAACCGCCCTCTTCAAGCCATTGATAGAGCGCCTTGCCGTTCTGCCGCATGCGGGTCTGAACGTAGATCTTTTCCGCCTGATCGCGCGAAAAGGCGAGATCGAGACGTGTGAGCACGCCATCACGGCTCATGTCGCCGAGCTCGTTTTCATAGATGAAATCTGACTGCCGGTGCTGATCGCCGAAAAACAGCCAGTTTCGGCCCTTTGCGCCCCGCGCCTGCCGTTCCTGCAAAAATGCCCGGAACGGCGCGATACCCGTGCCCGGTCCCACCATGATCATAGGCGCATCATTATCCTGCGGCACACGAAACGCCTTGTTCGGCGAGACGAAAACCCCGGCATTCTGCCCCGCCTCCACCCGGTCAGCGAGATAGGTGGAGCATACACCACCACGCTCACGGCCTTCTGCGCGATAACGCACGCTGGCGATGGTCAGATGCACACCGTTTTTCGCAACCAGAGGGCTGGAAGAGATGGAATAGGCGCGATGCTGCAATGGCTTCAGGAACGTCACGAATTCGGCAAGGTCGAATACGAACTTTCCGCCGAGATCAAGCAGGTCGAGAATATCCTTGCTCCAGAGAAAGGCGGAAAGCTGTTCCCTGTCTCCATTCGCAAGGATGTGGCTGAGTTCTTCATGTCTTGCACGCTTGCCAATTTCGGCGACCAGCTCTCGTGAGGGCGTCGAAATCTCGAACATGTTCAGAAGCGCATCACCGATCGGCCGGTCCAGCCCGGCGACTTCGCTGTCTGTACCAGCTCCGAAGCGTTCGAGCAGCGCACCCACCAACTTTGGGTCGTTGAGGGGAACGACGCCAAGAGCATCGCCCGCCTCGTAATCGAGGCCACTTTCGCCGAGATCAAACTCGTAGTGGCGAATTTCCTTCGACGATGCAGGTCCGGAAAGAAGGCGATTGACGCTTACCTTAGCCGAATAGGGATTCTTGCGGCTCCATCCCTGTTTTGCCCGTGCCGGCGGCTCGGCGACGACAGACATGGCCGCCGCCGCGCTGCCGCCATCGATGGCGCGTGCAAGCGGCAGGGTCTCACCGATCCATGCTGCGGCCGCATCCTCGAAGTCGATATCACAATCGATACGCGTCTTCATGCGCTTGCCGCCGAGTTGTTCGAACCGCGTGTCGATGAGCTTGCCCGCCTGGCAGAAGCCGTCATAACCGGTGTCGCCCAGCGCGAGGACGGCGAAATTCATCTCGTCCAGCCGCGGGGCGTTTTCAGCGGCGAGCGACTCCCAGAAAAGCTGGGCATTATCAGGCATTTCGCCTTCGCCATAGGTGGAGGTTACGACGATGACCCGCTTCATGGAGCCGAGACTGTCCATTGAGACATCATCCAGCGCCGTCACTACGGGCTGCATGCCCTGTGCACGGGCCGCAGCAGCGATATCCATCGCCAGCGCTTCGGCATTGCCGGTCTGGGTGCCAACGAGGACATTCAGGACGCTGGCCGCTGCTTTTGGAGCGGCAGCGGCAACCGATGTCTCCAGGCCGATGGCGGTACGGGAGTGAAGACCGGCCAGAAAACCGGAAAGCCAGGCACGCTGATCACCGTTAAAGGGTGCGTCCTGCGGAATATAAGGTATCTTCATCATGCTGCCCTGTTGTGGCTGGATGCGGTGGCAAGATCTGGAATGGCGCGCGCTGCGAAAAGCTCTTCGAAGCCCGGCAGACGGCCGATCTTCTCGATGTTTTTCCGGTTCTGCTGGATAATCCAGCCATAGGTGCCGGGGCTGTCCACCGACCAGATGTTCCGGCGCGCCAGCGCCTGCTTGTAGTCGTCAAGCCGCTTGGCGGCGATCATCACCGCAAGCTGTTCATCGCTATGGTCCGAAAGCGCCTCGCGCGCATATTTCAGCAGCCGTTGCATCAGCGCATAATCTTCCGTGAGGATGAGATTACGCACGGCTTTTTCGATGGCGGGATCGGAAGGGCCCGAGGCCAGCGGCAGCCGCTGCAAGGCGATGGCCTGCGCCATGCTCAACACGGTATAATTATTGAGCAGTGCATACATGTCTTCCGTATCGGTCTCGCCATAACCCGGCACCGTTCCGTTCAGGACGGCCTTGCGGTCGCGATAGGCGAGCTTGAACTTGCGCAGCTGGTGGGCGGCAAGCGCGGATGCCAGTTCTTCCAGCAGCTCCTTGCGGGGCTTCGCCTTCAGAATCTCGTCGCTGTCCTGATAAAGCAGCAGGGCGCGCGGCATGCCATAGACGAAATTGTGCTGTTCACTTTCCCAGTTTTCCAACAGCCATGTCGCCTTGGCCGAGCCGGTCTCCGCGACATGCAAGGTCAGAAGCTGGTGGACTGCCTGATTGTGGATCGCGGCCTGCTCATCCTCTCCCGTGATCGCGCCGAGCAGGATGGAATCATGGCTGACCTTCTTCGGCAAATCGCCATAGGGATCATACTGATAAACGAAGCCGCCGCTCATGCCGTTGCCGAAACCCTTGCCGAAGCTGCCGAGGTTCAGCACCGCGCCGTTGGTCATGTATTCGCAGGCGAAATCACCCACGCCTTCGACGACAGCAGTGGCTCCGGAATTACGCACTGCGAAACGGTCACCCGCCTGCCCTTCCACGAAGGTGCGGCCGCCGGTGGCGCCGAACAGCGCGAAATTGCCGACCAGCACATTGCCGCCCGCCTCTTCCGAACCGCCGCCCGGGAGCGCACGACGATGGTGCCACCGCATGCGCTTTTGCCGACGCCGTCATTGCAGGTGCCAGTATGGACCATGACCATGCCGTCATTGCAGAAGGCGCCGAAAGACTGCCCGGCCGAACCTGATGTATCGATGCGCACAGATCCTGCCTCCAGGAACCGACGGCCACGGCTATCGCGTTTTACGGCAGGAAGTGCATCGGTCTCTTCGTCGGAAAGCTCGTGGTTCAGCATGCGCTCGATATCGACGGCGAGCTGGCCGCCGACGCTCTTGTTGCAATTGTTGAGGAAACGATTGCCGCCAAGCTCGATGTTCTCCCGCTTGCTGTCGATCAGAGCCGAGCGCACGAGTTCGATGAAGGCATCGTCGAGTGCGAAGTCCTTTTCCATATAGATGGGGCTGTCGATCTTCACCTCTTCGACCACGGCAAGCATTGCCCGGAGGTCAAGCTGGCCGACGCTCGCCGGATGATCGAGGAGATGAAGAAGGTCGGAACGACCACGGGCTTCCCGCAGCGAGGCAACCCCAAGCCCGGCCAAAATCTCGCGCGTTTCATGGGCAATGTTCATGAGATATTGCGCCAGCGCGCGCGGATCGCCGTTGAAGGCCTCCTGGTTTGTGGTGAGACCGGCCGGGCACTTGATGTTGCAGTTCTTCGCCATGACGCATTTCAGCATCATCAGCGCCGTCGTGCCGAACTCGAAACTGTCGCCACCGAGAAGCGCTGATTTCACCACGTCGCTCGCCGTCTGGTGCGCGCCGGAGCAACGCAGCAGTACCTTGGCGCGAAGTCCGGTGGCGCAGAGCGCCTGATGCACCTCGGCGATGCCGATTTCCGCCGCACGGCCGGTATATTTGAGGCTGGTGACGGCCGCCGCACCCGTGCCGCCGGTATTGCCGGCGACATTGATGACATCCGCACCCGCCTTGGCAACGCCAACCGCAATCGTGCCGATGCCTTCCGACGAGACCAACTTGACGATGACCCGCACGCGCGCTGCCTTGGCGTCATGGATAAGCTGGGCCAGATCCTCGATGGAATAGGTGTCGTGATGCGGTGGCGGCGAGACGAGTTCGACGCCAGGCGTGCCTCCGCGTGCCGCCGCGATTTCCACCGTCACCTTGGGAGACGGCAACTGCCCGCCCTCGCCGGGCTTTGCGCCCTGGCCGATCTTGATCTCTATTTCTTCCAGCATCGGATCGGCAAGATAGCCTGCCCAGACGCCGAAACGGCCGGAGGCGAACTGCTTGATGCGCGAGGCGCGGATGGTGCCGTAACGGGAAATATGCTCGCCGCCCTCACCCGAATTCGACATGCCGCCGACCATGTTGGTGCCATGCGCCACCGCCTCATGGGCCGCGGCAACCAGCGCGCCATGGCTCATGGCGCCCGATGCTAGGGTCCTGGTGATCTCGCTCGCCTTCTGAACGGCATCGAGCGGAATGCTTTCCGGCGCGGTGCGGATAAGCGAGAGATAGGCGGAGGCTTCACCCTTTGCCTGAACCATGAGCGCGCCGCCTTCCAGCCAGTGGCCGGGAATATCCGCACCGAAACGGTCGAGCAGCGACTGGCCGAGCGCGGCAAGGCGGGCAAGCTCATGACCATGCGGGCCGGTCAGCTGCAGCCGGAATGCGCCGTCTCCCGCCTCTTCGCAACGCAATCCGCGCACCATGAAGCTGTTATTGCCCTGTCGGGAAAAACGGCCCATTTCCCGGCGGAATTCTTCTGCGGAACCGGCGAATGTCACATCAGCCGGCAACTCCAGAACATCGCGCAGGGCGGCGGGGCGGCGCGACCTTTCTTCCGCCATCATGCGCGCGAAGGCACGGTAACCGGGGGTTACCTCGAATGCGTCGATCGCCTCAGGCGTCAACCGGTCGAAGCTGTTGTGATAATAGGCCGCATCGTTGAGACCGAAAGCATCCTCCAACCGGTTGAGCGGCAAAAGACGCAGCATCTCCTCGTTTTCGGTTCCCTTGTCGAAACCGATCTTTTCTTCCGTCATGTCCACGAAACCGCGCACCGCCGTTGTGCCATAGGAATGGCCGGCGCCTTCCGCGCGTTCCTTGAAGAGGCCGAGCAGCGGAATGTCGTTTTCGCCCTTCACCGACAGCGCCTTGCGATGCCAGTCGGCCACCGCCTGCGCGATAACGGCGAAGGTGACGCCACCGACCGGGGTCTTCACATTCGGGAAATAGCGCTTCAGCACCGGATCGTTGGTATCGAGGAAGTTCGGTTCGAAGAACTCGCCGCCGATATAACTTTCCGCCGTGCACAGGCCGACCTTGCCCATGGTCTTCATCAGCGACTTTTCCGCCGCCTTGGCAAAACGCTTGAAGGCCTTGTCGGCATCGGCACCGAATTTCTCCTCAGCGCGGAACTGCACGCCAAGCGGATAGACGGCAGAAGCGCCGAAGCCGAGGCCGGCTGCTATGTGATGCGAGGAGGAAAACTGTCCGCTTTCAACGATCAGGGAAACGCGCAGCCGCAGGCCTTCTTCGATCAGCCGCTGGTTGATGGCGGAGACGATCATGATCATCGGTAGAGCCGCGCGGCCTACCGAGACGTGCCGGTCGGTGATGACTGCGATGCCGCCTTCCTCTGCCGCGAAAGCCACAACCTCATCGCAGAGGTCATCAATTGCCTGCCGCAGGGCCGTTTCATTGGCCTCCGCAACATCGAAGACCGGCGAATAGAGCATTTCAAAACGGCGAAGGGGCGTCTCCGACTGTTCGCGAATACGCAGCATATCGAGATGGGTCAGGATCGGAGAGCGCACGACGATCTGGCGGGCCTTCTTCGCGCCGCTGTTCGGCTTCGCGCCCAGCGCCACACGCAACGTCATGCCATCGGCCTCGCGAATGCTGTCGAGCGGCGGATTGGTAACCTGCGCGAAGCGTTGCGAGAAATACTTCGCCACCCCGCCTTCTTGATCGGAGAGCGCGTTGATGGCATTGCCATAACCCATGGCCGAGATTTTTTCCGCGCCTGATGCCAGCATCGGGTCCATCAGGAACTTGAAGCTTTCCTGATTATGCGAATAGGCGACGTAGCGCTGATGCCGTTCCAGATCGCCATTGTAACGAAGGGGCGAGCCCTGCTTTTCCGCCGGCACTTCCGGCAGGTCCTCAAGCATTACGCGCGCTTCAGACAATAGCGACGGATAGTCCCGGCGCGAGGCCAGAAGCTCTAGCGCCTCGACCGTGGAAAAAGCACGACGCTCGGCGTGATCGTAATAAAGCATGCCGCCCGCCTCGATGCGGCCGCGACGGATGACGCTTTCCGCCGGAAACGCGATCTGCCCGGCCTCCGACATGACGCAGAGATAATCTTGCGTCTCGACGGTGCGCAGCGGGCGCAGGCCGAGGCGATCGAGCCGCGCACCGATGATGGTGCCATCGCCGAAGATCAGCGCGGCCGGGCCGTCATTCTTCTCCTCATAAAGCGAGAAATATTCCAGCATCGCCTTCACGGCCGGTGACAGGGTATCGTCATTTTCCCAGGCTGGCGGCATCATCGAGACCACGGCGGTGACGAGGTCGAGACCGTCTTCCATTACCCGTGCCTGCAGGGTCTGATCCAGACGGCAGCTATCCGACTGGCCCTTCGGCCGGATGATGCTGGCATTCTTCGCCAGCGCCACGGCCGCTTCCGACAGCCGGTTCTTCTTGTCGGTATTGAGTTCGCCATTATGCGCCATCAGGCGGAAGGGCTGTGCCATGGAGGGGTGCGGATCGGTATTGGTGGAAAACCGCGTGTGGAAATACATCGTATGCACTTCATGGCGCGGATCGGTAAGGTCACAGAAATAGGGCATGACCTCATGCGAGTTCAGACGCCCTTTCAGAACCTGCGTGCGGGCGCTGAGCGACAGCGGATAAAAGCCGGCAAGTTCCGGCACGGTATAGGCAAACGCCTCGATGGCCAGCAGCGCCTTGTGGATGCGCCAGTCGAATTCGGCGAGGGTTGCGCATTCGGCAGGAGCCGAAAAGACCCATTGCCGGATCGGCAACTGGTAAGGGATGGCGGCGGGGCGGATAGCCGCGTCATTGACCGGCACATCGCGGGCAAGCAGGACCGAAAACCCCTGCTCCTTGAGGGCGTTTGCGATGATACCGACCGCCTCACCGTGGAAAGCGGAATTCTGCGGCAGGAAAAAATTGCCGACGCCGAAGCGACCGGCCTGCAAGCCGGCCTCACCGGTCAATTCCCGAAAGAAGGAGGGCGACAAATCCAGCGACACGCCGGCACCATCGCCGACACCTTCCGCCGACATGCCGCCGCGATGTGGCACGGCACAGAGCGCCTCGTGGCCGCGCTTCAGCACATCATGCGTCTGCACGCCGTCCTTGCGGGTGATGAAACCGACGCCACAGCTGCTTTTTTCAAAAGCCGCATCGTAAAGGCCGAATTTTTGCTCCGTCACACTCAAGGCACTCTCCTCTCGTTGCGCATTTCGCGCGGCATCGCCCTCTTTCCCGAAACCCGGCGCATCAGCCGGCACTCTGCGGGCGGAGCCGCAGGCGACCTGGCTGCTCCTCATTCTTCTGCTTATCGGCGTTTAATGGCGCGAACGGTCGTTTTGCGGCCGTCAAACGGCGCGGCGGCAATGGCCGCTTTCTCGCAAATAATGATCGTCATCGTTCGCATGGCGTTCCCTGATGGCCGGCAATTCCGACAATGAGACACACTGAATTACGTCAGTATTGCTTACATAATATTTCATGAAGGACCGAGTCAAGATTAAAATCGATCCGGCGCAATAAAAAAACAAAAACGCCGCGAAATCCGACAGGATTCCGCGGCGCAATGGCTGCAAGGGTTGTTAAATTGCCCTGTTCACTCCGACGGCATGTCCAGCGTTCGACTGAACCAGAGGGCTACCAGCGTGCAGACCGCACCGGACATGAGGTAAATTCCGACCGCAAACAGTCCGAATTTGGACGAAAATCCAAGTGCGACAAGCGGGGCGAAACCGGCACCGATCAGCCAGGAAATATCCGAGGTGAGCGATGCGCCGGTGTAGCGGTACTCGCGGCTGAAGCGGGAAGCTAGCGCACCGCCCGCCTGACCGAAGGACAGACCAAGCAGCGCAAAGCCGATCAAGACGAAAAGATAGCGACCGATATCGCCCGAACTCAGAAGCAGCGGTGCCACAAGGCTGAAAAGACCGATCAGCACTGCGGCGAAAGCTAGAAGCTTCCGTCGGCCGATCCTGTCAGCGAGAACACCAGACACCACGATCATGCCGCCGGCGATGATGGCGCTGACGAATTGCACAAACAGGAAGTCTGAAACGCGCTGGGTGGTGTTGAGGGAAACCCAGCTCAGCGGGAAAACCGTGACCAGATGGAAGAGCGCGAAGCTTGCCAGCGGCACGAACGCACCCGTGACCACGACTGGAAACTGCGAGCGCAGCATTTTGAACATGGGGCGCGGCTCCAGCTCATGCTGCTCCAGCATGGCCTGGAATTCCGGCGTCACGATCATGCGCAGGCGGGCAAAGAGCGCGAGCACATTGAGCGCCAGCGCCACAAAGAACGGGAAACGCCAGCCCCAGGCGAGGAATTCCGCATTGGAAAGCTGTGTGACGAAAACGATGAAGAACGCGCTGGCGAGACCGAAGCCCATCGCCGCGCCGATCTGCGGCATCATGGCGTACCAGCCGCGCTGCTTCGGCGGTGCATTCATGGCGAGCAATGAGACGAGACCATCCCATGCGCCGCCAAGGCCGAGACCCTGACCGATGCGGAATACCGCCAGAAGACAGGGAGCGAGCATGCCGGCTTCCGCATAGGACGGAAGGAAGCTGATCGCCATCGTTGAACCACAGAGCGTGAACAGCGCGGCCATCAGCTTGACGGCGCGGCCGAACTTTCGGTCGATCTGGAGGAAGATCAGCGAGCCGATCGGCCTTGCGATAAAGGCCAGAGAGAAGACCGCAAAAGAATAAAGGGTCGCCGTCAGCGGATCGACGAAGGAGAAGAAAACATGCGGAAAAACGAGCGCGGAGGCAATGGCGTAGATAAAGAAGTCGAAAAACTCCGTCATTCTCGCAAGAATGACCGCAATTGTGATGCGATCCGGATCGACCTTGACCGGATCGGTTCCATGACCGTTGGCTTCCGGCGCCTGCCCAAAAGATGGAGCAGCATTGCTATAACTCATAATATCCCTCCTGCGTCATGGACGAACCATTTCCTGTAACGCGCCGGCTCCTCTTCCGTTGCGTTACGATGCGACGGATTGTCACACGCACCTTCCGTAAGGTCAAATGAAGTTTGATAAGAAGGCTTGCCCAGGAAGCTCGCTATGCGATAATGCAGCCGCTCCGTCTTCAAACGCAGCTCTGCCCGCACATGGTGCATCGCGAAGGTTTCGCTGCACCGCGACAATATACCTCATTTCAAAAATGATGTTCGGCAATTAATCGCGGCATAATCCAAACTGTACGAGTCCAAAGAACGTGCGCATGATCAAAAAACTCCCGTCCGCCCTTCTGGCAATCCCGGCACTGCTGTTGCTCAGCGGCTGCAACCTCGTGGTGATGAACCCTTCGGGTGACGTCGCCATCCAGCAGCGCGACCTCATCATCACGTCCACGGTTCTGATGCTGCTTATCATCGTTCCGGTCATCGTGCTTACGCTGTTCTTCGCGTGGAAGTATCGCGAATCGGCGAAAGCGGAGGATTACGATCCCGAGTGGCACCACTCGACGCGCCTTGAAATGGTGATCTGGTCGGCCCCGGTCGCCATCATCCTGATGCTCGGCACGGTCACCTGGATTTCCACCCACCGTCTTGACCCCTACCGCCCGCTGGAGCGTATCGACGAAAACCGTCAGGTCACCGCCGAGACCAAGCCCATCACGGTCGAGGTAGTGGCGATGGACTGGAAGTGGCTGTTCTTCTATCCCGAACTCGGTATCGGCAGCGTCAATGAATTTGCCGCTCCTGTTGATGTTCCGATCAACTTCAAGATCACCGGCACGACGGCGATGAACTCCTTCTTCGTTCCGGCGCTCGCAGGCCAGATCTACGCCATGGGCGGCATGCAGACCAAGCTGCACGCCGTCATCAACAAGGAAGGCGTCTATGACGGCTTCTCGGCCAACTTCTCCGGTCCCGGCTTCTCCCATATGCGCTTCAAGTTCCATGGCCTGAGCCAGCAGGGCTTCGACCAGTGGGTGGCCAAGGCGAAGGAAGGCGGCAAGGGTTTCGGCCGTCAGGAATATCTCGAATTCGCCAAGCCGTCGGAGCGTGAGCCGGTTCAGTATTTCGCTTCCGTCGATCCGGAACTCTACAGCGCCATCCTCAACCGCTGTGTCGAGCCGAACAAGCTCTGCATGCGCGACATGATGCATATCGACGCCAAGGGCGGCGGCGGCAAGGAAGGCATCGACATCGCCAAGGCGCTGAACTCCGTCGTCTGCACGCCGCTTGCGCCTTATGGCGTCGCCAGCGGTCCTCAATCCACTCCGGCTGCCATCGAAGGTCAGACTTTCGAGCCTGCGGCGCTGCCGGAAACGAAACAAGTCGCTGGCTGACGGATACGTCCCGGCATTATGCGGCGCGGCCAATGGCTGCGCCGATCTTATGTCTTAGAATCGCAAGAGGCTAAAAATGATCGTCAATTCCGATCAAACGTCGTTCCTGTTCGGGAAGCTGACATGGGAGTCCATCCCGCTTCACGAGCCCATTCTCGTCGCGACCTTCGCGGCCGTGGCTCTGGGCGGTATCGCCGTCGTCGGCGCGCTTACCTATTTCCGCCTCTGGGGCTATCTCTGGAATGAATGGTTCACGAGCATCGATCACAAGAAGATCGGCATCATGTACATCATCCTGGCGCTGGTCATGCTTTTGCGCGGTTTCGCCGATGCCATCATGATGCGCGTCCAGCAGGCGATCGCTTCCGGCGGATCGGAAGGTTACCTTCCGCCACACCATTACGACCAGATCTTCACGGCCCATGGCGTCATCATGATCTTCTTCATGGCCATGCCGATGATCACGGGTCTGATGAACTTCGTCGTGCCGCTGCAGATCGGCGCACGCGACGTTTCGTTCCCCTTCCTCAACAACTTCTCCTTCTGGATGACCACGGCCGGCGCCGTCATCACCATGATCTCGCTGTTCATCGGTGAATATGCGCAGACCGGCTGGCTTGCCTATCCGCCGCTTTCCGGCATTGACGGCAGTCCGGGTGTGGGCGTGGATTATTACATCTGGGGCCTACAGATCGCCGGTGTGGGAACGACGCTCTCAGGTATCAACCTGATCGTCACGATCATCAAGATGCGCGCACCTGGCATGACCATGATGCGCCTGCCGATCTTCGTCTGGACGTCGCTGTGTTCGAACATCCTGATCGTGGCCTCGTTCCCGATCCTGACCGGCACGCTCGCGCTTCTCACCCTCGACCGCTACGTTGGCACCAACTTCTTCACCAACGATCTCGGCGGCAACCCGATGATGTATGTCAACCTCATCTGGATCTGGGGCCATCCCGAAGTTTACATTCTGGTACTGCCGGCATTCGGCGTCTTCTCGGAAATCGTCTCGACCTTCTCCAACAAGCGCCTTTTCGGTTATGCCTCGATGGTCTACGCCACGGGCGTCATCACCATCCTCGCTTATGTCGTGTGGCTGCACCACTTCTTCACCATGGGTTCCGGCGCAAGCGTGAACGCGTTCTTCGGCATCACCACGATGATCATCTCGATCCCGACGGGTGCCAAGATCTTCAACTGGCTCTTCACCATGTATAAGGGCCGCATCAAGTTCGATGTCCCGATGCTGTGGACGATCGGCTTCATGATCACCTTCGTCATCGGCGGCATGACCGGCGTTCTTCTCGCCGTTCCGCCGGCGGACTTCGTGCTGCACAACTCGCTGTTCCTCATCGCCCACTTCCACAACACCATCATCGGCGGCGTTGTGTTCGGTGTGCTCGCGGGTATCGTCTACTGGTTCCCGAAGGCCTTCGGTTACCGCCTCGATCCTTTCTGGGGCAAACTGTCCTTCTGGTTCTGGTTCATCGGCTTCTATTTCGCCTTCATGCCGCTCTATATTCTCGGCCTGATGGGCGTGACCCGCCGTATCAGCCAGTTCGAGGACAATTCGCTTCAGATCTGGTTCGTGATCGCGGCCTTCGGCGCCTTCCTGATCGCGCTCGGCATCGCCTCCTTCGTCATCCAGCTCATCGTCAGCTTCCTCAAGCGCGACCAGCTCCGCGACGTTACCGGCGATCCCTATCACGGGCGTACGCTGGAATGGTCGACCTCGTCGCCGCCGCCGGCCTACAACTTCGCCTTCACGCCGGTCGTCCATGACGTCGACGCCTGGGCGGATATGAAGAAGCGCGGTTATGTTCGTCCGCTTGAAGGTTACATCCCGATCCATATGCCGAAGAATACCGGCGCAGGCGTGATCATCAGCGCCATCAGCGTGGTGCTCGGCTTTGCGTTGGTGTGGCACATCTGGTGGCTGGCGGCCCTGTCCATGCTCGCCATCATCGCGGTCTCGATCGCCCATACCTTCAACTACAACCGCGAATATTACATTCCGGCTTCCGATGTTTCGACAGTCGAGGCGGAACGTACGAAGCTGCTTGCTGAACAGGCGTAACGAATATGGCTCATGCACCTGCACAAAGCGTCGACGGCGCTGAACCACCGGTCTTCTACCTGAAGGAAGACCACCACCCGGAGAACGGCACTTCGCTGGGCTTCTGGCTCTACCTGATGAGCGACTGCCTCATCTTCGCGACCCTGTTTGCCACCTATGCCGTTGTCGGCCGCAACTATGCGGCCGGTCCTTCGGGCGCCGACCTGTTTGATCTCAAGCTGGTGGCGATCAATACCGGCTTCCTGCTCTTCTCCTCCATCACCTATGGCTTTGCCATGCTGGAAATGGAAAAGAAGAAGGTGAAGTCGACACTGGTGTGGCTTGGCGTGACCGGCCTCTTCGGCCTCGCCTTCCTTGCCGTGGAACTTTACGAGTTCCATCACCTGATCGCGGAAGGCGCAGGCCCGCAGCGTTCGGCCTTCCTCTCCGCCTTCTTCGCGCTGGTCGGCACGCACGGTCTGCACGTTACCTTCGGCATTATCTGGCTCGTCACGCTGATGTTCCAGGTCTCCAAGCACGGTCTGATCGCGGCCAACAAGCGCCGTCTGATGTGCCTGTCGATGTTCTGGCACTTCCTTGACGTCATCTGGATCGGCGTCTTCTCCTTCGTCTATCTCATGGGAGTTCTGTGATGAGTTCCGAAGCACACGCACACCACGACGCGCATGGCGGCGACCATCACCATGATGGCGCGAGCCACGGCACCTTCAAGAGCTACATGATCGGCTTCGTCCTGTCGGTTATCCTGACGGCGATCCCCTTCTGGCTGGTTATGGGCGACGTTCTTGAAAACAAGACCCTGCTGGTCATCGCGATCATGGGTCTCGGCGTCATCCAGATCTTCGTGCACATGATCTACTTCCTGCACATGGACACCAGGTCCGAAGGCGGCTGGACCTTCATGGCGCTGATCTTCACCGTCGTGGTGCTCCTGATCACGCTCTCCGGCTCGCTCTGGGTCATGTACAACATGAACAAGAACATGATGCCGCTGCACATCGAAGATGTGAAGAACCTGCCCTGAGCAGCATAAACGGCCTGCCGGGTTTCCGGCGGGCCGGCCAACGCACCAACACATAACCCCATGAATCGTGGTGCGATTTATGGGGTTATTTGCTGGAAGACCGGATGCCTGCGGCCGAAAGCGCTGCCGCGGCAAGCCGCATGGCCTTGCAAGGACTGTGAAATCATGACCGATCCATCGACAACCGCCCCGCAAAAGCACCGTATCCGCCCCGCGGCGATCGTCGTCCTGTTTTTAACCATCGTCCTGACGGGCTCTCTGCTTGCGCTCGGGACATGGCAGGTCAAACGTCTTTCCTGGAAGCTCGACCTTATCGCGCGTATCGAAGCCCGCGCCCATGCCGCCCCCGTCGAAGCCCCTGCTGCTGCCGAATGGCCGGCCCTAACCGATCCCGCGGGCTATGAATATCGCCGTGTAAAACTGTCCGGCACCTTCCTTAATGACAAACAAGTTCAGGTCTATACGGTCAGCGATCTCGGCCCCGGCTACTGGGTGATGACGCCGCTCAGACGCGAAGACGGTTCAAGCGTCATCGTCAATCGCGGCTTCGTGCCTTCCGACAAACGGGACCCGTCCTCGAGGCTGGAAGGCGAACCCGCCGGAGATGTCGAGATCGTCGGATTGATGCGTGCGCCGGAAACCGGCGGGCTTTTCCTTCGAACCAACGATCCGGCAAATGGGCGCTGGTACTCCCGCAACATCCCGCAGATATCGCAGGCATCCGGCCTTTCCGATGTCGCGCCGTTTTATGTCGATGCCGATGCGACGCCCAATCCGGGCGGGCTGCCTGTCGGCGGCAAGACCATGCTCACCTTCCCCAACAACCATCTGTCCTATGCCGTGACCTGGTATATTCTGGCGGCCATGGTGGTTGCGGCCGGCTGGTACGTCCTGCGCAATCTCAACGCGCCGAAATCGAAACGGGACGAGGATTGAGCATCTGGTTTTACCAGATGGTTCATAAAATCACTTCCTTCTTCACGTTTTGCTGATCTATAACGACAGTTCGGCCTGACATTGCCCGTCGGCGCAATTTGTTTCGGTGAGTTATGGCAAGAGCATTTCTTCTCGTTCTGGATTCCTTCGGCGTCGGCGGCGCGCCTGACGCGGAGCGTTATGGCGATCTTGGCGCCAATACGCTCGGCCACATCGCCGAATTCTGCGCGGCGGGTGCAGCAGACAAAGCGGGGCTTCGGTCAGGTCCGCTGAAACTGCCGAACATGTGCTCGCTTGGCCTGCTCGAGATTGCCAGCCAGTCAAGCGGCGACATTCCCGCCGGCATGGAGCGACCGGAGCGTATTTTCGGTCTGCATGGCTCCGCCAGTGAAATCTCCAAGGGTAAGGATACGCCCTCCGGACATTGGGAAATCGCGGGCACGCCCGTCACTTTCGACTGGGGATACTTTCCGACCGAGGGGGACGCCTTTTCTCCGGAACTGGTGGAAGCCATCTGCAAAGAGGCCGATATTCCCGGCATCCTCGGCAATTGCCACGCTTCCGGCACCGAGATCATCGCCAAGTTTGGCGAAGAGCACATCAGGACCGGCAAGCCGATCTGCTACACCTCTTCCGATTCCGTGTTCCAGATCGCTGCACATGAGACCCATTTCGGGCTGCAGCGGCTTATCGCGCTCTGCGAGATAGTGCGCAAACTGCTCGATCCGCTGAATATCGGCCGTGTCATTGCCCGCCCCTTCATCGGCGAGACAATCGCCACTTTTGAGCGCACCGGCAACCGCCGCGACTTTTCCGTTCCGCCGCCCGAACCGACGTTGCTCGACCGCCTTGTCGAAGCTGGCCGGAAAGTGCACGCGATCGGCAAGATCGGCGATATCTATGCCCATCAGGGTGTTTCGCGTGTCATCAAGGCAAACGGCAACGCCGCCCTGATGGATGCGACGCTGCACGCCATCGACGAGGCCGAAAACGGCGATCTCGTCTTCACCAATTTCGTCGATTTCGACATGCTTTACGGCCACCGCCGCGACGTTGCCGGTTATGCCGCTGCCCTTGAGGCTTTCGACGCCCGTATTCCCGAAATCCATCGCAAGATGAAACCGGGCGACATTGCCATTCTTACCGCTGACCACGGTTGCGACCCCACATGGCGGGGCACGGACCATACACGCGAGCGAGTGCCGATCATGGCATTCGGACCGGGCATCCGCTCGCGCGACGTCGGCATCCGTTCAAGCTACGCCGATATCGGCGAAAGCATCGCCCACCATCTTGGCATCGAGGCCGGTTCACACGGCAGGAGCTTCATTTGACATCACATTTGCTGAAAGCGGAAATTCACTGCCACATCGAAGGCGCGGCACCCCCTGCCCTCGTTGAGAAACAGGCGGAGAAATACGGCATAGACACCAGCGGCTTCCTGCGTGACGGCCAATATGTCTGGTCGGATTTTGCCGAATTCATCCAGTGTTATGACGCGGTGGCGCAGGTGTTCAAGACGGATGAGGATTATGCGGTCCTGACGGAAACCTATCTGACCGAGCTTGCGCAGGCCAATACCATCTATAGCGAAATTATCATCTCGCCAGATCATGGTGACCGCATCGGGCTCGGCGCAGACGCCTATCTTGCCGGTATCGCCGAAGGCATCCGGGTTGCGAAAGAAAAAACCGGCATCGAAACCCGCATCATCGTAACCGGCGAGCGGCATTTCGGTCCTGAACGGGTGATCGCGGCGGCGGAATATGCGGCCCGCGCCCGGCATCCGCTGGTGACCGGCTTCAATATGGCCGGCGAAGAGCGCATGGGCCGGGTTGCAGACTACGCCCGCGCCTTCGATGTTGCCCGCGATGCGGGCCTTGGGCTGACCATCCATGCGGGTGAGGTCTGCGGCCCGGAAAGCGTTGCCGATGCGCTCGATCTCGTCAAGCCGGCGCGGATCGGCCACGGCGTGCGCGCCATCGAAGATGCCGATCTCGTTGCCCGGCTGGTTGAGACGGGAACGGTTCTGGAGGTTTGCCCGGGTTCGAACATCGCGCTTGGCGTCTATCCCGATTTCACCAGCCATCCTTTGAAAAATCTCAGCGATTTAGGGGTACGCGTCTGCATCAATTCCGACGATCCGCCGTTCTTCTTCACCTCGCTTGCCCGCGAATATGCGCTGGCCACGGACGCATTCGGCTTCAGCGATGCCGAGATCAACCGTATGACACGGACCGCACTGGAATGCGCCTTCGTGGACAAGGAAACACGCTCGCGACTGCTTGCGAAACTCGATGGCGCCTGACGCTGCGGTTCGCATGGGTAAAACCGCGAAGAAGGCTTGCGAAAAGCGCTCTTTCGGTGAATGACAGGGGCATAAGATAAAAAGGAAGGCCAGTTTCATGGACGGCGTCACAGTCATCGAACATCCGCTGGTGCGGCACAAACTTACCATCATGCGCAAGAAGGAAACCTCGACGGCCGGCTTCCGCCGCCTGCTCAGGGAAATCTCGACGCTGCTCTGCTATGAAGTGACGCGCGACCTTGAAATGACGATGGAAACCATCGATACGCCGCTCGAAACCATCGAGGCTCCGGTGCTTGAGGGCAAGAAGCTGGTTTTCGCCTCCATCCTGCGCGCCGGAAACGGCCTGCTGGAAGGCATGCTCGAGCTCGTGCCGTCTGCCCGTGTTGCCCATATCGGTGTCTATCGCGACCACGATACGCTGGAGGCCGTCGAATATTACTTCAAGGCCCCGGAAAGCCTCGATGCGCGCCTCATCATCGTCGTCGATCCCATGCTGGCGACCGGCAATTCCTCCATCGCTGCAGTTGAAAAACTGAAGGAGCGGGGCGCAAAGAACATCCGCTTCCTGTGTCTGCTAGCCGCACCCGAGGGCATCAAGAATTTCCGTGAAGCACATCCCGATGTGCCGATCTACACCGCCGCGATCGACAAGAAGCTGAACGAAAAGGGCTATATCGTTCCCGGTCTCGGCGATGCGGGCGACCGCATGTACGGCACGAAATAAGACCGTTCATCATCGTTTAACCGTTTGCGCCATTCGCCGCCCCGACAAGCGGCGAATGGCTTTTTCTTTTAAGATTTCAGCATGTTTTACGTCTATCCTGCCCAAGGATAACCCTGCCCTTTCAGGAGCGACGATTTGCTGACGCGCACAATTTTTCTGCTTATCGGCCTTTCGGTCAGCGCCACGCAAATTCCGGCGCTGGTGGAAAAGTTTCAGCCGCGTCCGGCCGCTGAAGCTGAAAAAGCTGAAGTGAAATCCGAAACCGCGAAGCCCGAAACCGTTTCGCTCGGCGGTGGCGTCAATTTGAAGGCGGATGCTCGCGGCCATTTCAACGCCGCCTTCCGCATCAACGGCAAATCTTTCGACGGGCTTATCGATACCGGCGCCTCCATGGTCGCCATCAACGAGACAATCGCCCGGCGACTGGGTTACGGCGTCAACAGCCTCGATTACAAATATGCGATCTCGACCGCCAACGGCCAGACCATGGCAGCCTATGTAAAGCTCGACCGGGTGGAAATCGGCGCGATCCGCGTTCAGAATGTTGACGCCATGGTGCTGAAGGACAATGCGCTGAGCAACATGCTTGTTGGCATGAGCTTCCTGAAACAATTATCGTCTTTCAAGGTATCGGGTAGCGAAATGCGGCTGGTCAGGTAATTCGCTCGATAATGGGCGCGCCGATCTCTGGGGCTCTGTCAGCAATCCCGTAGCAGGCCGTAATCCTTTTGACGGCAAGTTCGGCTTCGTCCCTGGACGCCGCATGGACGCTGGCGATGGGCTCGCCTTTTCCCACCTTTGCGCCAAGCGGCAGGATATCCGAGATACCGACGGAAGGATCGATCGTGTCCGACGGCTTTCTTCTGCCGCCGCCAAGCTCCACAACGACCATGCCGAGATCGCGCGTTGCACAGGAGGCGAGCCAGCCGCTGCGCTCCGCCAGCACCGGGAGAATGACCGGTGCGGACGGCAGGTAGTGCGACGGATGCTCGACGAAATCCGAGGGCCCACCAAGTGCCGTCACCATTTTCGCAAAGACTTCCATGGCCCGACCGGAGGAAAGAGCGGCCTCAGCCAGCGCCTGACCGTCATCCAGAGTGGCGGCCTTGCCAGCCTGCACCAGCATTTCCGCAGCAAAGGCAAGGACCACTTTTTCAAGACGTGTCCCCGCCTTGCGGCCAGCCAGAAACTCCAGGCAATTGACGATTTCAACCGCATTCCCTGCGGCATCGCCAAGCGGCTGGTTCATGTCGGTTATCAGGGCGGTTGTCGGCAGGCCTGCGCCATTCGCCACATCGGCCAGTGCGCGGGCGAGATTGCGGGCATCCTCCACACCCTGCATGAAGGCGCCGTTGCCCACCTTCACATCCAGAACCAGCGTCTGCAGCCCGGCCGCAAGCTTCTTCGACAGGATGGAAGCGGTGATCAGCGGAATGGAATCCACCGTCGCGGTCACGTCGCGAATGGCGTAAAGGCGCTTGTCTGCGGGTGCGAGATCGCCCGTCTGGCCGATGATGGCGCAGCCGACCGTCTTCACCGTCCGGCGAAACAGCGTCTCGTCCGGCATGACGTTGTAACCGGGGATCGCTTCCAGCTTGTCGAGCGTGCCACCGGTATGGCCAAGGCCCCTGCCGGAAATCATCGGCACGGCAAGACCGCAGGCGGTGACGATCGGAGCGAGCATCAGGGAGACATTGTCGCCGACGCCGCCGGTCGAGTGCTTGTCCGCCACCGGCCTGCCAATATCGCTCCAGGACAGGACGTCGCCGCTGTCGCGCATGGCGAGCGTCAGCGCCACCATCTCGTCACGGCTCATGCCACGAAAAAACACCGCCATGGCAAAGGCGGCAGCCTGGCCTTCCGATATGCCATCCTTAGAGAGCGCCTCTATGAAAGCGGCAATCTCCTGTGGCTCAAGGGACAGGCCATCGCGTTTGCGGCGGATGATTTCCTGCGGAATCAAGCTCAATACCCGCTGGCGGCCTTGGCGGGCTCACCGCCGGCCAGCACGTTCAGCACATCATCGAGAACGCCCGAAGCGCCGAACCGGAAGGTGGACGGCATGGCCCAGTTGGGCGCCATGATGGTTTCCGCCAGCCTGAGGTAAAGCGTGGCGTCTTCCACCGTGCCGATGCCGCCAGCGGGCTTGAAGCCCACCTTCTGCCGGCTGTCGCGGATCGCCTGCAACATGATGTCGGCTGCTTCCAGCGTGGCATTGATGGCAACCTTGCCGGTCGAGGTCTTTATGAAATCGGCCCCTTCGGCAATGGCGAGTTCGGATGCGCGACGGATCAGCGCCTTGTCCTTCAGCTCGCCGGTTTCGAGAATGACCTTGAGAAGCACCGGCGCGACGCAGACCCTGCGCACGGCGGCCACCATCTCGGAAACAGCCGATTCATCGCCTGCTATGAATTTACGATAGGGAATGACCAGATCGATTTCATCGGCACCGTCGCGGATCGCCGCTTCGGTTTCCGCAACCACGGTCGCAACATGCAGATCGCCCGATGGGAAATTAACGACCGTGGCGATACGGATCGCATGGTCTTTTCCGAAAGCGGCACGTGCCTGCGCGACGAAACGCGGCCAGATGCAGATTGCGGCGGTGTTGCCATATTCGGTGTGCGCTCTCTGGCACAAAGCAGCAATCTGCTCGGGCGTGCAATCTTCCTTGAGGTTGGTCAGGTCCAGCAAGGACAATGTGAGGGCAGCCGCTTCGCGCGGACGCTGGAGTTCCATGGTCACGCTCCTCCTGCGATCATTTCCTTTAAGATAGCGGCAAGCCTCTTGCCGCCTATGGGAGCCATATCCTTGGTTTCTTCATGGCTCAGCTCCGCGCCGGTCATGCCGGCACCGTAATTGGTAATAACCGATGCGGCGGCAACGCGCATCCCGAAAAAGCGGGCGAGGATGACTTCCGGCACGGTGGACATGCCGACGGCATCGGCCCCCAAAAGCCGCGCCATGCGGATTTCCGCTGGTGTTTCGAAGCTCGGGCCGGAAAACCACATATAAACGCCGCCGAACAGAGGCACCGTCGCGCGGATGGCGGCATTGCGCATGGCGAGCATCAAATCCGGATCGTAAGCCGTGGTCATGCCGACAAAGCGGCGGTCGCTTTCTTCGCCGATCAGCGGGTTCATGCCGGAATAATTGATGTGATCGGTGATCTGCATGACCGAGCCGGGCGGCATATCCTGCCTGACCGAACCTGCCGAATTGGTGAGGATGAGCGACTGCACGCCGAGCCCTGCGAGCGCCTCGATGACCGGACGCATGGCGGCCGGATCGCCCTTTTCGTAGAAATGCACCCGGCCGGACAGCATCATGACAGGCTCGCCGCCGAGATAACCCGCAACCAGTTCGCCCGCATGGCCGGAAACGCCACCGGCGGGAAAGCCAGGGAGATCGGCGTAGGGCACACGGATCGGATCGCTGACTTCCTCCACCAGCGATCCCAGGCCGGAACCAAGGACAATGGCGACACGCGGCATCAGGCCGTTCAGGCGTTCCACCAGAATATCGATCAAACCATCCGTCATCAGGGCAGCTCGGTCTTGAAGACGGATGGCAAAAGCTCTTCCATGGTCATGACCTTCTGGACGCCGGTTTCATCACAGAGATAGATCCTCGTCTCCGGCGAGGCGAATTCGGCGATCTTCTGGCGGCAGCCGCCACAGGGCGTGCAGAGCGGCAGCTTTTCGGCGATGACGGCGACTTCGCTGATCTTCTTTGCCCCGCCCATGATCATGGCGCTGATGGCTGATGGTTCCGCGCACCAGCCCTGCGGGAAGGAGATGTTTTCGATATTCGCGCCCTTGTAGATTTTGCCGTCATCAGCACGGATCGCTGCGCCGACCGGAAATTTCGAATAGGGCGCGTAGGCAAAGGCCATGGCCTCCACCGCCGCCTCGAACAGGGCATGGGATTCAGGGTGGGCGGATTTGGAGTCGGAGGACATAAGCTTAACGCTCCTTCGCATAGGCAACGCCACCGGCCTTGGGGGGCTTGGCAACGCCGATGAAACCGGCAAGCAGGATGCAGGTCAGAATATAGGGCATGGCCTGGAAGATCTGCACCGGCACTTCACCGATGCCAGGCACGGATTTGCCCTGCATGAAGTTGGCGAAAGCATCCAGAAAACCGAAGAGCAGGCAGGCGAACATGACCGGCACCGGCTTCCATTTCGCAAAGATCAATGCCGCCAGCGCGATATAGCCCTTGCCGGCCGACATGTTGGCGATGAAGGCCGCCGATTGCGCCACCGCGAGATAGGCGCCTGAGAAACCGCAAAGGAAACCGGCGACGATGACCGCGCGGAAACGCATCCATGTGACCGAAATGCCTGCCGTATCGACCGCGCCCGGGTTTTCACCCACCGCGCGCAGGCGAAGGCCGAAGCGGGTGCGATAAAGCACCCACCAGGACAGCGGAACCGCCAGAAAGGCGAGATAGGTAAGGATGTTGTTGCCGGAAATGACATTGGCGTAGAGCGGGCCGATGAAAGGCACTTCGCGCATCGCATCCGCACCGGGCAGGATGATCGGCGCAAAGCGGCCTTCGGACGGCAATTGCGGCGTGCGGCCGCCCTGCCCGAACCATGCCTGCCCAAGAACCACCGTCAGACCGGCGGCGATGAAGTTGAGCGCCACGCCCGACACGATCTGGTTGCCACGATTGGTGATGACGGCAAAACCGTGGATCAGCGAAAACAGGATGGAAACGGTAATGCCCGCCAGCAGACCCGCCCATGGATCTGCCGTGAGATAGGCGACGCAGGCGGATGCGAAGGCCGCCGCCAGCATCTTGCCTTCAAGACCGATATCGAACACGCCCGCGCGTTCGGAAAAAAGCCCGGCAAGAGCCGTGAACAGAAGCGGGATGGTCAGGCGGACGGTCGAGCCGAGGATGCTGACCAGCATATCGAAAAAATCCATATCAGCTCACCCCTTTGCCAAACGCTGGTAGATGCGGACGACCGCCGGCCGATACATATATTCGAGAGCACCGGCGAACAGGATCACCAGACCCTGGATCACCACGATCATCTCGCGGGTAATGTTCGGCATCTCAAAGGAAAGGTCAGCGCCGCCCTGATAAAGAATGCCGAACAGCAACGCCGAGAAGATGATGCCGAGCGGGTGGCTTCGCCCCATCAGCGACACGGCGATGCCGACGAAGCCCGCACCACCGACGAATTCCACCTGCAGGCGGGCGGAAGCACCCATGACCGGGTTCAGCGCCATCATGCCCGCCAGACCGCCGGAAATGAGCATGGCGATGATGACGGTGCGCGCATAGGGAATGCCGGCATAAACGGCTGCCGATGGGCTGACGCCGAGCGTGCGCATCTCGTAACCGAGCTTGGTGCGCCAGATCAGCACCCAGACGAGAAAACACATGACCAGCGCGATGAGGAAGGACACGTTGAACGGTGCCGGCCCGAGCTTGAGGCCGAACAGCGCCATCAGCCAGTCCAGCTTCGGCAATTGCCCACCTGACAGAAAGGTGCGCGTTTCCGGCGCCATCTTGCCGGGCACGATCAATACATTCACCAGCAGATAGACCATCAAGGCCGCTGCAATGAAGTTGAACATGATGGTGGTGATGACGACGTGGCTGCCGCGCTTGGCCTGCAGCCAGGCTGGAATGAAGGCCCAGGCCGCGCCGAAAAGCGCGGCACCGATGACGGCGAAAGGCATCGTCACATACCATGGCACGTAACGGTCGAGCGCCAGCGCCACCAGCGCGGCACCCAGACCGCCAATATAGGCCTGACCTTCGGAGCCGATGTTGAACAGGCCGGCATGAAAGGCGACTGCGACGGAAAGGCCGGTGAAGATGAAGCTCGTCGTGTAAAACAGCGTGAAGCCGATGGCGTCACCACGGCCGAGCGCGCCTTCAATGAGCAGACGAAGTGCTGCCAGCGGGTTTTCACCGATGGACCAGACGACGAGGCCGGAAATCAGAAAGGCGGTGACGACGTTCAGCAACGGCAACAGGCCGTAGCTGATCCAGTTTGGTAGGGGTACGGAAGCGGTACTCATTCATGCCTCATGCGGCGATGCCGGCCATCATCAGGCCCAGCGTCTGTTCTTCGGCTTCCGCCGTTTTCTCTCCAACGACACGCCCGGCGAACATGACCATGATCCGGTCCGAAAGGGAACGGATTTCATCGAGCTCGACCGAGACCAGCAAAATCGCCTTACCGGCATCGCGCATTTCAATGATGCGGCGATGGATGAATTCGATGGCGCCGATATCCACGCCGCGGGTCGGCTGGCCGATGATCAGCATCTTGGGGTCGCGTTCGATTTCGCGGGCCACGACGATCTTCTGCTGGTTGCCGCCGGAAAAATTGGCGGTCTTCAGCTGCGGGTTCGGCGGACGGATATCGTATTTCTCGATTTTTTCGACCGCATCCTTGCGGATCGCCTCGGGGTTTAGGAAAGGCCCTTTGCCGTAACGCTCGTCATGGTGATAGCCGAGGATGGAGTTTTCATATTCTTCGAATTTCAGCACCAGACCCATATGGTGCCGGTCTTCGGGGATATGCGCGAGACCGAGCTCGCGCAGAATGGCCGGATCGGGACGGTCGACCTTCTGCCCGGCAACCCATATCTCTCCCGAATAGGGCTTGCGGATGCCCGCAATCGCTTCGAGAAGTTCGGACTGACCATTACCCGCCACACCGGCGATGCCGACGATTTCACCGGCGCGGACATCGAGAGAGACATCATCCACCATGGTGACGCCGCGGCTGTCCTTGACGGTCAGATTGCGGATGGAGAGGAGAACCTCGCCCGGGGTCGTTTCGCCCTTTTCCACCCTGAGCAGCACGCGACGGCCGACCATCAGTTCGGCCAGTTCCTCGACGCTGGTTTCGGAGGTCTTGCGGGTCGCCACCATTTCGCCGCGGCGCATGACGGAGACGGAATCCGTGATCGCCATGATCTCGCGCAGCTTGTGGGTGATGAGGATGACGGTCTTGCCCTGGTCGCGCAGGACGCCGAGGATCTTGAAAAGGTGATCGGCCTCCGCGGGTGTGAGAACACCGGTCGGCTCATCGAGGATAAGAATTTCCGCGCCACGATACATGGCTTTGAGGATTTCGACGCGCTGCTGCAGACCGACCGGCAATTCCTCGATCACCGCATCGGGATCGACTTCCAGCCCGTAATCGTCCTCGAGACGCTTCAGCTCCTTACGCGCCGCCGCCCGGCCCTTTGCGAGCGATGCACCGCCTTCCGCGCCGAGCATGACGTTTTCCAGCACGGTGAAATTTTCCACCAGCATGAAATGCTGATGCACCATGCCGATGCCCGCATTGATTGCCGCCTGGCTGTCACGGATGACGATCGGCGCGCCATTCACCCGGATTTCGCCGGCGTCGGCCTGGTAAAAACCGTAGAGGATCGACAT
Organism: Rhizobium oryzihabitans; assembly: GCF_010669145.1. Taxonomy (NCBI): domain Bacteria; kingdom Pseudomonadati; phylum Pseudomonadota; class Alphaproteobacteria; order Hyphomicrobiales; family Rhizobiaceae; genus Rhizobium; species Rhizobium oryzihabitans. Next base: position 2,080,262 of record NZ_CP048632.1, read on the forward strand.
CAGCGTCGATTTTCCGGCGCCGTTTTCCCCGATGATGCCGTGGATCGTGCCCTTGGCAACGGTCAGATTGATATTCTTGTTGGCGTGAACGGCACCGAATTTCTTATCGATGCCCACGAGTTCGATTGCTGGGTCCATATTCAAACCGAAACCTCTCCGAAGGCTGGATATGAAAAGGGCGCAAGATGAAAAATCATCATGCGCCCCAGTCACATATCATATCATTTCGGGCAGGAATTGTCCGCCATATAGTCATGAACCTTGACGGTGCCGGCAATGATGTCGGCCTTGGCCTTATCCACGGCGGCGGTCATTTCCGGCGTGATCAGGGCCTTGTTGTTGTCGTCGAGGGCGTAGGCGACGCCGTCTTCCTTGACGCCGAGCGCAACGATGCCGGGGGTGAACTTGTCTTCCTTGGCATCCTTGTAGGCATTGTAGACGGCCAGATCGACGCGCTTGACCATGGAGGTCAGAACCGAGCCCGGATGCAGGTGGTTCTGGTTGGAATCGACGCCGATCGAGAACTTCTTGTTGTCGGCCGCGGTCTGCAGCACGCCGATACCGGTCGCACCGGCTGCCGCGTAGATCACGTCAGCGCCCTGGTCGATCTGGTTCTTGGTGAGTTCACCACCGCGCACCGGATCGTTCCAGGCAGCACCCGTGGTGCCGGTCATGTTCTGGAAGACTTCGATCTTGTCGTTTGCAGCCTTCGCGCCCTGCGCATAACCACAGGCGAACTTACGGATCAGCGGAATATCCATGCCGCCGATGAAGCCGACCTTGCCGGTCTTGGAGGCCATGCCGGCCAGAAGACCGACGAGATAGGAGCCTTCGTGCTCCTTGTAGACGACGGAGCGGACATTCGGCAGTTCGACGACGGAATCGACGATGACGAACTTGGTATCGGGGAATTCGGCTGCGACCTTTTCCATGGCCGAGGTCCAGGCGAAGGACACGGCGACGACCGGATTGAAGCCCTTGCTGGCGAAGTTGCGGATGGCCTGTTCGCCCTGCGTGTCGCTGGTCGGTTCAAAGTCACGGTACTCGATGCCCGTTTCCGCCTTGAACTTTTCAGCGCCGGCCGCAGCGGCTTCATTGAACGACTTGTCGAACTTGCCACCCGTGCCATAGACCAGCGCCGGCTTGATATCTGCCGCGAGCGCGGAAGCCGACATTGCGGCAAGCGCAAAAAGTGTCAGAAGGGATTTTTTCATTGTGCAGCCCTGTTGTTGCAATTGATATTTTAAGGGTCCTCCCGCAAACCCGTTGACCGGGAATGTCTGCGGAACCGCCAGCCGTTTCCCCGGCTGTGCTTGGCTCATATCCTTGCATGGCTCAATGAAAAATTCATCCGGTTTTTTTGACCCGGTGGAAAAACTTTAATCTGGCGTTTTTTTAGTCTTTCCACCGGTGCGACGTGCAAAAAATCTAGTCGATATTGCAGCTTACGCCCGTTCCCCTGAGGCCGCAGTAGCCACCCGGGTTCTTGGCAAGATATTGCTGATGATAGTCTTCCGCGTAATAAAACGTTTCAAGCGGTCCGATTTCGGTGGTGATGGCGCTGCCGTGACCCGCCGCCTCCAGGGCCTCCTGAAAAGTATCACGCGCCTTCTGCGCCTGCTGCAGCTGGCCTTCCGTGTTGGCATAAATGGCGGAACGATAGGTCGTGCCGACATCGTTGCCCTGTCGCATCCCTTGTGTCGGATCGTGCTCCTCGAAGAATATCTTGAGCAGACCTGACAGCGAGATTACGGCCGGATCGTAGACGACCTTGACCACTTCAGCATGGCCCGTCTGGCCGGTCGTCGTCTCCTGATAGGTGGGATTGGGAGTGAAACCGCCGGCATAACCGACCGCCGTTACCCATACGCCCGGCGTTTTCCAGAACAGCCGCTCGGCACCCCAGAAGCAACCCATGCCGAGATAGATGGTTTCAAAACCATCGGGATAAGGTCCCTTCAGAGGTCGACCATTGACGAAATGGGATTCCGGCACCGCAAGCGCCTCTTCGCGGCCGGGCAAAGCCGTCTCTTCGGTCGGCATCGTCGTCTTTTTTGAAAGCGTATCGAACAGGAACATTCGGTCCTCCGTGCGGCAAGCTCCGCCGCGTCTCGTGGTTCACATCCGCGGGCGCCAACCCTCCAGGCCTCCAGAGGCAGGCCGACAAAGTCAGGCCGGCAAACGCCTCATCGCCTTGTATCTCCTGTAACCGGCCATCCAGCAAAGCAGGGACAACGCGAGGAAAAAAGCGAATGCGGGCAATGCCGACAGGGCATTTTCAATGAAGCGCCACGCTTCAGGGTGAATATAGTGCGCCAGGGCCGCTTCCACCATGGTGCGTGAGGCAGGAAGAAGATAGTCCCAGACGGACAGGATGCCGGTAATGTTGACCGAGGATGTGGAAACCGAGCGGATCGAATCCAGTACACCCATGAAAACCGCCGCAACGAGGAACAGAAAGCTCAAAAACCGCAAAAAAGCTTTCATCAGGGACACCTCGGTTACGGCCCGTCGTTTCGACAGCCACATTTTGACAGATACATTGCATCGATAAAGGCCGGAAAACCGGTTTGCAATCGCATCCGAACGCAGGAAATTGCCGACAATTCAAAAAACTGTCAGATTCGTGTTGATCCCTGCGAATTCATCGGTATATATCGCGCCGTTCCAGTGATTTGCATTCTTCCAAACATGCAGATTTCAAAAAGGACAGGTGGCCGAGTGGTTTAAGGCGCACGCCTGGAACGCGTGTGTGCGTGAAAGCGTACCGTGGGTTCGAATCCCACCCTGTCCGCCACTTCAGTCCCTGAGTGGGCACTGAGTTTACACCACTTCCCGCCACAAGCGTCTGTAGCAGCCGGGACTTCGATCCCATGATGCGAACCTCGCCCTCCGCGACCTCGACACGCTGTGCAAGCGCGCGCAGGTGGTCGCGGCGATAGCCGCCACTTTCCAGCCGGATACGGTCGCGGGCGGTTGCGGCGAACTTCCGCAGCATCTGCGGCGTCACCGCCTTCTGTCCTGTGTTCTGGAGCATCGCCTGCGCACGCTCTGCGTCCGCCTTGGCCTGATCGCGGATGGCCTTGAGTCCCTCGATGCGGTCTTTCAGCGCCGGGTCGTCCAGATCGGCAATGCCCGCCTCGATGGCGTCGTAAAGCCGCTTGAGGCGCAATTCCGATTCGGCTGAGCGCTTGTTCAACTCGGCGATATGCTCGCGGCGGCGCTCGGCGTGTTCTTCCCTGCGGTCCAGCGCGGCGGCAAGGACGGTTTCCAGCCGCTCGGGTTGGAGAAGCTGGCCCTCAAGGTGGTCGGCGACCAGATCGTCCAGCTTGTCCATCGGCACGGCCATGCCGCTGCACGCGGTCGGCCCCTGCCGCGCCTTCATCGAACAAGCATAGTAGCGATAGCGCCCGCCCTTGCCGGTGCGGATGGTCATGGCCCCGCCGCACTTGGCGCAATGGATCAGGCCGGTCAGCATGGTCGGGCCGCTGATGACGCGGGCTGGCATGACCTTGGGATTGCGCGCCTTGAGCAGTTTCTGAACCGCGTCGAACGTCTCTTTGTCGATGATCGGCGGAACAGGGACGGTGACGATCTCGCTCGTCGGCTTCAATTCCTTGGTCTTGCTACGCTTGTTGAACTCATGCTCGCCCATATAGGTGCGGCGGGTGAGGATGCGGTGAACCTGACCGATGCCCCAACGCCCGCCGTCGCGGGTAAAGATGCGTCGGCTGTTGAGGTAAGAAACGATATTCTTGACGCCCATTTGGCCGGTCGTGCCGTCGCCTTCCAGCGCGAGGCGATAGATCAGGCGCACCGTGTCGGCGTGGAGCGGGTCGATTTCCAGCTTCTTCTTGACCTTGGCTCCGCGCTGCTCGGCGGCGACGGTGCGATAGCCGATAGGAGGAAGCGAGCCGTTCCAGAAGCCTTGCCGGGCATTCTCCTTCAAGGCTCGCATGACGTGCTTGGCGTTCTCCTTGGACTGGTATTCATCGAACAGCGCCATGATCTGCCGCATCATGACGTGCATGGGGTCATCCCCATTTCCTGTGTTATCGAAACCAGCTTGACGCCATTCTTCGCCAGCTTGCGGACATAGAACTCAAGCTCGAAGTGATCGCGGAAGAACCGGCTGAACGAGTGGACTACAACAACATCAAATGGCGCGGGCTTCGACGTTCCGGCCTCGATCATGCGCTGAAACTCGGGGCGGCGGTCGTTGGTGGCCGATGCGCCGGGTTCGATGAAGGTTTCGACCAGTTGCAGCCCGCGTGACTCGCAATAGGCTTCACCCTGCCGCTTCTGGTCGGGAATCGACACGTCATGCTCGGCCTGCCGCGCCGTCGAAACACGCAGATAGAGGGCGGCGCGTAGCGGCACGGAAGAAGCGGTCATAATCAGTCCCCTTTCAAACCCGGTCGAACGAACGAGGCCGCTACTCAGCGGCCTCCCGGATCGTCCCGACGATCCATTCATTCAGGCTCTTGCCCGATGCTGCGGCGGCAATGACTGCGGCGGCATGGTCGTCAGGCGTGAGGCGGACATTGAACTTGCCGGAGAACTTCCGGCGCGGCTCAATCCCCTTTTCCCGGCACATTTCAAGATAGACGGCCAGCGACTTGCGGCCTTCCTCGATCAGATCGTGGACGCTTTCGGCATAGAAGTCGGCCCCGCCATTGAGGCCGACAAACTCGCCGCGCAGCATCTGAATCTCGGGATCGAAAGCGATAACCGCCTTCTCGCCATTGATTTCAACGACATTGTTCATGGCTTTACTCCGTGTTCGTCCAGCCATTTACGGATGCTGGCAACCGCACCTTTGTCCGTATCCGGTGACGGATGCGGGCGATGAAAGACGCGCACTTCGCCGAACAGGAACACGCCGACGCGCGAACCTTCCCGCTCACTGACTTCCGCCCGAGGCTTAAAAACAGCGCCTCTATGTCGGCCCAGCGGATCGAACCGTTGACCGGGCGGGCGAAGATCAGTTCCAGCGTGGCTCTGTGACGCTTTTTCATGGAGCATCCAGTATCATTTTCTAGTACCGTTTTCAAGGTCGATTTCGGTCCCGGCGTCAGGCAAGGCAATGTCGGGGCCGAACAGTTCATCGAACAGGTCGCCGAACCATCGCTCGAACACCTCGATTTCGGCCTCCGTAACCGGAACGGGGTCGGGCCAGTCGTCGGTGACTGTCCATGTGCTGAGGTCGTGTTTGGGCGGCCTGCCGGGGAACGGCCACGGATAGCCCAGCAGTTCCTCAAGCTGTTCCGATGCCGTGGGCGGGCGTTCGGCGTGCCGGGAACGGGATGCTGTCTCGGGCTTGTCGTCGTTCCTGCGATCAATAGTCATCGAGGAAGTCGAACTCGTTGCGCGGACGCTGCCGCCACCCGGCGGGATCGGCAATCCATCGGTTGATGTCGGATTCCCGCCATCCCGCGCCGTTGGTGCTGATCTTGAGTTGGGCCGGGAACGTGCCCTCTGCGATCTTGCGGTAGATGGTGGACCGCGACAGGCCGGTGCGGGCGCGGACGGTGTTGAAGCGGATGATGCGGTCTGGTTGACGCATGGCTGCGCTGCCTCCTGCTGGCTGTTTCTGGCGATTACAGAGACCAGACAGAGCAACGATTTGTCGTTGTGCAAGAAGTATTTAGCCGTCGTAGTGCTGCGGCGTACAAAGGGCGGCAAAAAGGTAGGTTCTACGATCTACAAACCGATGCCCCGGCCCTGCCGAGACCGTGACTGAGGGCGAGTTGCCGACCAAGCCTCATGCCTGAGTCGAAATCCATGCTGATGCCGAGTTGCTTCTTGCGGCCTTCGAGCAGGGATTCCATCTGCGGATCGCGTTCGAGGCTCATCGCCATGTTGCCCATCTCCGCCCGCGCGGCTCTGTGGCCGGAATAGTCGCCAGCCGCATATCTGTGTTCGCCCGCCTGCCCGAGTTCCTGAAAGCGCTCCACGAAACGATCCGCGCGCCAGTTCGGATCACGGGCCGGATCGGTGCGGATTTCTGTTTCGAGCTGGAGGGCGCGGATGGCGCGGTCGATCCTGCCGCCGCCCGCCTCGCGGGCAAGGCTGTTGTCCTTGCTGTAAGCCGCCTCCGCATCCTGCCAGCCGTGCGGGCGGACTTCCTCGAAGGCCCGCCGTGCCGCGCCCAACTCACGCCGCTGCTCGTCGGAAGGCGTGAGACCCTGTTGCTTGGCGTCAAGGATCGCATCGGAGGCGCGGGCATGGCGGACAAGCGCCTGCCTGCGGGCGCGGCGCAAGGCGGCTTCCGGGTCTTCCTCATCCTTCCTTTCCGGCTGCCTAACCGCGTCCGAAACGGCTGCACCGTCTGCGGCCAGGTGCAGGCCATCAAACATGCCGCGCACCTTTTCGGGAACCCGCTTGACGATCTTGACAACCCGCTCCATCCGCTCGCGGAAAGTGATGCCGCGCCGCTCGGCAAAGCTTTGGGCCGGGTCGGCGCGCTCGTAGTCCGACGCCATGTCCTTGGCCCGGTCGCGCGACAGGGTGCTGATGAGCTTGTCCTGACTGGCGAAGTCGTCGCGGCCATAATGCAGGTCCATGCCGTCACGGTGCCGAGACAGGGCGACATAGCTGCCGTGGGCGTCCATGCCGGGCGTTGCCAGCACATGCGTCCGGTCCACGGTCATGCCCTGCGCCTTGTGGATGGTCGCGGCATAGCCGTGGTCGATCCGGTCATAGTCCTTCAATTCGAACGAGACGTTGCGCCCGTCATCGGTGCGAACCGTCATGCTCTGGGTGCTGACTTGTTCGATTGTGCCGAGCGTGCCATTCTTCACGCCAAGCCCGCGTTCGTTTTGCAGGAACATCACGCGCTCGCCACTGGCGAAATTTCTGTCTCCGCGCTCGACCTTGACGCGCACATCCTCGCCCAGATCGCCAGCCTCCCGCATCCGGTCACGGGCGGCCTCGTTGAGTTCTCGCACCTCGGCATTGGTGTGGGTGAGGATGATGCGGCTTGCGTCGGGGTTAGCCTGCCGGTCGCGGTCCCAGCGGTCGATCAGATCGCCGCGTGCCTGTTCGCGGGTTTCAGCGGAATGCACCATGTCGTGACTATCATAAGCGTTGATCGCTTTGCCGGTCCTGTCGCTCGCCAGATCGCGGGTGGCGTCGCGCTGCCAATCCTCGCGCTGGCGGCGCACCTCGCCGATTTCCGCGCCGCCGTGGCGCTCATGGATCGACCGGAATGCCGCGCCTGCCTCAATGGATTGCAACTGCTGCGGATCGCCGACCAGCACCACCTTGGCCCCGGCTTCGGCCGCATAGGACAGGACGCGCTCCATCTGCCGCGTGCCGACCATGCCCGCCTCGTCGATCACCAGCACGTCGCGCGAAGTCAGCATGTCGCGACCGTTTTTCCAGCCGTGTTCCATGCTGGCGATGGTGCGGGACGCAATGCCAGAACCGCTTTCCAGATTCTCGGCGGCGATACCCGACAGGGCCACGCCGCGCACCTCGTAGCCTGCCGCCTCCCATGCCTCGCGCGCCACACCGAGCATGGCGCTCTTTCCCGTTCCGGCGTAGCCGACGACAATACCAAGGTCGCGCCCGTCCGTGACATGCGCCAGCGCGTCGGCCTGCTCGCCGGACAGGACAAGGCCGCGCTGTTCGGCGCGGACCAATGCGGCTTCGCGGTCCCGGTCGCTGACTTCGTGCAACTGCTTCTCGGCCATCATTTCCGCCGCGCGGTGCAGGCGCTGTTCGGCCTCGATCATGTCGCGCGTGGTGAACCGATCCTCGCCACGAGAATCCTTGCCGAGTTCGATCAGGTCAGGGGCGTTTCCCATCGCGCCCATGACCTCGTTGAACTGGTCCAACCCGTCGCTGTGGCGATGGGCGAACTTCGCCATGTCGCGCCGCGTGAAGGTTGATTGCTGCTGCGTGATCGCGTCCAGTGCAATGGAAGGATCGGCAATGATCCGCTCGCCATTGTTGCGGGCAATCTCGCGGTGCATGTCCGTGCGGTCGGCGGCTTCAACGCCTTCGCCCTCGATGCGCTGCGCCGGTGCGCCAATCTGGCTTTGCGGCTCAAGGCCGATGCCCTGTGCTTCTAGGCTGCGGTGATCGATGCGCGCGTCAATGTCGAGTTCGGCAAGCCGCTCGTTGACATGATCGGCCCAGCGTTCCCGCCAGCGCTCGACCATCTCCGTCCGGTTCCAGTCGCGCACCTTCTGGCCGAAACCGTTTTCATCCACGCTGCGCATGGTGAGCATCACATGGGCATGGGGCTTGGGGTTGCCGTCCTCGGCAAAATCCCAATGCACATTCAGATCGGCGATCATGCCCTGATCGACGAATTCCGACTGTGCGAAGTCGCGGGCAAGGGAAATCCCTTGTTCCTCGCTCATCTCGCGCGGAATGGCGAATTCGACCTCGCGCGCAAGCTGCGCATCCTTGCGCACCTCGAATGCCTCCACATCGTTCCAGAGGCGTTCGCGGTCGGACCAGACTTCGGGCGCACCGTCCGGCAATAGCACCTCGGAATGGACGACGCCGCGTTTGTTGGAAAAATCCTGCACGCGGTCGATGCGCTCGTCGCGCATTCGCGAGGCCGAGCGGTAGGCGGCGGAGGCCACCGCGCTGCTTCCGGCCTTACGGCCAATGACCTTGACGTGAAGATGATAGATCGCCATCGCGATCAAATCATCTACACCTCTGAGCGCACGTCGGAACGACGTATAAGCGCGCCCTCGAAATGAATTTCTCGGGACATCCCGCGCCGTTTCAGCTTGTCTCGGCAACCTTACAGCATTGCGGCAGACGCTCAACTATCATCGCTCCAGCAACAGCTTATGGAGATGGCGATGCGCAAGCCACGGGACTTCGATGCGGAACTGAAGTCGCTGGAAGACAAGGCGCGAGACCTGAAAGCCCGCAAAGTGCAACAGCTTGGCGAGCTGGTCATCTCGACTGGCGCCGACGCCCTCAGCGCCGAGGAACTGGCGGGCGCGCTGATCGTGCTGGCCGAAACCAAGGAAGCCGGAAAGAGGGAGGCGTGGGCGAAGCGCGGGGCCGCGTTTTTTCAGGGCCGATCGCGGCGATCTGCTCCGGCATCTGAGCGCGACAACGGCGGCGCTCCGGCGCAATCGGGCGGCGCGCAACCGCCATCAGGCGGCACGGGCGCGGCATGACATGCGAAGCTGGCAGGTCGAGCGCCGCAAGCGCACGCGGCATCTGATTGAGCTGGGTGGTCTCGTCGTCAAAGCCGGGATCGTGGACCTGACCGGCGACGATCGCGCCATGATCTACGGCGCGATGATCTGGATGGCGGACAAGTTGCAGAGCGAGGACAGCGAACGGGCGCGGGCGCTGTGGGCCGGAAAGGGGAAAGAGGCGTTCGAGGCGGAACGTGACGGCATGAATCTCACTTCGGTTGCGACCAGCACGACAGGGCGTGAGCGATAGCGGGCGGTGCGGAGACCCCACATATCGCAGCGCCGCCCGCTATCGCGCGGCTTGCCGCGCAAAATTGATGTGGATCAGGAAGTCGGAGTTTCGCATACCTCGCGTAAGGTCCGACTGAAGAGATGGTTGAAGATGCGATCGCGATCTTCCGCGTTGTCCCGGATCAGCGCCCTTGCGATTGAAGGCGATTGGCGTCGTCTCGGGCGCAGATGTGATAAGAGTCGTTGACCCAAGGCTATGCCTTTTGAGATTCGAATAGTGGGAAGCGGATTTCTACACGGGCTCCGCCTTCGGGACGGTTGCCTAGAACTATCGTCCCGCCTTGGGCTTCTACAAGGTTTCTAACCACAGCAAGGCCAAGCCCGGCCCCACCGGTTTTGCGGGCACGCGAGGGCTCCGCGCGAACAAACGGTTCCAAAAGAAGATCGATTTCGCCTTCAGCAATGCCCGGACCATTGTCTTCGACCAGGATGACCGCTGTGTTGTCGCGCTCCTTTAGCGTAACATTTGCGATCTGCCCATACTTCATGGCGTTGTCGACGAGGTTCGCGAGGATTCGCCTGACTGCGAGGCGATCGACTATAACGAGTATCTCTCGATATTGTGGCGGGGATTTCAGGGCCACATTCCAGCCCGATGCCTTCAGATCGGCGGTCTCCTGCTCGACAAGGGCGACGAGATCCAGAAGCTCTTCATCGAGTGCGCCGACGCCGGCCCGGGCGGTCAGCAGAGCGTTGTCGAGAAGGTCAACCATATCGGCGATATCGCGGATCGCCTTCTCCCGCTCTGTCGGATCGCAGATGTGGTCGATTTTCAGCCGCAGACGCGTCGCAAAAGATCGCACGTCATGTTGAACGCCGCTGATGAGCGCGAACCGGCTGCTGATTATGGACTGAAGCCGGTTCTGCAGCCGCTCGAATGCCTTCACGAGAGCAACGGTTTCCGGCGTCCGGAAAGGGATTTTGGTCAACTGCACCGGCTCCACGGAGGGATCCATCCTGTCCACCGCGGCTGCAAGCTGGGTCAACGGTCGTATTTCCCGGTGAAGAAGAATGAAGGCAGCCAGCGCGAAAAGCGTTCCCACCAAGCCGGCACCCATGCCGGCCGGAAGACCGAACAGTGTGACGATAAACGGCGTCTTTGTTTGCAGCCGCGCGATGGCGCCATCGTTCAGCCGCACCCGGAACTCGATGGGGTCTATCGCTCCTGCCAACAAACGCGGCCGCCTGGCACCGGATTCGGCAGCGCCAAGTCTACTGATCGAAACAAGCCTCTCTCCCAGCGCATCGCGGTAGCCGGCAAACTCCGGCAGATCTTCCATATGCTCGCGCGTGACCGGTTCCGGCGCCGTCACGCCGGGCGGATCGATCTCCACGGTCAGGACGGACGAACCGATCGCCGCAGCAAGTTTTCTGCGCGCTTGCGGTCCGGCCTCCGACAATACATCTGCCACCATGAGAATCTGGGTGGTGGGGGATAGGTGGAGATGCGACTGAGGCCGTTCGACCAGTAGTAAAACGCCACGAGCGCGATCCAGGCGGTCAAAAGGAACGTTACGCCTACGCCGAGGATCCGAGCGGACAGCCCAAGACGGAACATCATAGTACCTGCCGCACCGGCACCGTCAGCAGATAGCCGCCGTTGCGGACCGTACTGATCAGGGTGTTGCCGGGGCTGAGACTCTCCAGTTTCTTGCGCAGCCGCGACACCAGGATGTCGACCGTCCGGTCGAGCGGATCGGCATTGCGGCCATGCGTCCAGTCGAGAATCTGATCGCGAGAGAGAACGCGGCGAGGGCGCAGCACGAAGCACGTCAGAAGGTCGAATTCCGCGCTCGTCAGTGTTGCCGGTTCGCCGTCCTCGTCAGTCAATTGGCGAGCATCGAGATCGATGATGAAGCGATCGAAACCGTACCGCCGGCTCGCGGCCTGGAGAGGCTGGGACTGGCTGCGGCGAAGAAGGGCGCGCACGCGCGCAAGGAGTTCGCGCGGTCCGAACGGTTTCGAAACATAGTCGTCGGCACCGACCTCCAGTCCCACCACCCGATCCATTTCGTCGTTCTTGGCGGTCAGCATCAGTATGGGAAAAGCGCCCTCGGAGCGCATGCGACGACAGATCGAAAGCCCGTCCTCTCCCGGCAGCATCAGGTCGAGGATGATCAGATCCGGCCGAACCCTGCGCAGAACATCGTCCAGTTCCAGGCCGTTTTCGGCGGTTCGGACGTCGAAGCCTTCGCGTGACAGCAAGGCTGCGACGAGTCGCCTTATCTCCGGATCATCGTCCACGACGAGGATTGTGCGTACCAAGTCTTCCATGGCCGGAAAATGAACCGAAACCAGAGTGCGATCAAGAATGCGGAGGCCGCTGCTACAATTCTCTACACGTCAGCAACAAAACCGAACATCTCGACACAGGCTGTTTATCGGCGTGATACCGAAAGCGTCGAATCTTGTCCGTATGTCGAATGCACCCGGCTTTCGGCATTCCTGCAAAGTCTCATTCCTGCAAAGTCTGATGACAGAGAGGACAAGATCATGATGAAGACCATCACCGCCGCGGTTCTGGCCGGCACATTTGCATTGACGGCAGCCGCTGACGCAAATGCGTGGAGCCGCGATCGTTCGGTGAGCGGCGCCAACGGCACAGCCTCGATGCACGCAAGCGGCGGCTGCTCGGGCGGCTCCTGCTCGCGCGATGTGACCCGAAGCGGTCCGGACGGCCAGACCTATTCCCGGTCACGAACGGTAACCTGCCAGGAGGGTGGCTCCTGCAGCGGATCGGCGGCCACGACAGGCCCGAACGGCAATACCGTCACCCGTCAGGGGAGCGTCAACTGGTAGTCGACCATAGCCAGTCCGCACCGTGACGAGCCGGCGGCACGCCGAACCCCAGGAAGCCGCCGGCTTGCAATTTCATGATCATCTCGCGCGATATCGAGGCTCGGCCATGCAGTCCTTCGTCCCTTTGTATTGCCGCTGGCCTTTCTTGGCTTTCATCCGTTCGCCATCGTCGCGACGCTCGCGGCAAACCTTGCCTATCAGTTCTTCCTTCATACCGAGCTCTCACCCGGCTTCGGCTCGTTCGAATGGATATTCAACACGCCTTCCCATCATCGGGTGCACCATGCTTCGGACGCCGAGTACCTCGACAGGAACTTCGGCGGCATACTGATCGTCTTCGACCGGCTGTTCGGCACCTTTGCCGAAGCGCCGGACGGCAAGCCGCTGACCTACGGTCTGCGTGGCGGCTCGGCATCGCATCATCCGCTGCGCATCGCGTTTTCCGAATGGAGCGCAATGATACGAGATGTGCGCGCAGCTTCCACGCTCAAGCAAAAAATCGCCGTTCTCTTCGGCCCCGTCACGCGCAAAAAGGCGTCGGCAGCCAAACCTAAATCGCCCACAACCGGGCGAGCGAAGGCTGATGCTCCCCAACAGACAGATCAATGGAAGGAAATATTATGAGTGCCATCAATCGCCTGACCCCGACCCGTTGGCTGAGCATTGCGCTGCTCGCCGCTGCTTGCGCAGCGCCCGCAGCCGCTATGGCTCAAAGCCAGATGACCCCCGAAATGCAGGCGCTGGCGAGGAAAGTCGTCCAGGCTTGCAAGGCTGATCTCAAGCAGTATTGCCAGGGCATTCAGCCGGGTGGCGGCCGGATTGCCGCTTGCCTTCAGGCAAATCGGGCGAACCTCACGCCGAGCTGCCAGGCCGCGCTCGCTGAGGCTCTTCCGAAGTGACGGCTCATGGATCAGACGGTTGAAGATGCGCGCGCTCGGCACAAGCGAACGGCCAAGGACAAGGACGCCGGCAGAAATGCCGGCGCCCCGCCGGACGGTTTCGCTTCCAATGATGCCAAGGTCATCGGTTCCCGGCCGCCCTCGCGCCCCGGCGGGCGGTTCAGACGTGTTAGCGCCGTCACCATGGCGCTCGCGGTCCTTTGCGTCGTATGGCTGGGCAACCGCTATCTGGTCTCGCACGCCGTCGACCAATTCACCGTGAAACCTGTCGACCTGACTATCGAATTGACCGGCCCCGGCACGCTGGACGCGACGCGCATAAGCGCGGTCAGCTCCCGACTGCAGGGGTGATCGCGACGATGCGGGTCGATCGCAACGACCAGGTCAGCCAGGGGGATGTCATTGCCGAGATCGTCACCGACGATCTGAAGAGTGAGCTTGGCGCATCGCTGGCCTCGGTCGACGCCGCCCGCAAGGCCGTCGATCTGGCCAACGCCGACCGTGAGCACGCCGAAGCGGTACTCGCCAATGCCCAGCAGAATTTCGATCGCAAGAAAAGGCTACTCGAAAAAACCATCGCAAGCCAGGAATCCTATGATACCGCGGTGGCCACGCTCCGGCAGGCCGAAGCCGATCTCAAGCGGTCACGGGCGGCGATAGAGCAGGCCAAGGCTCAGGAAACCTCGGCCGCCGCGACTGCGGAGGCCCAGGGGGTTAAACTCGCTGAAGGAACCATTCGCGCACCCTTCGACGGCGTTGTCGTCTCACGCGATCACTATGTCGGCGACACGATCACACCCGGCGCCGAGATTGTCCGGCTCGTTGATCCGGCTTCGGTCATCCTGTCGGCGCGCTTCGACGAGAGCGCGATTTACCGCCTTTCGCCAGACCAAAAGGCCGTCATCCGGTTCAACGGCGCCGGCAAGGGACATTCGGTGACGGCGACCGTGCTGCGCGTCAGCCGGCAAGTCGACACCGAAACGCGCGAATTTTCCGTCGATATGCACCCTGGAACACTGCCGCCAAACTGGGCCTTGGGTCAGCGTGCGATGACGACGATCGAAGTCGGCACCAGGAAAGGTGTCCTTGCCGTGCCGGTCGGCGCGATCGAAAGGCGACAGGGAAAATCGGGCGTCTGGATCATCGAGAGCGGTCGGGCCTACTGGATCGTGGTGACGCTCGGAGACACCGGCGGGCCGTTCGTGGAGGTCGTGCATGGACTTCAACCGGACGATGTCATTCTGAGCGAGCCGCGCGATGCCTATTACGGCATGAAGATAGCCGAAGGTGGAACAAGGCGATGAATCTTGCCTTCAAGGACGTCAAATACAATTTCCTGCGCTTTCTGCTCACGACGGCAGGCGTCGGCTTCCTGATCATGGCCTCGACCGGAATGGTCGGTCTTTACCGGGGTATCGTCGGAGATGCGCTTCTCGTGGTGGATAAGATCGGCGCGGATCTCTGGGTGGTCCAAGGGGCCGGGCCGGGCCCTTCTCCGAAAGCTCTGCCGTTTCAGCAAACATGGACCGGCGCGTCGAGGGTATCGCCGGCGTATCTGTGGTCCGGCGCTTTGTTCAGATCAGTCAGCAATTCAGCTTCGAAGGACGTGATTTGCGCGCCTCCATCACCGGCCTCGATTTTCCAAAGGATCGAGGAGAGTGGGTTGAGCTGCAGCGAGGACGGTATCTGACTGCCGGGCACTTCGAGGCGATCGCCGACGAAAGTATCGGGCTCTCGCTGGAGGACCGGGTGCGCCTGGGTCAGGATGACTACCTGATCGTCGGTCTGACGCGCGGCATGGTCGACGCCAGCGGCGATGGACTGATGTTCGTTACCGTCAACGACGCGATGGCGATCGCAAAGCGGCGCACCAGCGAAGAGGTCTTGCTGGCGCGCAACGCGGCGGGCAGGACGGGAGCTGCGGATGCCTCCGAAAGTTCCGTGCCGCAGGACAGCAAGATCGCCGCCGTTCTCGTCAGCCTCGACAAGGGGGCGAACGAGGATCGGGTCCGAGCCGATGTCCTTGCATGGGGCGATGCCAACATCCTGTCGCGTGCGGACCAGCGGGACCTTTTGCTGAACCAGCGCCTCTGGCGCCTCAGACTGCAGATTCTGGCTTTTACCGGCGTCCTGCTGGTGGTGATGGCGATCGTCATCTCCCTCATCATCTATATGCTGACGATGGAAAAGCTTCATCAGATCGCCATGCTGAAGCTCATCGGTGCGCGAAACAGCGTCATCGTCGCGATGATCGCCCAGCAGTCCTTCCTGATCGGCGCTGGTGCGCTTGTTCTCGGATTGGCGATGTCGAAACTGGTTTTCCCGTTCTTTCCGCGAAGGGTTGTCATCGATCCATGGGATTTCGCGGGTCTTGCGCTCGCCGTAGGAGCCGTTTGCGCCTTTGCGAGCCTGCTCGGGATCTGGAGGGCGCTGAAAGTCAGGGCGCAGGAGGTGCTGTCGTGACGGCCGAGCCGATCCTGTCGGTGCGCGATGCCACCCGGCATTACCGCAGCGGCGACAGCATCGTCAAGGCGCTCGACGGGGTCTCGCTGGATATCAATGCCGGCGAGCTGGTTGCGATCCTCGGACCGAGCGGATCGGGAAAAAGCACGCTGCTTCTGATCGCCGGCCTGCTGGAGCCGCCAACCGAAGGCGAGGTGAGAATTCGCGGCGCCCTCGTTTCGAAGGCAGGAGAAGAGCTCGACAGGCTGCGCGACTTCCGACGACGTAATATCGGTTTCGTGTTTCAAAAGGCCAACCTCATTCCCTTCCTGACGGCTTCGGAAAATGTGGCGCTGGCAATGGAAATCGATGACGTGCCTGCCCGCGATGCCCGCCGCCACGCCGAGCGGCTGCTGGCAGGGCTCGGTCTCGGACATCGCATCGGCAATCGCCCATCGCGGCTTTCCGGCGGCGAACAGCAACGCGTGGCGATTGCCCGCGCTCTCGCCAACGATCCCACCCTCATCCTGGCGGACGAGCCGACCGCAGCGCTCGACGGTGTTCGCGGGCGTCAGGTGATCGAACTCTTCCGTCAGATTGCCGACACGAGGGGAGCCGGGATCGTGGTTGTGACACATGATCCCCGGTCGCTCGATCTCTTTGACCGGACGATCGAGCTGACCGATGGTCGCGTCGTCGGCGAACGAGCGGGGCCGGACCGCCTGCAGGTTCTCTGAGTCCGGCCATGCAACAAAAAGCTACAAATTTCTACGTCCGCGAGATGGGCGAGCGATGTTCGGGGCCTAGCCTCGCGGTTGGAAGGCTCCGCAGTCGCGGTCCATCATCCCACATTCTCCAAGTAAGTCGCTGATTTCGCTGTCGTAATCGTGATATTTCGCATATAAATCATGGCGTTGACGGCTGCGAGGGGCGCGTTTCATGGATCACCTGGAGGGTGCGGGCTTGGCGCGGGGAGATCGGGTTGATTTCGACCGCCGTGTGCGTCTGGAGTTCCGTGGTGCGCAGATCAGTTCAGACGGTGGCCTGCTGGTGATGCGCGAGCTTGATGACGTGCTCGGCCTGTCCAATCTGGCGTCGGAGGCGCTGCGAGACAGCCGCACCGGGAAGAACACGCTCCATCGGCTTGACGGATTGTTCCGGCAATCGGTGTTCGGACGACTGGCCGGATACGAGGATGTGAACGATGCCGACCGCTTGGCCCTCGATCCCGTGATGCGTCAGGTCGTTGGCGGCAGGGCCGTCGAGGCGCAAGCTGCTTCGGCATCGCAGATGGGACGGTTCGAGACCGAGACGCTGGCTCTGGCCGCGAACCGGGCGGCGCTGGCCGATCTGAACGGCCAATGGATCGACCGGTTTCATGACCGCAACGGGTTGAAATACATCGTGCTGGACATGGACAGCTCGGTCAGCCCCACCCACGGCGATCAGGAAGGTGCTGCCTGGAACGGGCATTTCGACTGCACCTGCTATCACCCCATCTTCTTGTTCAACCAGTTTGGCATGCTGGAGCGCTGCGCCCTGCGTAACGGCAATGTCCACAGCGCCGATGGCTGGCGGGATGTCCTTGATCCCGTCATTGCCCGATATGCTGGCCGCGACCTTGGTGGACGCTTCTTCCGGGCCGACGCTGCCTACGCGATCCCCGCGATCTATATGCGGCTGGAAGAAGCCAGGTTCTTCTACGCCATCCGTCTGCCCGCCAACGCCGTCTTGCGCGAGAAGATCGCGCATCGGCTGACACGGCCCGTGGGACGGCCTTCGCTGACCAAGGTCAAACGGTTCTTCGAGGACTTCGAGTATCAGGCGGCGTCCTGGGACAAGCCGCGCCGCGTCATCGCCAAGATCGAATGGCATCCGGGCGAGCTGTTCCCCAAAGTCGGCTTCATCGTCACCAACCTGCCGATGGAGCCAGACTGGGTGGTGAGGTTCTACAACCAGCGCGGCACCGCAGAGCAGCACATCAAGGAAGGCAAATATGCCTTTCGCTGGACGCGGCTGTCATGCCGGAAGTTCCGGCACAACGAGGTGCGGCTGCAACTGCACGCGCTGGCCTACAACCTGGCAACCTTCCTGCGCTGCATCGAACTGCCCGAGGCCATGGCGGACTGGTCGTTGACCAGCCTGCAACTCAAGCTGATCAAGATCGGCGCCCGCGTCGTCCGCCACGCCCGCGCCATTACCTTCCAGTTGGCCGAGGTCGCCGTCACCGGCCCGATGGTGCGGGCCGTCCTTGCCGCCATCCGCCGTCTTCGAACGCCTCCGTCATGCGCATGACCACGATCCATGCCCAAGCTGAACGAAAGCGGCAGGACAGGTCCGTCTGCCGCGCGGAAAAGCGGCTCTGCCGGGCCAGAATGCTGCGGGTTCGAGGCTTGATCCACCCGACTTCGGCCGTTTGCGCGACGACAGACACCGCTCGGGGCGAAAAACGCTTGCCCAGCGAGCAAAATCAGGCGATCTTGAAGTCAAGCGGCAGGCCACTTGGGGAATGTCGGATCATAAGGGATAGGGATATGATCAAGAGATTATGCATCGCGATCGTCATGGTATTTGCCATGGCATCCATGGCTGCGGCGGCGACCGTTGCAGTTGCCACCGGCAACGTCAATCTAAGGGCCGGACCCTCGACGGGATATCCTGTCGTTGTCGTCGTTCCGGTCGGCGCACGCATCGTCACCCATGGCTGTCTGCCGGGCTACACCTGGTGCGATATCGGTTTCGGCAGCTACCGGGGCTGGGTGTCGGCACGCTATGTTCAGGTGGTCTACAATGGTGCCCCGGTCGTCCTGTCGCCGGCCGTTGCCGCAAGTGTCGGGGTCGCCGTTGTTGCCTTCAACAAGGCCTATTGGGACAACCACTACGCCAGCTATCCCTGGTACTATCGCGGCCCCGCCTATTACGGCCAGGCGGCTCGCAGCTGCGGACCAAACGGCTGCTCCGGCACGGTAACAGGCCCCTATGGCGGCACCGCCTCCGGAGCCCGTGGATGCGGTCCCCGCGGCTGTGCTGGCGCTGGCACAATCATCGGCCCCAATGGGGGTAGTGTCCAGGGCGCCCGTAGATGCGGTCCCTATGGTTGTGTCGGCGGCTATCGCGCCGTCGGTCCGAATGGCGGCACGCGAAGCGGCGCAGGGCATTTCCGTTGGTAAAGGAGACTGCCCATGTCGTCTCACCGCGTGCGATGGACGCTGCTTTTATTGACGTTGTTTCTGGCTGGTGCTGGTCCGTTTGAACTGGCACTTGCCGGAATGGACGGCAGCGAATTCGAGGAAGAGCCGTTGGAATTTTTTTGCATCACGCCGGATGGCGGTCGGGGAGAGGTATGCGTGAGTCTCTATCTTGACGAGGATGGATACCAGGTCTGCCTTTCCGACGAGGCTGCCGAAACGGAACGCTGCGTGAGCTACTATAGTCAACCGGACTATCCGGGCGATGACTACGATTCTCTAGCGACCTCAACCGTCCGCCTGATCGATTGCTAACCCTCGGTACGGTTCTTATTCGTAAGCGCTGTTGTCAGGCCACGGCCCTGAACTCGGGAGCCTGAATGTAGGCCCAGGGGAGGAGATCGTCGATCTGGCTGTTGGGGTGGCCGTTGACGATCCTGGTGAGCACGTCGGCGAGGTAGCCGAGCGGCTCGACGCCGTTGAGCTTGCAGGTTTCGATCAGCGAAGCGACGACGGCCCAGTGCTCGGCGCCGCCATCCGATCCAGCGAAGAGTGCATTCTTGCGGTTCAGCGCGATCGGGCGGATCGAGCGTTCGACGGTGTTGCTGTCGATCTCGATGCGACCGTCGTCGAGGAAGCGCGAGAGGCCATCCCGGCGCGAGAGCGTGTAGCGGATCGCCTCGGCGAGCTTTGTCTTCTGGCTGATCAGCTCGAGCTTCTCGCGCAGCCAGGGTACGAGATCGGCGACGATCGGGAGGCTCTTTTCCTGGCGCACGGCACGACGCTGCTCCGCCGATCGTCCACGAATGTCATCTTCGATTCTGTAGAGCTCCGCGATCCGCCGGAGCGCCTCGCTGGCGATCGGCGCGGGACCGGCTGCGGCAAGTTCGTAGAAGCGGCGGCGCACATGTGCCCAGCAGAAGGCGAGCGTGGCACCGCTCTTGTCGGCGAGCACGCGATAGCCACCATAGCCGTCGACCTGCAGGATGCCAGTAAAGCCCGCCAGATGAGTGATCGGACGTTCGGCCTTTCGGTCCGGCGCATAGACATAGGCGACGCCCGGCGGGTCGGCTCCTTGCCACGGCCGATCATCGCGGGCATAGGCCCAGAGTTGCCCGGTCCTGGTCTTGCCACGGCCGGGATCGAGCACCGGCGCCGTCGTCTCGTCGGCGAACAGTTTTGGCGAAGCCTTCAACTTCGCCAGCAGTCGCTCGTGCACCGGACGCAGGTGCCAGGCGGCGCGGCCGACCCAGTCGGCGAGCGTCGAGCGGTCGAGATTGATGCCCTGCCGGGCGTAGATCTGCGCCTGGCGATAGAGCGGCAGGTGATCGGCGTATTTGGAGACCAGCACCTGGGCGACGGTCGCATCGGTCGGCAGGCCGCCTTCGATCAGCCGGCCGGGAGCCGGAGCCTGAACGACCACATCGTCGCAGGCGCGGCAGGCGTATTTGGGCCGGCGCACCACGATCACGCGCAGCTGCGCCGGAACGATGTCGAGCCGCTCGCTCACATCCTCGCCGATCCGGTGCAGGCCATTGCGACAGCACGGACAGACGTGATTGTCGATGTCGACGATCGTTTCGATGCGAGGCAGATGCGCCGGCAGCGCGCCACGGTTGGCTCGCCGCTTTGTGGCGCGCTCATTGCGTTCGCGCGGGTCGACACGTTCGGCCTCTTCCTCGCCGGCGGCCTCGATCTGCTCGGCCTCTTCGAGGCCCAGCAGCAACTGGTCTTCCGGCAGCGTCTCGGCGCGCCGGCCGAAGCGGTGACGCTGCAGTTCCCTGATGATCTGGATCAGCCGCGCATTCTCGACGTCGCGCGCCAGGACCATCGCCTTCAGCGCATCCGGATCGTCGGGAAGCTGGTCCGCCGTCATCGCCATGAGCGGATCAGACCATATTCGCCGGCACCGGGCGACCGTGGAATCCGGGCTGATTCACTTGGTCGCGGATCAACCCGCCTGCGCCGGAACGCGCGTCGGGCGGGCTTCATGGACCCGTCGCCAGTCGAGACCTTCGAGCAGCGCCGACAGCTGCGCGGCGGTCAGCCGCATGATCCCGTCCTGCACCTTCGGCCAGCGGAACTCGCCATCCTCCAGCCGCTTGTACCTCATCTGAGAATGCAGCCCCGACCAGCGCAGGTCAGCAGTTAGTGCGGGTCATGCACCCGTTTCATCCCCTTTTTGGACAACAGCTTCCTTGCGTCGGCGAGCGAGCTAACTCGCAGGGCAAACGTTTGCTGTTGCAGACCGAGGATGCCACCGTTTGGTCCGTTCCCCCGCAATGGACTGACCTTATGAGCCCAGATCCTGAAGTTGTCATGGGTAACGGACGGTCGCTCTTGCGGGTCGCCGACTTAATGGAATTGGCCGCCCTGGTAGAGCGCCTTTCCAGAACACGATGATGGGCAGAGCTGTAAAGATAAATATGCCGCATCTGTAAAGCTGATTATGCCGCATGGGTCTTATTTTCGTGGAATTTATCCCGCAATTACAGGGCTTATCTAATGCTAAATCATGAGGGTTGCCTTGACGAGGCAGTAAAATGCGTCATAATTAGCATTACGATAACGCCGCTTCATGTCCTCGGAGCCATCGATGTCTGCGAAGTACGACAGCAAGCGCACAAAGACGGATGTCCTCATCGAAGAGGGCACGTTCAATCCCACCCCCGAGAAGGTGCGCGATCCAAAGTTCCGGGGCAGCGAGTTCTTCGATCCGCACGACGCCGTGCAGGTCAAATACGAGATGCTGCGGCGCGTCTCCATCGACAAGGTGTCGGTGACGGAGGCCTCCGACGAGTACGGTGTTTCCAGGCCGACCTACTACCAGGCCAAGGTGAACTTCGATATGGCCGGGATTGCCGGACTAGTGCCGACAAAGCCGGGGCCCCGCGGTCCCCACAAGATCGACGACAAGGTCGTGGCATTTCTGCGGGCGCAGCTCGCTCCAGGAGAACCCGTTCGCGCCCGGGAACTTGCCAAGCTGCTCCGCCAGGAACTCGATATCGAGCTTCATCCCAGATCGATCGAGCGGGTTCTAAAAAAAAGCGGCAGGTAAACCTTGCCGCGACGGCGGCATGCCCGATCCTACCGTCGACCATCGCGTCCCAGTACGAGGTCTTGCGCAAGGCTGCTCTCGGCGCAGCGCTGCCACTTATGGCCCGTAGTGGCCTGATGCTCTTTTTGCGCCGGGGCATGTGGGGATGGGCTCAGACGCTGACCGCAACAGCAAGCACCCCGCGAGAGCAGAATTACCCATCGTCAATTGCTTGGCCGCTGCACCGCGGACACAGCGCCGTCGTTCACGTCCTTGCGACAATCGCCATGAGCATCAACGATCGGAGATCACGATGAATGTACATCTCAAAGTCCAGCCTCATCACCTCGAACGCAGCGCCTACCTCTACATCCGCCAATCTTCGATGCGGCAAGTCATCGACAATACCGAGAGCGCCATGCGGCAATATGCGCTTCGCGGGCGCGCTATCGCCCTTGGTTGGCGCGAGGAGCAGATTATCGTCATCGATAGCGATCAAGGTGAATCCGGCGCATCGGCGGTCTGGCGTGAGGGATTTCAGCGGCTGGTCAGCGATGTCGGCATGGGACATGCCGGGATCGTCATGGGCCTGGAGGTCTCCCGTCTGGCGCGCAACAATGCCGACTGGCAGCGTCTACTCGAGATCTGCGCCCTTGCTGACACCCTGATCCTCGACGAGGACGGTGTCTATGACCCGGCAAGTTTCAACGACCGGCTCCTGCTCGGCTTGAAGGGAACAATGAGTGAGGCCGAACTGCATGTGATCAAGGCGCGGCTGCGCGGCGGCATCCTCAATAAGGCCCGGCGTGGCGAGTTCCGTTGCCCGCTGCCAACCGGGCTGGTCTATGACCACTCCGGCAATGTAACGCTTGATCCGGACATGCAAGTCAGAGAGACGATCGCCCATTTCTTCGAGACGTTCTCTCGCGTCGGATCCGCCTCCCAGACCGTCAAGGCCTTTCGGCAGGAAGGCATTCTCTTTCCCTCTCGCTTGCACGACAGCCAGACGGTTTTCCGGCCACTGACGCCTTCGACGGCGATGCGCGTGCTGCACAATCCACGTTACGCCGGAGCCTATGCCTATGGCCGCCGTCGCTATCGACGAACCATCGATGGCAAAAAGCTCGTGCGCAAACAAGGTAGTGACGATTGGACAGCATGCATTCCAGATGCCCATCCCGGCTACATCAGTTGGGAGCAACATCAGGAGAACCTGAGGATTCTGAAGTCGAACATCTGCCATAAATGGAACGCGGCGGTCGCATCACCTCCGCGGGAAGGCCCGGCGCTGCTGCAGGGGCGCGCCGTGTGTGGGCAATGCGGCAGGCATTTTCACATGCGCTACGCTGCCCGACGCGGTCGGCAGGAAGCCTGGTACGTTTGTGATCGCGCCCGTACCAATCGCGGTGAACCCCTCTGCCAGGCGATCGCTGCACCTCCTGTTGACGAAGCCATCGGCATGCTGATCGCCGAGCAGATGACGCCGGCAGCCATCGAACTGGCGATTGAAGTCCGCAAAGAGATCGAAGCGCGACATGAAGAGGCGGACCGGCTGCGCTGTCGCGCAATCGAGCGCGCGCAAACGGAAGCCGATCTCGCCCAGCGCCGTTTCATGCTCGTCGATCCCAATAACCGCCTCGTCGCCGACACGCTCGAAGGCGAATGGAACGAGAAGCTCCGCATCTTGGCTAATGCCCGCGAAGAGCGCGAGCGCGGCTGGGAGCACGATCAATTCATCCTCGATAAGGCCGTCTACGAGCGGTTGGTCGCAATGACGGCGGACTTCAAAAAACTCTGGACCAACCCAGAGACCCCGAACCGCGAACGAAAGCGCTTGCTTGCCCACATCATTGAGGACGTCACCCTCCTCAAACTACCGAAGAGAGGCACAACCAAGGCTCATATTCGCTTCAAAGGCGGCAAAACCCAGACACTCGTCACCATCAGCCCAAAATCGCCCAGCCAGCAGGTCAAGACGAACCCCGACATCATTGCACTGATCGATAAGCTCCTCGACGATCATATTTTTTCCGAGATCGCCGACATTCTCAACAATCAGGGATACCGTCCGGGCTCGGTGACGCGCCGTGACCAGCGCAACGCCCGCTTCACAACCAAACGCGTCACCTATCTTGTTCGCGAATACAAGCTGAGATCACGCTATGACCGGCTCCGGGATCGTGGGATGTTGACAAAGAAGGAGGCGGCTGCACACCTCAATATCCATGAGCATACCCTCGCCAGATGGGCTGAACATGGCCTCGTCACCAGCCATGCCTACAACGGACACTACTACCTGTACGAGCTTCCGAAGACAGATTTACCGCAAAAGCAATCCAGTCGATGGAACCAGCTCGTCGATCGCCTCGCCGCTCATAAGGAAAATGCCAGCCAAGCCAAAACCTTCAACTGAGTGCGAAAGAGAGATGCAGTATGAATGCAGATCGTTCGCATAGAGGCAGACGCCGGTGCCGTCCCAGAAGATCAGCTTGATCCGGTCCGTGCGCTTGGCACGGAAGACATAGACCGCACCGCTGAACGGATCGGCGCCCATCGTCTCGCGCACCAGCGCGGCCAGCCCCTCCGCGCCTTTGCGGAAGTCCACCGGCTTTGTCGCCACCATGACCTTGACGGCGCCAGTCGGCCCGATCACGACGTTGCCTTCAACGCACGGATCACCGTCGCAACCGTCCTGGCGTCGGCGCCACGGCCGACCCGCATCGCAACGCCGTCGATCTCCAGCTCGATCACGCCGGCGTCTGGCGCGGCCTTCCGCTTCCGCGTCGATCTCGCGCGCTTCCCCGACGGTTCAGGCTCCGGCGCCGCAATCACCGCCGGAACAAACAATGGCTCCGGTGCCGGCGCTCCCGCCAATGGCTGACGCGCGGCCCGACGCCAGGCGAACAACTGCTGCGGGGACAATGCATATCGCCGGGCCACTGCGCTCACGGTCTCGCCGGCATCGTAGCTTTCCGCCACGATCCGAGCCTTCTCCTCCGGCAACCATTCGCGCCTCCGGCCGGAACCCGTGAAAACCTCGAACCGCCGCGCGGGCTCAGGATCGCTGGATTTAAGCGTAAACTCTGAAATCGTCATGTGTCGAAGCCCTCAAAGGCTCCGAACATCGTCGCTCACGACCACGCGCGAAAGGTGCCGCCGGAACAGCGCTTACGCTCAAACCACTTTCAGGCGTCATTTTGTAGGGCTATAGCGTAAGCGTAGTGATCATCACTATCGGTCGCGGCCCGCCATTTCACGCCAGCCGCGAGACAATGGACCGAACCCTCGTCACGCCAGAGGCGTGCCGCCTCTCCTCATTGACGATATAAGATCATGCCGGCGTGATGCAGGACGTCGCCGATGAAATCGCCATCCGCGGTAAAGCCGGTGTCGTCCCAATATTCGATGTGCGTGCCAGTAACTTCGTAGCGTCCTTCATAGGCGCGCTCGCGTGTCCCACGCGCTTCGACGTAGCGGCCATTGGGGAGAAGCTCGTGTCGGATACGGTTGTCCTCAGTGACCCAGAGGCCGACATAGGGGTGGTTGGCCTGCAATTCTTTTTCCTCGGCTATCGCGGGTTGGGCCAGAAGCGTTGCTGCGATAAGGGCTGCAAAGCTGCGCATGGTCGAACTCCTCGTTTCATATGTTGGTGGTGACAGTTAAGAGGACGACCGCCGTTACGGCCGTCCTCGGTGGGCCATGACGGCTTAGGGCTGGCGCGGCTCGTTGTTGTCGACGACCTGCTGATAGGCGACGAGGTCCAGGAAGGCCTCGGCCTCAACGACCGAGCCGCCCTCCATCCGAAATATCCAGACAAACTGGTTGCGATAGGGTGCTCCCGACGTCGTGGTGGCCGAGGCGTCGAAGCGAATGATGACCCTGTCCCCGACGGCCCAAATATGATGCACTTGCGGTTTCAGCGGGCCTGCTAGACGGCTGACAAGGGGGACGGAGCCCCGTTGCAGGAAATCCTCGACTCCGTTGTAGGTGTCGGCGACCGGGCCGGAACCATGGATCGTCCAGCGGACGTTGGGTGCCAACAGATCGAAGACATTGCCGCGTCCGGCCGCCCATCCATCAAAGGCGTCGCGAACGGCGGCTTCGTTTCGGGTTTGGGTTTCCGCGGCTGGTGCCGTGGTGGTGCTGGCCTGTGCCGGTACAGTGATAGCCGTCAGGGCAAGGGCAATCATCAGACTGCGCGCACCCGTTATGGTGCTTTCGGCAAGTGACACAAAACTCATGGGATG
The DNA here is from genome assembly GCF_010669145.1 of Rhizobium oryzihabitans. Taxonomy (NCBI): domain Bacteria; kingdom Pseudomonadati; phylum Pseudomonadota; class Alphaproteobacteria; order Hyphomicrobiales; family Rhizobiaceae; genus Rhizobium; species Rhizobium oryzihabitans. The sequence continues at coordinate 2,106,344 of NZ_CP048632.1, forward strand.
ACTCCGTTCTGTTAAGGTTGCTGCGGATCGGCTTCTCGGCCGGGCATCAATTGCCCGATGCGCTCGGCCGGGTGGTGATTTCGTGGTGACCACTTTCAGCGGCGCGTCGGTGGCGCAGTGGACCGCCCCTCGTCGGCTCAACCGGCAGCGTTTCGATGGGGGCGCCGGCGACGATGATCTTTCATGCCGTTTTTCCTGCAAAGAAGATGGACGATTACCGACGGTTCCGGTAGCTATCGACTGCTTTACTGGATGGTTAGCCAGGCTTGACAATGAAGATCGACCTCAATCTCCTGCCGCTCTTCCTCGCTGTCGCGGAGGAGCACAATTTCCGCGCTGCCGCTGATCGTCTCGGTGTGACGCGGTCGGCCGTCAGCCAGGGGATGCGACGGCTTGAGGATGCTTTGGGAACGGCATTGGTGATGCGCACCACGCGTTCCGTGCGCTTGACGGAAGCGGGCGAGCAGCTTTTTGAAGCCGTATCGCGACCGCTCTGCGATCTCGGCACGGCGCTTGAGGATATAGCGACGGAAAACGCACCACGTGGTCTCCTCAGGATTGCAGCAACCTCAATCGCAGAGACGTTTTTGTCAGGTCCGTTCATCGCTTCGTTCGCAGCGGCCTATCCCGGCGTGACCATCGACGTCACTGTCACGGACGAAGAGTTCGACATCGTTGCCGCCGGTTACGATGCAGGCATCAGGCTGGGCGAGGTGATCGAGCAGGACATGATCGCGATCCCCCTCACTCGCGAACAAAGGGAAATGGTCGTCGCATCCCCCGCATATCTCGCTGCCCACGGCGCACCGGCGCATCCACGTGATCTGGTCCATCATCGGTGCATCGGCTGGCGCCCGGCACCGAACGTCGCGCCCTACCGCTGGGAGTTCGAGGAGAACGGCGTGCCCTTCGACGTGGCTGTCGAGCCACAGATTACCACCAATGATCTGCGTCTGATGCTGCGCGCCGCACTTGCCGGGGGCGGGATCACCTTTGCGTTGGAGGAAACCTTTCTGCCATTTGTGGAAAACGGGAAACTCGTCCCCCTGCTCGAAGACTTCCTGCCGCCCTTTCCCGGCTTTTTCGTGTACTTTCCCCAGCGTCGCAACATGGCACCAAAGATGCGAGCACTGATCAAGCATGTACAAGATTCGCGGTAGTGCGCCGGTCCAGTGAAAACGATTTTAGAGGGTTATGGGGTGGACGTCGTTGCCCGTCCGCCATTTCACGCCATCTCCATCAGCGCCAGAACCAAGATTCGCCAGCGCTCAACCCGGCGGCACAGAACGACGGCACGGCATACCGCCAAAGTCGCGTTTTGCCGCTTCCGCAAGCGTTGATGGCTATGCTTCTGCAAAGAAAGGGATTCATCCGCTTTTTTGCTGCGGTTCGCCCGCTCTTGCGCCTTGCAGCAGGAAAAATCGCTCCTTATATACGCCGCATAACTGCAGCGAATACTGCAAATCCAAGTCAAGGAGCTGTCCATGGAATGCCTCACGGGGTTCCGACAGCTCGCTTCAAGGAGAGAAGAGCATGGCAAAAGTAATCGGTATCGACCTTGGCACGACCAATTCCTGCGTCGCAGTGATGGACGGCAAGGACACGAAAGTCATTGAAAACGCGGAAGGCGCGCGCACCACGCCGTCCATGGTGGCATTTTCCGACGATGGCGAACGCCTTGTCGGCCAGCCGGCCAAGCGCCAGGCGGTCACCAACCCGACCAACACCCTGTTTGCGGTCAAGCGCCTCATCGGCCGCCGTTACGAAGACCCGACCGTTGAAAAGGACAAGGCCCTCGTCCCCTTTGAAATCGTCAAGGGCGACAATGGCGACGCATGGGTGAAGGCGCAGGACAAGAATTATTCCCCTTCGCAGATTTCCGCGATGATCCTTCAGAAGATGAAGGAAACTGCTGAATCCTATCTCGGTGAAAAGGTCGAGAAGGCCGTCATCACCGTTCCGGCCTACTTCAACGACGCCCAGCGTCAGGCAACCAAGGATGCCGGCCGCATTGCCGGTCTGGATGTTCTGCGCATCATCAACGAGCCGACCGCGGCAGCCCTCGCTTACGGCCTAGACAAGAAGGACGGCAAGACCATCGCCGTTTACGACCTTGGCGGCGGTACCTTCGATATTTCCGTTCTGGAAATCGGCGACGGCGTCTTCGAAGTGAAGTCCACCAATGGTGATACCTTCCTTGGCGGTGAAGACTTCGACATGCGTCTGGTCGAATATCTGGCCGGCGAGTTCAAGAAGGATCAGGGCATCGACCTGAAGAACGACAAGCTCGCCCTGCAGCGCCTCAAGGAAGCTGCCGAAAAGGCGAAGATCGAACTTTCGTCCTCGCAGCAGACCGAAATCAACCTGCCGTTCATCACGGCGGACGCTTCCGGTCCGAAGCACCTGACGCTGAAGCTGACCCGCGCCAAGTTCGAAAGCCTGGTGGACGATCTGGTGCAGCGCACCGTCGCTCCCTGCAAGGCAGCCCTCAAGGATGCCGGCGTTACCGCTGCCGAGATCGATGAAGTTGTTCTCGTCGGTGGCATGAGCCGCATGCCGAAGGTACAGGAAGTCGTTAAGCAGCTGTTCGGCAAGGAGCCGCACAAGGGCGTGAACCCTGACGAAGTGGTTGCCATGGGCGCCGCCATTCAGGCTGGCGTTCTGCAGGGCGACGTCAAGGACGTTCTGCTGCTCGACGTGACCCCGCTGTCGCTCGGCATCGAAACACTGGGTGGCGTCTTCACCCGTCTGATCGATCGCAACACGACGATCCCGACCAAGAAGAGCCAGACCTTCTCGACCGCCGAAGACAACCAGTCGGCCGTGACCATCCGCGTTTCGCAGGGCGAGCGCGAAATGGCGCAGGACAACAAGCTGCTCGGCCAGTTCGACCTCGTCGGCCTGCCGCCGTCGCCGCGCGGTGTTCCGCAGATCGAAGTCACCTTCGATATCGATGCCAACGGCATCGTGCAGGTTTCGGCCAAGGACAAGGGCACCGGCAAGGAGCAGCAGATCCGCATCCAGGCCTCCGGTGGTCTTTCAGATGCCGACATCGAAAAGATGGTCAAGGACGCCGAAGCCAATGCCGAGGCCGACAAGAAGCGTCGCGCCGGTGTCGAGGCGAAGAACCAGGCCGAAAGCCTCATTCACTCCACCGAGAAGTCGGTGAAGGAATATGGCGACAAGGTTTCCGAGACGGACCGCAAGGCCATCGAAGACGCCATTGCCAGCCTGAAGACCGCCGTTGAAGCTTCCGAACCGGATGCAGACGACATTCAGGCGAAGACCCAGACCCTCATGGAAGTTTCCATGAAGCTCGGTCAGGCCATCTACGAAGCGCAGCAGGCCGAGGCCGGCGACGCTTCCGCAGAAGGCGGCAAGGACGACGTCGTTGACGCCGACTATGAGGAAATCAAGGACGACAAGAAGTCCGCGTAATCGCGTGACTTCCGGTCTCTTCTTTATATATGCAAGACATCCGGCTGCCGACGTGCAGCCGGAAATCCATTTGCGGGGCTTGTTATCTTAATGGCGAAAGCAGACTTTTACGAAACACTTGGCGTCAGCAAGACCGCGGACGAAAAAGAGCTGAAAAGCGCCTTCCGCAAACTCGCGATGAAATACCATCCGGACAAAAACCCTGATGATGCCGATTCCGAACGGAAATTCAAAGAAATCAACGAAGCCTATGAAACGCTGAAGGACCCGCAGAAGCGCGCGGCCTATGACCGTTTCGGCCACGCCGCGTTTGAAAACGGCGGCATGGGCGGCGGCGGTGGTGGCTTTGGCGGCGGCGGTTTCGCTAATGGCGGCTTCTCCGATATCTTCGAGGACATCTTCGGCGAGATGATGGGCGGCGGACGCGCACGCCGCTCTTCGGGCGGGCGTGAACGCGGTGCCGACCTTCGCTACAACATGGAAATCACGCTGGAAGAGGCCTTCACCGGCAAGACAGCGCAGATCAGGGTTCCGACCTCGATCACCTGCGACGTCTGTTCCGGCTCGGGCGCAAAACCCGGCACGCAACCCAAGACCTGCGCCACCTGTCAGGGTTCCGGCCGCGTGCGCGCCGCGCAGGGTTTCTTCTCGGTGGAGCGCACCTGCCCGACCTGCCATGGTCGCGGCCAGACGATTTCCGATCCCTGCGGCAAGTGCCACGGTCAGGGTCGTGTGACGGAAGAGCGTTCGCTCTCCGTCAACATTCCCTCGGGCATCGAGGACGGCACCCGCATTCGCCTGCAGGGCGAAGGCGAAGCCGGCATGCGTGGTGGTCCGGCGGGCGATCTTTACATCTTCCTGTCCGTGCGTCCGCATGAGTTCTTCCAGCGTGACGGTGCTGATCTTTATTGCACCGTGCCGATCTCCATGACGACGGCGGCACTCGGCGGCACCTTCGATGTGACCACGCTCGACGGCACGAAGTCGCGCGTCACGGTTCCGGAAGGTACCCAGCCGGGCAAGCAGTTCCGCCTGAAGGGCAAGGGCATGCCGGTGCTGCGTTCGGCGCAGACGGGCGACCTTTATATCCAGATTCAGATCGAAACGCCGCAGAAGCTCAGCAAGCGTCAACGTGAGCTGTTGCAGGAGTTCGAGCAGCTCTCCTCCAAGGAGAACAATCCGGAATCGACCGGCTTCTTTGCCCGGATGAAGGAATTCTTCGACGGCTGATCGCCGCCATTACGCATTGTGAAAACGCCGCCGTCTTTCTGGACAGGCGGCGTTTTTTTGTTTGGAGATCAGCCGGAAAAACCGCCCTCTTCAAGATATTGCCGTTCCTCCGGCGTCGTTTCCCGCAGCAATATGTCGTTGCGATGGGGAAAACGGCCGAAGCGCTTGACGATATCGCGGTGCTCTTCGGCATGGTGGAGATAAAGCCCGCCAAGCGGCTGGTTGAGGGTGCAGGCACGCTCTTGATCCCTGAGGTCTTCCGCATGCGAAAAGGGTAGATAGAAGAAAACGCGCAAATCCTCACCCACCGCCTGATCATGGCCACGGCGGATCGCCTCATCGGCGAAGAGCCGTGCCAGCGGATCGGTCGCATACATATGCGCTGTGTCGCGAAAGCAGTTGCGCGGGAACTGATCCAGCAGAAGCATCAGCGCGAGGCTGCTTTCCGCGCTCTCCAGCCAGTCATCCAGTTCGCGCCTTGCGGCAGCGAAATGGGCATCGCGGAAGCGGTCATGGAAGTGGCTATCGAAGGCAGCGTCCTTGTCGAACCATTTGTCCGGTCCGGCCTTCTTCCAGAAATCCACGATTTCGGTGGAAAGTGCATCTGTGTCTTTTTTCATCGGGTCTTCCCTGTCAGTAATGCGGCGGCCTGGTGATGGATGGCGCTTCCAGCGATTGCTCCTCAAGGCTCAAGAACCTTTCCGTCAGGCGGTCGAGCTTGGCGCGGGTCTGTTCCACCACCTTCCACTGTTCCGCCAGCTGATCGGACAGTTCCTCAATGGCCTTCGCCTGATGCGCGATCGTTTCCTCAAGCGCGATGATCCGTTTTTCGGTTTCCGACGTCATATCGACCTCTCTTTCCCGCCCTTCCTTGGCCCTAAAAGCTCCCAAGTCAACCATACGCCGCTTTCGTGAAGCGGATTCGTCACGATGATCCATTCAACGAAAAACGCCGGCGACGTTTCCATCACCGGCGTCTGAATTTTTCTTGATTTTTCTCAGTCCTCTTCGACGAAGACCTCTTCGCGTTTCTTCTTCACGCTTGGCAGGAAGACGACGATCAGTACGGCCAGAGCAATGAAGAGCAGCGTGGCGCTGATCGGTCGGGTGACGAAAGTCATTGGATCGCCACGCGACAGGATCATGGCGCGCCGCAGGTTTTCCTCCAGCAGCGGACCGAGAACAAAGCCCAGCAACAGAGGCGCCGGCTCGCAGCGCAATTTGACCAGCACGTATCCGATGAAGCCGAAGAAGGCGACGGCATAGAGATCATAGACGTTGGAATTGACGCTGTAGACCCCTATGGCACAGAAGGCCATGATGATGGGGAAAAGCACGTAATAGGGCACCGTCAGCAGCTTCACCCACAGACCGATGAGCGGCAGGTTGAGGATGACGAGCATCAGATTGCCGATCCACATGGAGGCGATGATGCCCCAGAACAGCGCCGGCTGCTCGGTTGCAACGTTCGGACCCGGCACGATGCCCTGAATGATCATCGCACCGATCATCAGCGCCATGACCGGGTTGGCCGGAATGCCGAGCGTCAGAAGCGGGATGAAGGAGGTCTGTGCACCCGCATTGTTGGCGGATTCCGGACCGGCAACACCGGCAACCGCGCCGTGCCCGAATTCTTCCGGGTTCTTGGAGACGCGTTTTTCCACGGTGTAGGATGCGAAGGCAGCAAGAATTGCCCCGCCGCCCGGCAGGATGCCCAGCGCCGAACCAATGGCCGTGCCGCGCAGTACCGGCCCGATCATCGCCTTGAAATCCTCTTTCGTCGGCATCAGGCCGCTGACCTTGGCGATCAGCACCGAGCGCGTGCGCTCATTTTCGAGGTTACGCAGGATTTCGGCGATGCCGAATACGCCGACGGCCACCGCCACGAAGTTCAGGCCATCGGCATATTCACGGATACCGAGGGTGAAGCGGGGTGTGCCGCTATAGATATCCGTGCCGACCAGGCCGAGCAGCAGGCCGAGCACCACCATGGCAAGCGCCTTGACGATGGAGCCGTGGGCAAGCGCGATGGAGGAGACGAGGCCGACGACCATCAGCGAGAAATATTCCGCCGCGCCGAATTCAAGCGCAATCGCCGTCAAAGGCGGCGCAAAGATCGCCACGAGGAAGGTGGAAACCGTACCGGCGAAAAACGAGCCGATGGCCGCAATCGCAAGTGCTGCTCCTGCCTTGCCCTTGCGGGCCATCTGGTAACCGTCGATAGCGGTGACGGCAGAAGAGGATTCACCCGGCATGTTGATCAGGATCGCCGTGGTGGAGCCGCCATATTGCGCGCCGTAATAAATGCCGGCGAGCATGATGAGCGACGAGACGGGCTCAAGCTGAAAGGTAATCGGCAAGAGCATGGCGATGGTCGCCGTTGCGCCGATGCCCGGCAGCACGCCAATCAATGTCCCGAGCAGCACGCCGATCAGGCAGAAGAACAGGTTTTCCAGGGACGATGCCGTGGCAAAACCGAGTGCGAGATTATTGAACAAATCCATCGCAAGACCTCAAAATTTAAGCCAGGGACCGAACTGCTGGAACGGTAGACCGAGACCATATTCGAAAACCGCCACTGAAAAGACAGTGATGGCTGCGGAGAGCAGGACCGCCATGACCGGGCTCATCTTGTGCGAGGCAAAGGCCGCGATAAGCGCGCTGAAAAACAGCGCCGGAACGAAACCGAGCCCGCGAACCGTGAAGCCGAAAAAGATCGGCGCGGGCAGGATGAAAAAGATCCCCCGCCAGGCGATGCCACCGATGGCGTCGCCCTGAACGCGCGTGGATCGCAGGAAGATGACGCCGCCAAGCAGGATCAGCACGATTGCCAGAACAAGCGGAAAATAACCCGGCCCCATGCGAAAGGCGGTCCCGATCTCCAGCCCGTAAGACTGCAGGGCGAAAAAAACGCCGAGACCGATGAAAATTGCCCCGCAGGCTGCTTCGGCAGGGTCAATGAAAAACGACTTCATGAAAGATGCCCCTCCACTGCGGCCGGTGACACACCGATCCGCGCTTTAAATCGATGGCAAAAAGCCGGCGGCAGAGTGCCGCCGGCCATTCCTTGACCATCAGTCGGCATATTGGCCAGCGGACTCGATAACCGGCTTCCAGCGCGCGATTTCGCTTTCAAGCTTGGCTTTCAGAGCGGCGGGCGTCGCATCGCTTTCAGAGGAAGGCGTGGTGCCAAGTTCGGCAAAGCGGGCCGCGACGTTCTTGTCCTTCAGCGCGATCTGCAGCGACTTGGAGAGCTTTTCATTGATTTCGGCAGGCGTGCCCTTCGGCGTGTAGATACCGTGCCAGATACCCACCTCGAGCTTTGGCAGGCCCTCTTCGGCGACCGTGGGTACGTTCGGCAACACATCGAGCCGCTTGGCCGAAGTGACGGCATAAGCTTTCACGGTTCCGCCCTGGATCTGCTTGGTCGTGTTGGTGGTCTGGTCGCACATGATATCGACCTGGCCACCGAGCAGATCCGTCATGGCCGGACCGGTGCCCTTATAGGGAACGGTGACGAGCGGTGTCTCGATCGCGCTCATGAACAGCATGCCGCAAAGGTGCGAGGCGGCGCCGATGCCGGCATTGGCGACGGTGACCTTGTCCTTGTTTGCCTTGGCATATTCAATCAGACCCTTGAGATCCTTGGTCTCGAGGTTCTTGCGCGACAGGATGGTCATCGGCACTTCCGTGACGAGACCGACATATTCGAATGCGTTCAGCGTATCGTAAGCGAGCTTGCGATAGAGCGTGGCGCTCGTCGCCATGCCGATATGGTGCAGGAGAACGGTGTAGCCGTCCGGATCCGCCGCCGCCACGCGGCCGGCGCCCAGCGTGCCGCCAGCGCCGCCGACATTTTCAACGATGATCTGCTGGCCGAGATCCTTCGACATGGATTCAGCGACAAGACGCGCAACCGTATCCGTCGGGCCACCGGCGGCAAAGGGCACGACCATGGTGATGTTGCGCTCGGGATAGTTCTGAGCGGATGCGGAAAGCGCAAAAAGGGAAACGGCAGCGGCGGCAGCAAGGCCGGTAACTGTCTTCAGTATTTTCATCGATTCCTCCCGGATGAAAATGTTCGCCACTTCAGCCGCGCATACTCCTCTATGGCGGCCGGGGTGAGCTATTTGCGATCCGGGATCAGCGTTCAGCAATGGCGGTCTTGCACTGAGGCCCTGTTTTATCGCTATCACTGATGGCAATGGGTGGATTTCCACCCATGAAGCCTCATCCATGGGTGGATTTCCACCCATTACACCTCGGTCATATGCCGGTGCAGTTCGTATTTCTGCATTTTTTCGTAGAGCGTTTTGCGCGAGATACCGAGGCTTTCATAGACGGATTTCAGATTGCCGCCATGGACGGCGATCGCGCGCGCAATCAGGCTCTTTTCATACGCGGCGACCTTTGCGGCAAGTGCTGCCCTGCCATCGTCCGAAAACGGCAGTGACGTTTCGGAAACATCGCTTTCCAGACCGAGCACGAAGCGGTCCGCGGCATTGCGCAATTCCCGCACATTGCCCGGCCACTCACGCAGGGAAATCACCGAAAGCAGATGTTGCGGAACCTCCATGTCTTCCCGCCCGTAGCGGGCGGCGGCCTCCCGCACCAGATGCAGGAAGAGCAGCGGTATGTCGGCGCTGCGTTGTGACAGGGACGGCACGAGAAGCGTCGCCACGTTCAGGCGATAGAGAAGGTCTGCACGGAAACGGCCGGCTGCGACCTCCTGCTCCAGATCCACCTTGCTGGTGGCGATGAAGCGGACATCGAGTTCGACGGTTTCATTGGAGCCAAGACGGGTAATAACCCTTTCCTGCAACACACGCAGGAACCGGCCCTGCAGTTCGAAGGGCATGGAGCCGATCTCGTCCAGCAGGATGGTGCCGCCACGGGCATGCTCGAACTTGCCGTAGCGTGGGCGCAGCGCACCCGGAAAAGCGCCTGCCTCATGTCCGAACAGCTCGCTTTCGATCAGCGTTTGCGGCAGGGCCGCACAATTGATCGCCACGAAGGGCCGGTTGGCTCTGGCGCTGATATCGTGAAGCGCCCGTGCCACCACCTCCTTGCCGGCACCGGTATCGCCGACGATGAGGGTATCGGCATCCGTCGCACCGATGGCGCGGATGCGGTAACGCAGATCGACCATGATCTGGGTTCGGCCGGGCAGGCGCGTCTCTAGATCGTCATGCTTGCCCGCCACCGCCTTCAGGCGGCGGTTTTCCAGCACCAGCGCCCGCCGGTCATTGGCCCTTTTGATGATGCCGGCGAGATATTGCGGAGTGAAGGGCTTTTCGATGAAGTCATAGGCGCCGTTGCGCATGGCGTTGACAGCCAGCTGCACATCGCCATGACCCGTCATCAGGATGACAGGTATTTCCGGATCGAGCTCCCGCACCTTCTGCAGCAGCGTCATGCCATCCATGCCGGGCATCCTGATATCGCTGACCACGACGCCATCGAAGCTGTAGCCGATGAGTTCGAGCGCATGTTCGGCACTCGCCAGCATGGTCACCGCAAAACCGGAAAGCTCCAGCGCCTGCGCGGTGGAAAAGCGCAGCTCCTCCTCGTCATCGATCAACAGAACCCGCGACATGGTCATTCCGCCGCCGCCTCCATACGATAGGCGGCTGCCGGCAATTCGATCTCGAATTCCGCCCCGCCGTCTTCATGGTTTCTGACACGCAGCTGGCCGCCAAAGTCCTTGATGATGTTATAGGTGATGGAAAGGCCGAGACCGAGGCCACGCCCCACGCCTTTTGTGGTGAAGAAGGGATCGAAGATGCGCTCCGAAATTGCCGGAGGTACACCGGGGCCACGGTCGCGGATGAAAATCGACACCGTCTGACCGTTCAGCACAGCCTTTAGAGCAATGCTGCGGTCTTCGCGCCCTTCCACCGCATCGGCGGCATTGGAGATGATGTTGACCAGCACCTGCTGCAGCCGCACCGGCCCGGCTTTCACCGCAAGCGGTACCGGACCGAGATCAACATCCAGCACCGCATCGGCGGCCTTCAGCCGCGCGCCGACGATTTCGAGCGTGTCACGAAGCACGGTATCCAGACTGACCGCAGCCATTTTTTCGTTGGGCTTGCGGGCGAAATTCCTGAGGTGCTTGCTGATGGACGCCATGCGGTCGATGAGGCCTGAAATACGCCTGAGGTTCTCCGTCACCTCTTCCAGCCGCCCCCGCTCCACCAGAAGCGAGGCGTTTTCGGCATAGTTCTTGGCGGCGGCAAGCGGCTGGTTGAATTCATGTGACAGCGCCGCCGACATCTGGCCAAGTGCCGCAAGCTTGCCCGCCTGCACCAGATCGTTCTGCATTCTGCGCAATTGTTTCTCCGTCTGACGGCGCTCGGCGATTTCGTGCTCGATCTCCTGATTCACCCGCGCGAGATCGGCGGTGCGCTCCTCCACCCGACGTTCCAGTTCCGCCTGCGCCTCCGCCTGGTGGGTCAGTCGCTCACGCAGACGCCGCCGTCTTTGCAGCATGGCCGCGATCAAGGCGGCGGCAAGACACAGGCACAGGATGATCGCAATCATCGCCGTCTTGACCTGTGTTCTGAGCGAGCCCGTATCCATCAGCACGCTGACGGTCCAGCCCGCATCCGGCATCGGCTGCGACAGGACGAGATATTCCCTCTCACCGTCATCCTGGGTGATCGTCATCAATTGATGGGAGCCGAAACTGCCGTTTTTCAGCGGCAGTTCCTTCAGGGTGGCGTTCGCGTAACGGCGGGATGCCTCCGTGCGCGCAAGCCTTTCGGGTGTCAGCGGCATCAGGCCGGAATAAAGCCATTGCGGCGTTCCCGTCATGAAGATGATACCTTCCGGATCGGAGACGAGGATGCGGTTCTCGCCATCACCGAAGGATGCCTCTATGCCTTCAATATCGACCTTGAAGACGATGACGCCCTTGATCTCCTCGTTGAAAAGGATGGGGGCGGAGAAATAATAGCCACGTTTGTGAGAGGTCGTGCCAAGCGCGAAGAAACGTGACTTGAAGCCCTTTGCGGCATCCTGAAAATAGGGTCGGTAGCTGAAATTCTCGCCGACGAAGCTCGTCGGTCCATCGTAATTGCTGGCGGCGATCGTCTCTCCGTCCAGCGTGATGATGTAAATATCGGAGGATTCCAAGAGGGTGTTGATGGATTTGAGATAGACATTGGCGCGCTGGCGCAGCGCCTCATCCTTCGGATGCGCGACAAGCTCCTCTATGTCGTCGTGATCGGCTATCAGAGCCGGCAGCGGTTCGTAACGGCTCAAAAGCCCGCCGAGGGCAGAGACGGCCAGCCTGAGGGTGGTGCGGCCCTGATCGGATACTTCGCCGAAATAGCTTTCCGCGATGATGCCGCCACCCTTCGTCACGGCGCCGTAGCCGAGACCGAGGCTGAGAAGCATCAACAAAATCCAGCGATATTTCACCGAAACTCCCCCTAACGCGCGCCAAACTGCTCTCCCGAGCAGAGTGTAGGAGGAGTGGCTGAATTTTCCAAGTGAGTGGAAAAGACAGCCAAACGGTCCTGAAAACAAAAAACCGGCCACGAGGGCCGGTTTTTTGCACATACAATGTCGGAAACGCTTATGCGCTTTCCTTCGGCGTCAGAACCTGACGGCCGCGATACATACCGGTCTTCAAATCGATATGGTGCGGACGGCGCAGTTCGCCGGAGTTCTTGTCTTCAACATAGGTTGCAGACTTGAGACCGTCAGCCGAGCGGCGCATGCCACGCTTGGACGGGCTTGTTTTTCTTTTTGGTACAGCCATTTTTGTTACTCCACTTTAGCGGCGAAACAACGGAACCGGCCAGAACCAAAGGCCGAATGTCGGGTGTCTCGATATCGGAAATTTGGCGCGCTTATACATGCCCAAACGGGCTTTGACCAGCCCTGACGCGCATTTTTTCCGATTCAGCGGAACAGGGACGACGAGCAGGCTGGCGGTGCACGCAAATCAGGTCTCACTTCTATCAAAAACGATGAGTTCCTTGAAGTGGTTCATATCCATGAATTCACAGAAAGCAGGCGGGCGCATCTCGATGATCGGCGCTGCTGCGCGCAGTTTTTCCAGCTCCTCGTCCAGCATTGTCTGCCACCGCGGCAGGCTCTCGGGATCAAACCAGCGCGTGATGTAGGACAGCGTGATATGAAACTCATAGCTTTCATGATCGGGATGGCGATAACCGAAGGCCTCGGCAAATGCATCGCGCCACAGAGCGACGATCCGGTCGTCCTCAGCGGTCGCCCCCTTCATCACCAGTCCCGTCGGTGTAAGACCCGTCACCTGCATGTTGAAGCCCGGCAGAACCGGAAAGGCCGAAAGACGGTCACGATAATATTCCGTCATCGTGTCGATCGGCGTATCGAGCGGCATTTCCTCGGGCCAATAGGGCGCCATGCGCCGGAACTCGATGATGCCCTGAAACACCGTCATGTGCAGGCTGGAAACCGGCGTGAAGGCGAGCAGCGATGCCTCGGGCATGTCCAGAAAGCGCTGGCGTGTCCTGATGATCGCGCTCTCGGTCTGCGAGCCTTCAACGAGGTGGCAGACGACCGTGTTACCCGGCTCGGGCAGGAATTCGCGCTCGGCGTTAAAACGGCTGCCGAGATGGCGCGGCGGGTGATCGTGGTTGGCAGCGGAAATATATTCAAGGTCTTTCGAGACGAGCGGGGCGTGCATGGGGAAACTCCTTTTGAGAGGTTTCCCCTAATCCCGATACGCAACAGATCAATGACATCGACCGGTCGATTTCACGGGGTCGCACGGCCTTGTCAGTGTGCCTCATCCCAGTTGTCGGCGGCGCGCGCATCCACCTGCAACGGCACCCTCATGGAAATCGCCGGCATGGCCGCATTTTCCATCACGGAGACGACAACGGGCAGGGTCTTTTCGATTTCCGCTTCCTCGACCTCGAAGATGAGTTCGTCGTGCACCTGCAGCAGCATGCGGGCGGAAAGCTTCTCCGCCTCCAGCGCCGCCTCGATACGGACCATCGCGCGGCGGATGATATCGGCAGCGGAGCCCTGGATCGGCGCATTGATGGCCGCGCGTTCGTTGAAGGCCTTCACGGAAGGGTTGGACGAGCGGATATCCGGATAATGGGCGCGGCGGCCGAAAATCGTTTCGACATAACCGTTCTCGCGGGCGAAAGCCTTGGTCGCTTCCATGTAGTCGCGAATGCCGGGAAAGCGCTCGAAATATTTCTTGATATATTCCCCCGCTTCAGAGCGGGCAATGCTGAGCTGGTTGGCCAGCCCGAAAGCGGAAATGCCATAGATGATGCCGAAGTTGATGGCCTTGGCGCGGCGGCGCACCTCCGACGGCATGCCTTCCACCGGCACACCGAACATTTCCGATGCGGTCATCGCATGAATGTCGATGCCATTTTCAAAAGCGTTGCGAAGTTGGGGAATATCCGCGACATGGGCAAGCACGCGCAATTCGATCTGGCTGTAATCGGCCGACAGCAGCTTGTGGCCGGGCGTGGAGATGAAGGCCGTGCGGATCTTGCGGCCTTCGGCGGTGCGCACCGGGATGTTCTGGAGGTTCGGCTCCGAAGATGACAGGCGCCCCGTCGTGGTGGAGGCAAGCGCGTAGGACGTATGCACCCGCTTCGTCTCCGGGTGAATATAGCCGGGCAGCGCATCCGTATAGGTCGATTTCAGCTTGGTCAGCTGCCGCCAGTCGACGATCTTGCGCGGCAGTTCGGCACCTTCCGCCGCCAGATCTTCCAGCACCTGCGCCGATGTCGACCATTGACCGGTCTTTGTTTTCGAGCCGCCCGGCAGGCCCATCCGGCCAAACAGGATATCGCCGAGCTGCTTTGGCGATCCGATATTGAAACGCTCGCCCGCCAGCTGATAAACTTCCTCTTCGAAGGCAGCCGCCTTCTGGGCCAGCTCGCCGGAGAGACGCGACAGGATCTGCCGGTCCACGGTGATGCCGCGCTCCTCCATATGCGCCAGAACCGGCACGAGGGGGCGTTCCAGCCGCTCATAGACCTTGGTCAGGCGCTCGGCGGCAAGCCGGGGCTTCAGCACCATCCAGAGGCGCAAAGTGACATCCGCATCTTCCGCCGCGTAAGCCGTCGCCTTGTCGATATCGACGAAATCGAAGGTGACGCTCGACCTGCCCGATCCCGTCACGTCCTTATAGGCGATCGGCTTGTGACCGAGCCAGCGTTCGGACAGCGAATCCATGCCATGCGTGGCCTTGCCGGCCTCCAGAACATAGGAAATCAGCATGGTATCGTCGAAACTCTGCATGACGACGCCGTGGCGTTTCATCAGCAGGTAATCATATTTGAGGTTCTGGGCGATTTTCAGAACGGCCGGGTCCTCAAGAAGGCTCTTCAGACGCTCCAGCGCCTCACTAAACGGCACCTGCCCTTCGGCGAGCTTGATGCCATCGCTGAAAAGATCGCCACCCGAGCCGGTCTTGTGCGTCAAGGGAACATAGGCGGCGCGGATATCGGTGCCCGAGGCATCCTTGCCATTATCGGCAATCGCCAGCGAAAAACCGACGAGCTCGGCCTGCATGGGGTCGAGCGAGGTCGTTTCCGTATCGAAGGCGACGACGCCCGTTTCGCGGGCCGCCGCAACCCAACGGTCCAGCTCCGCCATATCCCTGATCGTCACATAGGCGGCCGTGTCGATCTTGGCGGCGGCGAAAACCGTCTGCCGTGCCGTGGCGAGATCGGCAGGCGCGCTGCCCTCCCCTGTCGCCTGCCTTGCAGGCGCTGCCGGTGAAGCCTGTGAACTCGCATCAGCGGCCGTTTCACCAGACGTCACGGCGGCGGCCGGCGCATCGAGATCGGGACCATGCGCATCAGCCCCCATTGCACCGGCACATTGGCGGGGTCGATGGCAGAAGCGTCGGTTTCGGTCGCTTCTGCAACCCGGCGCGTCAGCGTCGTAAACTCCATCGCCTTCAGGAAGGCGATGAGTTTCGGGCCGTTCTGCGGTTCGAGCACCAGCGCCTCAAGGGACTGGTCCAAAGGTACATCGGTTCTGAGCGCCACGAGCTGCCTGGAAAGGCGGGCAAGCTCCGCATTGGCGATGATATTTTCCCGGCGCTTCTGCTGCTTGATTTCATCTGCGCGCGCCAGAAGAGTATCGAGATCGCCGTATTCCTCCAGCAATTGCGCGGCCGTCTTCGGGCCGATGCCGGGAATGCCCGGAACATTGTCGGTGGAATCGCCGGTCATCGCCTGCAGGTCGATCATCTTTTCGGGGCCGACGCCCCACTTCTCGACGACATCGGGAACGCCGATCTGCTTGTCCTTCATGGCGTCGTACATATGCACATTGGCCGTGACGAGCTGCATCAGATCCTTGTCGGAAGAAATGATGGTGACGTCGGCGCCGATCGCCTCCGCCTGTCGGGCGTAGGTGGCGATGATATCGTCCGCCTCGAAGCCTTCCGTCTCGATACAGGGAAGATTGAAGGCGCGTGTTGCCTCACGGATCAGGCCGAATTGCGGAACCAGATCTTCCGGCGGCGCGGTGCGGTTGGCCTTGTAGAGATCGTAAAGCTCATTGCGGAAGGTTTTCGACGAATAGTCAAAAATCACGGCGAAATGCGTGGGCGTGACGCCGACATCGGTATTGCGCGCATCCCTCAACAGCTTCCACAACATGTTGCAGAAGCCGGAAACGGCGTTGACCGGCAGCCCGTCCGACTTGCGGTTCAGCGGCGGAATGGCATGGAACGCCCGGAAAATGAAACCGGAACCGTCAACGAGGAAGAGATGATCGCCTTTTTTCATGGCGATATGGATAGCGCGGGGCTGTTTTGACGTCCATAGAAACTTCGCACAACGCACCGCAAAGCGCTTGAAGCGAAGCGTCTGGAAAGGCCCGTTAAATTCACCTGAACGTTACCGATTTGTAATGGATTTTCCCTTGAAAAGCCGCATTTGCAGACACATTTCATAGAGGACGGCGCCTGATCACGCCGTAGTCTGATTGTAGGCTCGTCCCCCGCCGCATCAGACCGGACAAAGGCCTTTCCCCCTCTCCGGGCCTTTGTCCTCCAATACGACCGCCATGGCCGACCCCTCCCGGCCATGGCGGTTTTATTTTGTGCCATTTTCCGGGCTGGCTTAAACATATCATGCGATATATATCGCACTATCGAAATCGCGCGGAATGCGCCGGCTACGAAGTTTACGGACGGACGAATGGGGTTTTCCCGGGACGAATCGGCGATCTATCTCGCTGCGAGAATGGCAAGGGAATTCACCATGGCGCTCCAGAAGCGAGCCGCCGCGCTGGGTTTCTCTCCCGGGCAATTCCCGATTCTCATCGAGCTTTGGCATGAGGAAGGCCTGACGCAGCGGCAATTGCTCGATAGAATTGACATCGAACAGGCAACCCTTGCCAACACGCTTGCGCGCATGGAGCGTGACGGGCTGATCCTGCGCAAATCCCATCCAAGCGACCGCCGCGCGCAGATCATCGAATTGACGCAACGCGGCCGGGATCTGGAGGCGAATGCGATTGCCGCTTCCGAGGCCACCGAGGACACGCTGCTCAAGGATTTCCGGCGTTTCGAAAGGCAGCTGCTGCTGGAATATATGCGCCGGGCAATCGAGAGCGCAAAAAAGGCCAAATAGCTTTTGCCTTTCTAAACCGCTCTGTCTTCGCTATGGCGCCCTTCATTGCCGAAAGCGTCTCAAGTTTTTGTTTCTGCGCGGTTTCGGGTGGAAAACCGCTTCGCAGTTTTCCTGAACTGCTCTATCGTTCGCGCGGCTGCGCGGTTGCCGATTCAACGACACGTCAGCCCCTTGTTCCCACGCGATGCGCGATGCCCGGATATTTCGTCCCATCGCCGGGTCACGACAGACATGACAGGATCAGCGATGACAGACGTTTCCCCCATTCTTTCCACGGCCGACGACAACCTTACCTCCAGCCTCGAGCGGCTGTTCGAACTTGTTCGCATCCCCTCTATTTCCACGGACCCCGCCTACAAGGCGGAGTGCCGCAAGGCGGCGGAATGGCTGGTCAGGACACTTTCCTCACTGGGCTTTGAAGCCTCCGTTCGCGACACGGCCGGCCATCCGATGGTGGTGGCGCATCACGATGCAGCCACGAAAGACGCACCGCATGTGCTTTTTTATGGCCACTACGATGTGCAGCCGGTCGATCCGCTCAATCTTTGGGAAAACGATCCGTTTGAGCCTGCGGTAAAAGATATCGGCGCAGGCAGGCAGGTGATCACCGGGCGTGGAACGGCTGATGACAAGGGCCAGCTGATGACCTTCGTGGAAGCCTGCCGGGCCTACAAGGCGGTCAATGGCGGCCTGCCGGTGCGCGTTACCATTCTTTTCGAAGGCGAAGAAGAATCCGGCTCGCCGTCGCTGAAGCCGTTCCTCGAAGCCAATGCCGATGAGCTGAAGGCCGATTATGCGCTGGTATGCGACACGGGCATGTGGGACCGCGATACGCCCGCCATCGCTGCTGCCCTCCGTGGCCTGGTCGGCGAGGAGATCGTCATCACCGCAGCCGACCGCGATCTGCATTCCGGGCTTTTCGGTGGTGCTGCCGCAAATCCCATTCACATCCTGACCGATATTCTCGCCGGTCTGCATGACGAGACCGGCCGCGTGACACTTGCCGGCTTTTACGACGGCGTCGAGGAAACGCCCGCCAATATCAAGGCTTCCTGGGAAACGCTGGGCCGCAGTGCGGAGGCCTTCCTCGGTGAGGTCGGGCTTTCTGTTCCTTCGGGCGAAAAGGGCCGCTCCGTGCTGGAGCAGACCTGGGCGCGGCCGACCGCCGAAGTCAACGGCATTATCGGCGGCTATACCGGCGACGGCTTCAAGACTGTGATTGCCGCCAAGGCGTCTGCCAAGGTTTCCTTCCGCCTTGTTGGAGAACAGAACCCGGCAGCCATCCGCGAGAGCTTCCGGGCCTATGTCCGCTCGAAAATCCCGGCGGATTGCTCGGTGGAATTTCATGAGCACGGCGCATCGCCGGCCATCCAGCTTTCCTATGATTCACCTGTCCTGACGAAGGCCAAGAATGCGCTTTCGGAAGAGTGGCCCAAGCCCGCCGTTGTGATCGGCATGGGTGGCTCGATCCCGATCGTCGGCGATTTCCAGAAGATGCTGGGCATGGATTCGCTGCTCGTCGGCTTCGGCTTGACCGATGACCGCATTCATTCGCCGAATGAAAAATACGACCTGCAGTCCTTCCACAAGGGCATCCGCTCGTGGGTTCGTATTCTCGACGCGCTCGCAACGAAGTAGTCAAAAGAAAGGAGGCGCCGGTTGCCCGACGCCTCTCTTCTTTTCGGTTTTTGATCGCCAAAAACAAAAAGGCCGGGCAAGCCCGACCTTTCCATCCGTTTTTTCGTCAGTGCCAGTACATCCGTGGTCAAAGCGTTCAAACGGTCTGATGTTCCTGAGCGCGTCGATGATATCGACGCTGCTTTCACCATCAGGATCGGCTGCTTCGGTTAATCTTTGGTTAACGCAACAACAGCGGCACTTTTAAACATGCCAGCCTGACGGTTCCTGTCCGGAGCACCGTTGAACCCTATATTGGTATGCGATCCGCGTTTTTCAAGACCGGCCGGTCGATGGACGTCGCGCCAAATGAAAAGGCCGGAAAAAATCCGGCCTTTTCATTTGGTATCAATGACCCGTAGGCCAGATCGCTTAATCAGGCAGCGACGAGGTTGCCTGCGGACATCTTGCCCGAGCGGCGATCCTGCATCAGCTCGTAGGAGAGCTTCTGACCGTCGTTGAGGGCGGTCAGACCGGCGCGCTCAACTGCAGAGATGTGCACGAATACGTCCTGCGAACCGTCGTCAGGCTGAATGAAGCCGTAGCCCTTGGTTGCGTTGAACCACTTTACTGTACCAGTCGCCATAACGATTTCCTTCCGTTGGCAATTGTATTTGCACTGCGCGCAGTGCGGTCTTGGGTCGAATTTGAAGGAAAGATCGTCGTGCGCACCTCAAAAAGGTACCGAAGCTCTGGTCGTCAAACAAATATCGATGGGCGAACACCTAGGTTGGCAAGGGCGAAAAGTCAAGTTTCTTTGAAAAAGACGGGCGATCTTTGTGAACCGCCGGGAAACAAAAGCTGCAGGAAACAAGGCCTTAAACAGCAAAAACCCGGCGCGGGAGGAGGTGCGCCGGGTTCTTGAAACTGACTGACAATTGGGAGGAGGAGTATTGTCAGTCCAATCGGGCGACGCTGGGAGGAGGAGTGCGTCGCTTCGATGTTTTGAACATACAGGATACCAGCTTAAAAAACAGACGCTTCATCGCAGCGCAGCATTGCACAAAATGCATAGCTATCTGGTGGCATCTTGAAGCCTCTCCGCTTACCGCCTAATAAATACGCATGACCATAGAATCCGTCAGAGCCTTTTTCACCGAGAATTCGCCCGAAGTGGCCGTGATCGAAACCGAAGCGAGTTCGGCGACGGTTGCATTGGCTGCGGAAGCACATGGTGTCGATCCCGACCAGATCGCCAAGACGATCTGCCTGAAAGCGGGTGACACCATTCTTCTCGTTGTCGCCGCCGGCACGAAACGGCTTGATAACCGCAAATTCCGCGATCATTTCGGGGCCAAGCCGCGCATGCTGGGACCGGAAGAGGTGGTTGTCGTGACCAGCCATCCCATCGGCGGCGTTTGCCCCTTCGGACTGCCCGCGCCGCTTCCGGTATTTTGCGACATATCTCTTAAAAACTATGACGAGGTAGTTCCGGCAGCGGGCGCCACCAATGCGGCGGTGCGGATTTCGCCTGTTATGATGGCGCAACTGACGGGAGCGGAATGGGTCGACGTCTGCCAATGACGCCGATTTGATCCATCCAGGACTTAACCCCGCCTTAAATTGCCGCATTTAAACTCTTCATCCTGGATTAAGGATCGCGCAGGCATAGAAGCCTCAAATCCATGGTGGGATGCGCGCGGTTTCGCGAATAAGGAGCGATTTCGGCTGGATGGCAGGCAAGGGCAAATCACGCGAACGGGTAGAACCTTCCTTCGGGGATTTCCACGAGTCCGGCGATGACCTGCGCCTCGATGCCAGCGAGCGCATCAGCGGAACAGCAAAGCAGCCCGCCAAGAAATCAAAGGCCGCGAGCGGCCGTGCCAAACCACAAAAAAGGGAAAAGCGCAGCCGCAGTTCCGGCCGTGGCCCGACGGGCATGATCCGTTCCCTGGTTTACTGGTGCATCGTGCTTGGTATCTGGGGTGGGATCGGCATTGCCGGTCTGGTCTTTTATTATGGCGCGCGCATGCCGAGCGCCAGCAGCTGGTCGATTCCTGAACGTCCGCCGAATGTGAAGATCGTGTCGGTGAACGGTAGCGTGCTCGCCAATCGCGGCACCACGGGTGGCGAGGCCCTCGCGCTCGAAGACATGTCGCCTTACATTCCGCAAGCGGTGATGGCGATCGAGGACCGCCGGTTTTATTCGCATTTCGGGGTCGATCCCCTTGGTCTGGGGCGCGCTATCGTCACCAATGTGCTGACGGGGCGAACCGTGCAGGGCGGCTCAACGCTGACGCAGCAGCTGGCGAAGAACATCTTCCTTTCGCCGGACCGGACGCTGGAGCGCAAGGTTCAGGAAGTGCTTTTGTCCTTCTGGCTGGAGCATAAATACACCAAGGATCAGATTCTCGCGATGTATCTCAATCGCGTCTATTTCGGATCCAACGCCTATGGTGTTGAAGCCGCCTCCCGGCGCTACTTCAACAAATCCGCACGCGACGTTAATCTTGGTGAAGCCGCAACACTTGCCGGGCTTCTCAAAGCACCCTCGCGCCTTTCACCGGCGCGTGACCCGCAGGCAGCGGAACAGCGGGCGCAGGTCGTGCTGCAATCCATGCGCGATGTCGGCTTCATCACCGATGACGAGATCAAGACCGCCATGTCGCAGCCGCCGACCAAGGCCAAACGTTTCTGGTCCGGCGCCGAGCATTATGCCGCCGATATGGTGCTGGAGGAAGTTCGCGGCCTGATTGGCGACGTCAAGCAGGACATCGTCGTCGACACGACCATCGACCCCAATCTCGAACGCGACGCGGAAAAAGCGTTGAGCCATGTTCTGCAGGGCGATGGCAAGAAGCAGGGCGCCTCGCAGGCGGCTCTCGTTTCCATCGATGGTACCGGCGCGATCCGGGCCGTTGTGGGCGGGGCGGATTATGCCGAAAGCCAGTTCAACCGCGCCGCCAAGGCGAAACGGCAACCCGGCTCGGCATTCAAGCCTTTCGTTTACGTCGCCGCGCTCGAATCGGGGCTTACACCTTACACCATTCGCAATGACGGCCCGGTCCGCATCGGAAACTGGACACCGGAAAACTACGAGAAGAAATATCGTGGCGAAGTCACGCTTGCCACGGCACTCGCCAATTCGCTGAACACCATTGCCGCGCAGCTGGTGATGGAAGTCGGCCCCGATCGGGTGACCCAGGTGGCGCATCGCATGGGCATCGAATCGGAGCTGCAGAACAATGCTTCCATCGCGCTCGGCACTTCGGAAGTGTCGCTGATGGAGCTGACGGCCTCCTACGCCCCCTTTATGAATGGCGGCTACAAGGCAACGCCGCATATCGTCAAGCGCGTCACCGACGCAGACGGCAAGGTGCTCTACGAAAACAAATACGACAATCCGCCGCGCGTACTGAGCGAAGAGATCGCCGCGACCATGAATGGCATGTTGTCGCGCGTCATCACCGAGGGAACCGGAAAGGCCGCACGTCTGCAAGGCTGGCAGGCGGCCGGAAAATCCGGCACGACGCAGTCTTTCCGCGACGCACTTTTTGTCGGTTATACAAGCAACCTGACCACGGGCGTCTGGTTCGGCAATGACGATGGCACGTCGATGAAAAAGGTCACCGGCGGCGGGTTGCCGGCAAAGGCCTGGAAGGATTTCATGACCGCCGCCCATTCCGGGCTCTCTCCGTCGCCCCTCTTCGGACTTGGTGCTGGCAATGTACCATCCCTTGGGGAAATGCAGCAGCCGGCACCTGAAAATACACCCTCCTCTATCGGCGACATCATTTCCAATGCGCTTGGCGGAGGCTCCACAAATAGCCGCGCCTATCCCGAGGCACCCGTTTCGCCAAACGCCGGTCAGCCGGGTGCGCCCATGCCGCCAACAAACATTCCCTCACGCGACATGGAACCCGGCTTCTCGGCCGGAAACGGACCCGTACCGCCAGCCGATATCGGCGGTCAGGCACCTACCACATCCGGGCCGAAGCAGACGACCCTGCTTGATATATTGATGGGGAACTGACCACTTTTCAGGTCACCGGCAGACCGATTTCCTGGGACGGCGAGCGGTATCGATGATCTCACCGCCGGCTGGCCACTCACCCTTTCCAAAGGCTTGATGACATCCGATCCGCAGCCACGGGCGGCGATGGCGCTCGGCTCGCAACATATGCGTGCAGACGCATTAACCGTAGATTGCCATTTGCGCAAAGACGGTTACATTTCGGATGACTTTTTACGGTAAATGAATTATTAATCGTTCATATAAATTAATTTTCTTGTTTCAGAATAACTTTTCAGGGCTCTATATTATGCTGGGTACTAAAGGCTCATCGCATGCCGTTTTTTACGGCGCTCCCTATTCCACGGCAGCCACTTTTGAAGCTTCGGAAACGCAACCTTCCGTTTTGGAAAGTAATATCTCGGCGTTCCAGCGCGGCCAGTTCGCACTCAAAAGAACAATCGACATTGCAGGGGCGTCCATCGCCCTTGTTGCACTCGCCCCGGTCCTGCTGACCGTTGCGGTTCTGGTGAAATTCGACAGCAAGGGGCCGGTCCTGTTCTCGCAGGTCCGCTGGGGCATGAACGGCCGGAAAATCCGCGTCTATAAATTTCGCTCGATGAGAACCGAGCTGGGCGACGCCACCGGCGTGGCACAAACGGTGAAGAACGATCCGCGGATAACACGTATCGGCGCCGTTCTCCGCCGTACGAATATCGATGAGCTGCCGCAGCTCATTAACGTGCTGAAAGGCGACATGTCTTTGGTCGGCCCACGCTGCCATGCCATCGGCATGCTGGCGGCTGGCCGTCTTTATGAGGACCTTGTTCCCCACTACCACATGCGGCACCGGGTGCGGCCGGGCATTACCGGTCTTGCCCAGATGCGGGGATTGCGCGGCCCGACCGACCGCAGTGACAAGGCGCGCGCACGGATCGTTTCCGATCTTTATTACGTCGAGAATTTTTCGGTCTGGCT
Organism: Rhizobium oryzihabitans; assembly: GCF_010669145.1. Classification (NCBI taxonomy): domain Bacteria; kingdom Pseudomonadati; phylum Pseudomonadota; class Alphaproteobacteria; order Hyphomicrobiales; family Rhizobiaceae; genus Rhizobium; species Rhizobium oryzihabitans. Next base: position 2,130,236 of record NZ_CP048632.1, read on the forward strand.
GGATATCAAGATCATGGTCGGGACGGTCATTTCCGAATTGCGCGGCGGCAAGGGTTTCTGACCTTTCAAACGCCGGATGCACGCCAGAAGCAAAAAAGCCCGGCATCGCTGCCGGGCTTTTTTCATGAAACATGAATTCGTCAGTTCGTCGGCGCGGGAGCGGCAGCCGGATCCGGCAGCGGCGCCGGGTTTGCCGACAGCGTGCGCAGATAGGCGATGAGATCGGCGCGTTCCGTTTCCTTCTTCACACCCGCAAAGCCCATGGCCGTGCCGGGAACGTGTTTCTTGGGAGCTTCGAGGAAGAAGCTGAGATGATCGTAGTCCCAATGCACGGAACCGCCCTTGGAGAAATCCTTCATCCCCGCGGAGTAGCTGAAACCTTCATGGCTGGCGATCGGCCGGTTGACGATATCGAAGAGATTGGGGCCGACCTTGTTTGCACCACCACTCTCTCCGGTATGACAGCTCGTACACTTCTTGAAGACCGTCTCGCCCTTGGCGGCATCGGCGTTCGCAAGCAATTGTGCGATCGGCGTCGCCGCAGCAGCGGCTTCTCCGCCACCTGCTTCGCCGCCGCTCTCTGCCGCAGCAATGGCGTAACCTTCCTTTTCGGGCGCAGGCGCATGGAAAATGCCCTCAGACGCAATCGACACCGACATCAGGACGAAAACCGTGCCAAGCAAAGCCCCAACGCCCATATTTACATAAGAATTCATCTATATGCGCTCCCTCGCATCCGCTTGATATAACGGGCATCTTGAAATTGCTCGAAAGCTATGGCTTTTGCACAGCCTGCGCAACTTGAATAATGCTCCCCACACCGTGACGTTTTGACACTTTTCGGGCGGGATTTGAAGGGTGTCGGATGAAGAATCGGGATTTCGAGAAAGCTGTCGTCCTCATACCGGCGCGGATGGCATCCACGCGGCTGCCGGGCAAGCCGCTCGCGGACATTGGTGGCAAGCCGATGATCGTGCAGGTTGCGCTGAGGGCGCGTGAAGCTGGGGCCGAGCGAATCGTCGTTGCAGTCGATGACGAACAGGTTTTTTCGGCCGTGAAAAATGCCGGTTTCGACGTAATGATGACACGGGACGACCACCAATCCGGTTCGGACCGCATTTTCGAAGCGCTGCAAAAGGCCGACCCCTATGGCAAGGCCGAATATGTTATCAACGTTCAGGGCGATCTTCCCACCATCGAGGCGGAAACGATCCGCGCCTCTCTGCGCCCGCTGGAAAATGCCGCCGTCGACATTGCAACGCTGACGGTCGAGATCACCGACGAAGACGAAAAAACCAATCCGAACGTCGTAAAAGTGGTTGGCAGCCCGCTTTCCGAGACGCGATTGCGTGCACTTTATTTTACCCGCACAACCGCACCTTACGGCGACGGACCGCTCTATCATCATATCGGGCTTTACACATACCGCCGGGCAGCGCTTGAAAGATTCGTCAGCCTTCCGCCATCGCCGCTGGAGAAACGCGAGCGGCTGGAACAGCTGCGCGCACTGGAAGCCGGCATGCGCATCGATGCTGAAATCGTCCGCTCCGTGCCACTTGGTGTCGATACGCCGCACGATCTTGAAAAAGCCCGCACCATTCTCGCAGGCAGAACCCTTTGACGGACATATCCATGACCTTGAGCACAAAACGCATTGCCTTTCAGGGCGAATTCGGCGCGAATTCCGACATGGCCTGCCGCGACATGTTCCCGGACATGGAGCCTTTGCCCTGCCCGACATTCGAGGACGCCTTCAACGCCATCGAAAACGGCGAAGCCGATCTTGGCATGATCCCGATCGAGAACACGCTGGCCGGCCGTGTTGCCGATATTCACCATCTGCTGCCGGAATCGCGCCTTCACATCATCGGTGAATATTTCATGCCGATCCGCTTCCAGCTGATGGTGATGCCGGGCGTGAAAAAAGAAGAGATTCGCACCGTCCACAGCCACATCCACGCGCTTGGCCAGTGCCGCAAGATCATCCGCTCCAACGGCTGGAAGCCGGTTATTGCCGGCGATACCGCGGGCGCTGCCAAGCAGGTTTCGGAAAAGGGCGACCGCAGCATGGCGGCACTCGCGCCGCGTCTTGCCGCCGATCTCTACGGTCTCGATATTCTGGCTGAAAATGTCGAGGATTCGGAAAACAACGTCACCCGCTTCGTGGTGCTTTCCCGCGATGAAAACTGGGCCAAGCGCCAGCCCCGCGGCGATTCTCCCGACGAAATCATCGTCACGACTTTCGTGTTCAACGTCCGCAATATTCCGGCCGCGCTCTACAAGGCCATGGGCGGCTTTGCGACAAACGGCATCAACATGACGAAGCTGGAAAGCTATCAGCTGGGCGGAAAATTCGTGGCGACGCAGTTTTACGCCGATATTGAAGGCCACCCGGATGACGAACCGGTACGGCATGCGCTGGACGAGTTGCGCTTCTTTTCCGAGAAGGTCCGCATTCTCGGCGTCTACAAGGGCCATGCTATGCGCGGCAAGCTCAACCAGAGCTGAGCCTGCCAAACGCGATTATTTCGTCCATTCCACCCAATCGCGCATCAGCCGGTGCGCGATTGCGCCACCGGGAGGCGCGGAAAAGCCCTCACCTGTTGCCGTCTCCAGCATCTTGGCGACTTCCGCCCGTGTGAACCAGCGGCAATCCTCCAGTTCGATCTCATCGCGGGCAATATCGAAGGACAGTGCCTCGGCATAACAGCCGATCATCAGCGTATGCGGCATCGGCCAGGGCTGCGAGGCGTGATAACGCACGCGGCCGACGTCAACACCGGATTCCTCGTGCGTCTCGCGGCGAACGGCCTGCTCTATCGTTTCACCCGGTTCCACGAAACCGGCAAGGCAGGAATACATGCCCGGTGCAAAATGCGCGCCCCGGCCAAGCAGGCAAAGATCGCGCTCGATATCGATCGTCATCATGATGACAACGGGGTCGGTGCGGGGAAAAATGGTGTGATTGCAGGCGGCGCAGATGCGCTTGTAGCCGCCGATGCGCAATTCCATTGTCCCGCCACACCGTCCACAGAAACGGTTGTCGCCGTTCCAATGCGTTAGGCTGACGGCCTGGGCAACCTCGCTCAACAATTCCTCATCGAGAAGATGGTCGCGATAAAGCGTGCGTGCGTCGGCAAGCTTGTAGTGGCTCGCGAGCTGATCCTCGGCAACGGCAACCGGCACCGCAATTCTGGGCTCGCCGGTTTCGCGATATCCCAGCAGAACGGCATTGTCGAAATCCGGCTGTAACTCCGCCAGCTCATAGGCGGAAAACAGGGGATCGATGACCTGTTCGTCGTGCTTCAGGACAAGCCGGTTTCCGGAAAAAGCGAAGATGTGGGTGCCGTCGACTTTCAGCGCATCGGCAACGCAATCTTCCGTCCGTTTTTCGGCAAAACGGTCCAGGGCGTTCTTGGAAAAGGCTGTCAGCAGGCTTGCTTCGGGATGGGGGGCAGTGGTTTCAAAAATAGTCATGGAGATCATCAGAGCGCGCCGGATATTTTTTTCACGAGAGTTTCCTTTTCACCCGCAGAATAGGGCACCGCCGTTCCGTGACCCCAGACAGGGCCGGGCCAGCAGGTGTCACCTTCATTGCGAGCAATAATATGGACGTGCAGTTGCCGGACGATGTTGCCGAGCGCGCCGACATTGATCTTGGTCGCCCCGGTCACCTGCTTCAGCGCCGTGGCGACGAGATTGGTCTCGAAGGTCAGCACGGCCTGATCGAGAGGGGTAAGATCGAACAATTCGCTGGCACCGTCTCTCTGTGGCACCAGCACCAGCCAGGGCCAGCGGCTGTCATTCTGCAAACGCAGTTCACATAGTCCCAAACGCGTCACAAGTATGCTGTCGCGCGCCAGCCTGTCGTCCAGCCGGAATGTCTCCAAGGCGTCCTCCATGTTTGTTTTCACCGTGATAGCAGTTTTTTGAATGCTTGGCTTGCATTTGCTGTCGATATTGCCGATATGTGGCCCCGGGAGGTTGGTGGTGGACGAGCCACTCGCCAACCGGGTCAGGTCCGGAAGGAAGCAGCCCTAACGAGCCAGGCACGGGTCGCCGTGCCAGCCTCCCACCCTTTTTTTAAAAGACGTGCTCAGCTTTCGCCGGGCCAGTTCAGCGCCCCTAGAAAAACTGGCAAAACAAACTGGCGAGGCGATGAGCGACACCGTACCCACCACAACAAGCGAATCCCAGGGCGGGACCGGCTACCGGGTACTGGCACGCAAATATCGCCCGAAGGATTTTTCCGATCTGATGGTCGGCCAGGAGCCGATGGTTCGCACGCTGACCAATGCGTTCGAGACCGGGCGCATCGCGCAGGCCTATATGCTGACCGGCGTTCGCGGCGTGGGCAAGACGACCACGGCGCGCATTCTCGCCCGTGCGCTGAATTACAAGACAGACACCATCGACAAGCCGACCATCGACCTGCGCATCCCCGGTGAACATTGCCAGGCGATCATGGAAGGCCGCCACGTCGATGTGATCGAGATGGACGCCGCCTCCCATACCGGTATTGACGACATTCGCGAGATCATCGAGCAGGTTCGTTACCGCCCGGTCTCGGCGCGATACAAGGTTTATATCATCGACGAAGTGCACATGCTTTCAACGCAGGCTTTCAACGGTCTTCTGAAGACGCTGGAAGAGCCGCCGGAGCATGTGAAATTCATCTTCGCAACCACTGAAATCCGCAAGGTTCCGATTACCGTCCTGTCGCGGTGCCAGCGCTTCGACCTGCGCCGCATCAGCGCCGCCGATCTTGTCGGCCTTTTCACGGCCATTGCCGGCAAGGAAGGCTTCGAGGCCGAACCGCAGGCGCTTTCGATGATCGCCCGCGCAGCCGAAGGCTCTGCCCGCGACGGTCTTTCCCTGCTCGATCAGGCCATCGCCCATGGCGGCGGACGCGTGGAAGCCGAAGCCGTGCGCGGCATGCTCGGCCTTGCTGACCGGGCCCGCATCGTCGATCTCTTCCAGCACGTCGTCAAAGGTGATGTTGCGGCGGCACTTTCGGAGTTCAACGGGCAATATGAGGCGGGTGCGAACCCCGTCGTGGTGCTGAACGACCTTGCCGATTTCACCCACCTCGTCACCCGCATGAAATATGTGCCTGACGCGGCGGAAGACCCCTCGCTTTCAGAAATAGAACGCGTGCGCGGTGCGGAATTTGCCGAGACGATTGCGGTGACCGCGCTTTCGCGTATCTGGCAGATGCTGCTGAAAGGCATTCCGGAAACGGAAAATGCCTCGCGTCCCGCAGGTGCGGCCGAAATGGTGTTGATCCGCCTTTCGCATGCCGCCAATCTTCCGGCACCGGAAGATGCGGCTCGGCGCCTGCTCGAACTTTCCAACGGCGATGGCGGCTATTCGAATGGCGCGCCTTCGGGCGGTGGCAATGGCGGCGGTGCGCGTGCCTATTCGTCAGGACAGACGGTGGCCGCAGGAAGACCTGTGGAGCTTCCCGCCCAGAGGCCGGCGAGCTCGCAGCCTTCGACCATGCTGCGCGCCGTGCCTGACAGCCGCCCGCAGGAGATGCAGGTCGCGGCACCGAGAACCGAAGAGCGGCCGGAGCCGAAAGTTCCTGTTAATTCCGTGCAGGATATCGCCGATCTGTGCCAGAAAAATCGCGATCCCGTCATGCGGGCAAAGGTTCGCAACTTCGTGCGGCTGGTGCGACTGGAGCCGGGCCGGCTCGACATGCGCCTCGGCGATGGCGCACCCGGATCGCTCCCCGGCGAGCTCGGCGTGAAACTGAAGGAGTGGACCGGTATCCACTGGATCGTCAGCCTCAGCAAGGAACAGGGTCAGCCGACGCTGGTTGAAGCCGAGGGCAGCGCGCGGGACGCACGCCTCGTCGATGCGAGGCAGGATCCGGATGTGGCGGCCATTCTTCAGCAGTTTCCCGGTGCAAAAATCACTGACGTGCGCATTCGCGTCACCCAGCAGGACGAGCCGGACGAGATCGCCCCGGCCCCTTCGGTTGCCGAATCGAGCGAAGGCGACATCCTTCCCGGCGACGACATCGAATTTTAATACATAACAAAAACAGGAGTCTGGCACATGCGCGACATCATGGGCATGATGGGCAAGGTCAAGGAAATGCAGGCCAAGATGGAAAAGCTGCAGGCGGATATCGCCGCGCTTGAAGTCGAAGGCAAGTCCGGCGGCGGTCTCGTCACCGTGAAGCTGAACGGCAAGGGCAGCATGCTCGGCCTGAAGATCGATCCGTCGCTCTTCAAGGAAGACGACGTCGAAATCCTCGAAGATCTGATCGTTGCCGCCCATAATGACGCCAAGGAACGCGCCGAGGCCATAACTGCAGAAAAAACCAAGGAAATCACCGCCGGCCTGCCGATCCCGCCCGGCATGAAGCTACCGTTCTGATAGTCTCTCGAAATCAGACTTCCAGCATGGCGCGGAAGCGGCTTGCAAGCGGCGTGTCGAGATAGGCAGCGCGTTCGTCCTCGGTGAGTTGCATGGGGCGGAAGCGCTGCAGAATAACCGGTATGGGCAGTTTCGTTCCCTGATAGGGTTCAAACACAACGTCCTCACCAGCCATGAGCATTCCGCCTTTCAGGACCCGGCAGTAAAAGCCCGGATGGCCCGCCTTGCGGAAGCGCGGGGCGAAATCGGGCTCGCCGATCCGGGCTGAGAGGGTCGCGCAGGGAATTCGGGCGGCCGTCACCTCCAGCACCACTTCCTTGGCCAGGAACCTGTCGCCCACATGCAGCTTTGCGCTGTCGACGTCCTCCAGGACCAGATTTTCCCCGAAAAAACCGGGCTCGATGCTGAGACCAAGCGTGTCGGACCAGAAATCGAGATCCACGGAGCCCATGGCGTAAATCGCCTGATCCGGCCCGCCGTGATGTTTGCGATTGCAGACGGCGTCGCTGACAATGCCTTCAGCATCCACAATCACTGGGCCTTGCACGGCGTGTTTGAAAATGCCCGTCTTTGCCGTCTTTCCCGGCAGGGTCGTCGCCTCGCCCCGGCATACCGCCCTAATTTTCATGGACTGCCCTTTGCGCTTCATGATTCCCGTTTCCCGATTTATGCAGTAGAAAGCGCTCATGGCAAAACGAGTCACCGGCCCCGAAATCGAAAAACTGATCCAGCTGCTTGCAAAAGTGCCGGGGCTTGGGCCCCGCTCGGCGCGGCGGGCGGCGCTGCATCTCATCAAGAAGAAGGAACAGCTTCTTGGGCCTCTCGGCCATGCCATGGGTGAGGCCTATGACAAGGTGAAGATCTGCTCCTGCTGCGGCAATGTGGATACCATCGACCCCTGTACCGTCTGCACCGACGAGCGGCGTGACCAGGCGGTCATCATCGTGGTGGAAGACGTTTCGGATCTGTGGGCGCTGGAGCGGGCGGGCGCCATGAACACCGCCTATCACGTGCTGGGCGGTACGCTGTCGCCGCTTGATGGCGTCGGGCCGGAAGATCTGAACATCAAGGGATTGATCGACCGTGTCAGCGTCGGCGGAATCCGCGAGCTCATCATCGCGGTCAATGCGACGGTGGAAGGACAGGCGACCGCCCATTACATCACCGACCGTCTGGCCGATTTCGGCGTCAAGATCACCCGGCTTGCACATGGCGTGCCGGTGGGCGGCGAACTGGACTATCTCGACGAAGGCACATTGACGGCCGCGCTTCGGGCGCGCACGACGATCTGACGCCTTCCCTCCCCGTCATCCAAAGAGGAGACCGAATGCGAAACCGATTTGATTCCTTGTCTTGGCGCATTTCCGGACGGAAAAGCTTTAAGGCACTGGCCGCCATTCTTTCCGTTTTTTCAGCAACGACCGCTTTTGCGCAGTCGGCACCGACAGGCGCAGCCGCAACCCGATACGACGCCGAATTTAACGTCTGGCTGAAAAAGGAAATCTGGCCGGAAGCCCGCAAGGCCGGCATATCGCAGAAAACACTTGAGGCCACGCTCAGCGGTCTTTCCATCAGCTGGAACCTGCCTGATCTCGTTATCCCCGGCCAGAAACCGCCGAAGGAACAGAGCCAGAGTCAGGCGGAATTCTCCTCCCCGGGAGCCTATTTCTCCGAAAAACGGCTGCAGGGATTGGCCGGCACCGGCCGCTCGCTTGCCGCCACGCATGCGGCGACGCTGCGCAGGATCGAGGCGAAATACGGCGTGCCCGGTAATATCATCGTTGCGATCTGGGGCCGCGAATCCGGTTTCGGCCGGGCAAAACTGCCGCATTCGGTGGTCGATGTGCTGGCCACGAAAGCCTATATGTCCACCCGCAAGGAGATGTTCCGCACCGAGCTGATCGACGCGCTGAAAATCGTCGAGAGCGGCGATATTGCGGCCTCGCGCATGATGGGCTCCTGGGCCGGCGCGCTCGGCCAGCCGCAATTCATGCCGTCGAGCTATCTCAAATATGCCGTGGATTTCGATGGCGACGGCCACCGCGATATCTGGAATTCCGTGCCGGACGCGCTGGCATCCATAGCGAACTATCTTTCCCAGCGCGGCTGGCAGCGCAATCGCGACTGGGGTTTCGAAGTGTCGATCCCCGCCAATGTTTCCTGCGCGCAGGAGGGCCCCGACCTTGCCCGGCCGGTGGCCGACTGGGCGAAGATGGGCATTACCCGCATTTCCGGAAAAGCCTTTCCGTCCAATGACCTATCCGCTGATGGCATGATGCTGGTGCCGGCCGGACGTCACGGGCCGGAATTCGTGGTGACGCCGAATTTCTACGTCATCAAGGAATATAATAATTCCGATCTCTACGCGCTGTTCATCGGCAATCTCGCCGACCGCATCACCCATGGGGCGGGCCCGTTCAAGGGTGAATGGGGCAATGTCGGATCGATGCTGCGCTCCGATGTTCTCACCATGCAGAAGGCGCTGGTGGCCAAGGGTTACGATGTCGGCAAGGCAGATGGGCTGGCCGGTTTCAAGACGCGTCGCTCACTCGGCGACTGGCAGGCCAAGAACGGGCTTTCACCGACGTGTTTTCCAGATGCAAGCCTGAAGGCTAAGCTGAAATAGCACGTTACCTGCGACGTCGGAAAACCTCTCCGTCCTCATGCTCGGGCTTGTCCCGAGCATCTGCAACCGATTGATTTAACGATACGTGGTTGGATCCTCGGGACAAGCCCGAGGATGACGTCGAGGGTTATGACAACGGCCCTCAATAACCTTTTTACCTGTCCCGTTTCTGCCTCTCCCAGCCTCTCAGTGCTGGTCGGTATGGGGTTTGTGGAAGATATCGTCGGTCGGCGGAATGGTCTGCCGCTCGATCATCCGGTGCACGCGCGGCCGGGTCTTGCCGCGGTGAAGCTCGAGCAGCCGGTCCCAGGCTTCTGCGTCGGCCTGGGTGCGGCGGTGGTTGTGGCGGACATATTCCACCCATGTCGGCACATGGTAGCTTTCCGTCCAGATGTCCGGATTTTCCAGGTCGCGCATCAGGTTCCAGTTGCGTGCGCCATCGCGCAGGCGGATGCGACGGCGCTCCGCCATCAGCGGCAGGAACTCGCCGAGATCCTCGTCGTGGATTTCATAGTCGATGAGGATGGCGATCGGCCCGCTGCGCGGCTTGATATCGAGCCGTAGCGGCGGCTCCACGAAGCGATTGAGCGGATCGAGATTGAGCGAGGCGAAGGCGGGCATGGCGAGCTTGAAGCCGACCACCACGCCAAGCAGCATCAGCACGCAGGAACAGAGAAGCGAGTAGGAAATGCCGTAATCTTCCGCCAACTCGCCCCATAGCCAGCTGCCCACCGCGATGCCGCCGAAGGTCAGCGTCTGGTAAAGCGAGAGCGCACGTCCCACCACCCAGCGCGGGGTGGAAAGCTGGACGATGGTATTGAACAGCGAAAGCGCCAGAACCCAGCAGGCACCGGCCACCGTCAGGACAAGCGAGGTGATGATCGCACTCGTGCTCACCGCCGTCACGCCGGAACTGAAAGCGAAGCCCAGAAAGGCGACGCGCACGATCCATTCGCTGGACAGAACCTCACGCAGTCTTGCGCTGACAAGAGCACCGCCGATGGCGCCGACGCCGAATGCGCCCAGCATGACACCGTAAGTCAGTGGGCCGCCTTCGACCAGATCGCGGGCGACGATCGGCATCAGGGCCAGGATGGCGCTGGCGGAAAGACCGAAGAGAAAGCCGCGCACCAGCACCTTGCCGATATTGGGCGACATGGCCACATAACGCATGCCCGCAGAAATGGCGGCGAGAAGCTGCTCGCGCGGCAATGTCGAGGCATATTTCGGCGGCTGCCAGCGCAACAAGGCGTAGATCAGGGCGAAGTAGCTGAGCGCATTCACGAAAAACGCGGCGGCAGCACCTGCGGCCGCGACGATGATGCCGCCGATGGCCGGGCCGACGCTGCGGGTGATGTTGAAGCCGACGCTGTTCAATGTCACGGCGGCGGGCAGATCCTCGCGCGGCACCATTTCACCGACGGAAGCCTGCCAGGACGGATTGTTGAGCGCTGTGCCGCAGCCGATCATGAAGGTGAAGAAGAGCAGCAGCCAGGGCGTGAGCCAGCCGGACCAGGCAAAAACCGTGAGCAGAACGGAGGCCGTCAGCATCAGGAACTGCGCGGAAATCATGATGCGGCGACGGTCGAAACTATCAGCCAGCGCGCCTGAAATGAGTGAGAACATCATGATCGGCAGCGAGGTGGAGGCCTGCACCAGCGCGATCATGTTTTCCGAACTCGACAGCGACGTCATCATCCATGCGGCACCAACCGCCTGGATCAGTCCACCGAAATTCGAGGCAAGGCTGGCGACCCAGATTCGTCTGTAAGTCAAATGCCTTAAAGGCGTGAGTGGCGATTTACGGTCAGGCACGATCAGTCCACTTAATGCAACTGCGATCTATCAAACGGCAACTATAGACAGTGCCGACAATCATGCCAGCCTTTCCGACACGGTAAGGGTGAAAATATGGCCGGGGCGTCACCGAAGTGGGGCTGCCTGCGAAAACCTTGCAATCCTGCCCCGATGGGTCTATATGACCAGTGAAATTCTTGATCGCTTGATGAAGAGTGGGGCCGCAAGGCTCCGCTCTTTTTCGTTAGGCGAACCGGAAACCACGGGCTTCAGGGCCCGGCGAAAAATCAAAGACCGGAAGGCCAGATGGCAGACACCACATATGAACCGCGACTGATAACCGAAACGGGCATCGATCAGCGCATCGCTGAGATCATCGAGCCTGTTTTGACGGGCATGGAATATCTTCTGGTGCGCGTGCGGCTCTCCAACCAGAACGGCATGACGCTTCAGGTCATGGCTGAGCGCGAAGACGGAACAATGACCGTTCAGGACTGCGAAGCCATTTCGATGGCGATTTCACCTGTTCTTGATGTGGAAGATCCGGTCGATAAAGCGTATCATCTCGAAGTTTCCTCGCCCGGCATCGACCGGCCGATGGTTCGCAAATCGGATTTCACCCGCTGGCAGGGTCATCTGGTGAAGGTCGAAACCTCCATTCTGGTCGAGAACCGCAAGCGGTTTCGCGGCAAGATCGTTGAGGTCGATGCGGATGGCTTCAAGCTGGAACGCGACCAGATCGCCTATGGCGAGGAGCCGACAGTCATCATTCCGTTCAGCGCGCTTTCGGATGCGAAGCTCATTCTGACGGACGACCTTATTCGTGATGCGCTGCGGGCAGACAAGGCGGCAAAGGCCGCCGCCGCAAACCAGAACGACGAAAACGAAGCAGACGAAGACTAATTCCAACGTAAAGCCCGAAAACGGGCGACCAACGCAATTATGCGACTTACGGAGACAGAAAAATGGCAGTGAGTGCTAACCGGCTTGAGCTTCTGCAGATCGCCGATGCTGTGGCGCGCGAAAAGGTCATCGACCGCGAAATCGTGCTTGCCGCAATGGCCGACGCTATCCAGAAAGCCGCCCGCTCGCGCTATGGTTCGGAAACCAACATTCGCGCCGACATCAACTCCAAGACCGGCGAAATCCGCCTGCAGCGTCTTCTGGAAGTTGTCGAGGCGGCCGAAGATTATTCGACCCAGATCCCGCTCGAACTGGCCCGCGACCGCAACCCGGACGCCAAACTCGGCGACTTCATTGCCGATCCGCTGCCGCCGATGGATTTCGGCCGTATCGCCGCCCAGTCCGCCAAGCAGGTGATCGTTCAGAAGGTGCGCGAAGCCGAGCGCGACCGTCAGTATGACGAGTTCAAGGATCGCATCGGCGAAATCGTCAACGGCACCGTCAAGCGCGTCGAATACGGCAACGTCATCGTTGATCTCGGCCGTGGCGAAGGCATCATCCGTCGCGACGAGATGATTCCGCGGGAGAACATGCGTTACGGCGACCGCGTGCGCGCTTACGTCTACGACGTTCGCCGCGAGCAGCGTGGCCCGCAGATTTTCCTGTCGCGTACCCATCCGCAGTTCATGGTGAAGCTCTTCACCATGGAAGTTCCGGAAATCTACGACGGCATCATCCAGATCAAGTCGGTTGCCCGTGACCCCGGTTCGCGCGCCAAAATCGCCGTCATCTCGAACGACTCGTCGATCGATCCGGTCGGCGCCTGCGTCGGTATGCGCGGTTCGCGCGTTCAGGCCGTCGTCGGCGAATTGCAGGGCGAAAAGATCGACATCATTCCGTGGAGCCAGGAGCCGGCCTCCTTCATCGTCAACGCCCTGCAGCCGGCAGAAGTCGCCAAGGTCGTTCTGGACGAAGAATCCGAGCGCATCGAAGTGGTCGTTCCCGACGAGCAGCTTTCGCTCGCCATCGGCCGCCGCGGCCAGAACGTACGTCTGGCATCGCAGCTGACCGGCTGGGATATCGACATCATGACCGAGCAGGAAGAATCCGAGCGCCGTCAGAAAGAATTCAACGAGCGTACGGCACTCTTCATGGACGCCCTCGACGTCGATGAGATGGTCGGCCAGGTTCTGGCTTCCGAAGGCTTCGCGCAGGTCGAAGAACTCGCTTATGTCGATCTCGACGAAATCTCCTCCATCGATGGTTTCGATGAGGATACCGCCGATGAAATCCAGACCCGCGCCCGCGAATATCTGGAACGCCTGGAAGCCGAAATGGATGCCAAGCGCAAGGAACTCGGCGTTACCGACGAGCTTCGCCAGATCGATGGCCTGACCTCGCAGATGATGGTTGCGCTGGGTGAAGACGGCATCAAGACCATCGAGGACTTTGCCGGTTGCGCTGCGGACGATCTGGTCGGCTGGAGCGAACGCAAGGACGGCGAGACGAAGAAGTTCGAAGGCATCTTCTCCAAGCTCGACGTATCTCGCGTCGAGGCTGAGAACATGGTTGTGCAGGCCCGTCTTCTGGCTGGCTGGATCACGGCCGAGGAGCTTGCTTCCGAAGAGGAAGCCGATCTCGAAGCTGCCGAGGAGGCGGATACCGCCGAACAGGAATGACATCGCAGGCGCATGAGCTGGACGAGCTGCCCGAAACCGATGAGGACGGGCGGCTTGCTGGCAACGTCAATGGACGTATGTGCATTGTGACACGGCAGAGCGGATCGCCAGACGAGCTGATCCGCTTCGTCGCAGGGCCGGACGGCAGCGTCGTTCCGGATCTGAAACGCCAATTGCCGGGGCGCGGCTGCTGGGTGAAACCCGAGCGCGCCCTGATCGAGAAAGCCATTGCGAAGAAGCTCTTCGCACGGGCTCTCAAACGCGACGTCAAGGCCGGGCCGGAGCTTCTCGCTCTTCTCGACCGGCTGATGGCGCAGCAGCTTGCCGGAATGATGAACATGGCGCGCAAGGCGGGCCAGTTCATCAGCGGCGCAACGAAGGTCGATGCCGCCGTCCGGTCCGGGAACGCGATTGCCGTATTCCACGCGAACGATGCTGCGGCAGACGGCGTGAGAAAACTGGACCAGGCCCGCAAGGCCTGGGCGCTCGGCAGCGATGCCGGCAATGAAATTCCGTCTTTCCGGCTCTTCAGTGGAGCCGAAATGGACGAGTTGATGGGCCAGAATGCTTTTATCCATGCTTGCGCGCTTGCGGGGCAGGCGGGTGAGGGTGTAGTGAAGCGCGCAAAGATGCTTGAGCAGTACCGCCTTGGCGGTCAGCCTGAGGCGGAACGCGACGCTGCCCGGACAGAACAATGACGCGGTTACCGAACATGAACGGTCGCCGCGTTCCGATGCAGCAATTGAACGACGAGGCCTGATGGACGTCATCCGGTTTTCGTCCGAAGGAACGGGAACGGAATGACCGACAACAACGACGACAAGACACTCAATGCGCCGGCCAAGAAGACTCTTACCCTGAAACCGGGCGGGATGAATCAGGGCACCGTGCGGCAGGACATGGGTCGAGGTCGCACAAACGCGGTTGTCGTGGAAACACGCAAGCGCCGCCCCCTGCGTCCCGAAGACGAGAAGCCGGTTCAGCCTGTTGCAGCAGCACCGAAGCCGGTTGTAGCAGCAGCCCCGGCGCCTTCGGCGCCGCGTCCGCAGGCTCCCCAGCCGCGTATTCACCAGCCAGGTGGCCAGCAGCAGCGCCCGGGTTCTTCCCAGTCGCAGCAGCGTCCAGGCTCGTCCGCACCCCAGCAGCGCCAGCCTGACCGGCCACGCGGCAATGTTCTGCACGACCTTTCAGCAGGAGAGATGGAAGCCCGTCGCCGCGCGCTGATGGAAGCGCAAGCCCGCGATGTCGTGGAAGCCAAGCAGCGCGCCGAAGACGAAGCGCGTCGCAAGGTCGAGGAAGAACGCCGCCTCGCCGCCGAAAAGGAAGAGGCAGCACGCCGCGCCATCGAGGAAGCTGCAGCCGCAAAGGTGGCGGCTAGCCAGCCTGCCGTTGAAGCAAAATCCGAACCGGCCGATGAAAAGCCGGCACCGGCCGCAGCACCGGCGCCACGCGCCGATGCCCGTCCCCAGCCTGCAGCCGCCGCTCCCCGCTCCGCTCCTGGCACGCCTGAAACCGTCGCTCCGCGCGGACGTCGCGCTGGTGGTGATGACGAGGACGATCGCGGTGCGCGTCGCGGCAGCAGCCTTCCGGCCCGCGGCAAGGTCGCAGCTCCGGTTCCGGCCAAGCCCGCCGCCCGCCTGAAGACGGAAGAAGAACGCCGTCGTGGCAAACTCACCGTCACCTCGTCCAATCTGGATGAAGACGGCACGCCGCGTGGCCGCTCCATGGCGTCCATGCGCCGCCGTCAGGAGAAATTCCGCCGCAGCCAGATGCAGGAAACCCGCGAAAAGGTCATGCGCGAAGTCATCCTGCCTGAGACCATCACCATTCAGGAACTGTCGCAGCGCATGTCCGAACGGGCCGTCGACGTCATCAAGTTCCTGATGAAGGAAGGCCAGATGATGAAGCCGGGCGACGTGATCGACGCCGATCTGGCGGAACTGATCGCCGTCGAATTCGGCCACACCGTCAAGCGCGTGTCTGAATCCGACGTTGAAGAAGGCATCTTCAACCAGGCTGACGACGCAGGCGAGATGGTTTCCCGTCCGCCGGTGGTCACCATCATGGGTCACGTCGACCACGGCAAGACCTCGCTGCTCGACGCCATCCGTCAGGCAAATGTTGTTGCTGGCGAAGCCGGTGGCATCACCCAGCATATCGGTGCCTATCAGGTCGAAAAGAACGGCCAGAAGATCACCTTCATCGACACCCCCGGCCACGCCGCCTTTACGGCAATGCGTGCCCGTGGTGCGCAGGCGACTGACATTGCCGTGCTGGTTGTTGCCGCAGACGACAGCGTGATGCCGCAGACGATCGAATCCATCAATCACGCCAAGGCTGCCGGTGTTCCGATCGTCGTTGCGATCAACAAGATCGACAAGCACGAGGCAAACCCTGAAAAGGTTCGCCAGCAGCTGCTGCAGCACGAAGTTTTCGTGGAATCGATGGGTGGTGAAGTTCTTGACGTCGAAGTGTCGGCCAAGAACAAGCTCAATCTCGACAAGCTGCTCGAAGCGATCCTGCTTCAGGCGGAAATCCTCGATCTCAAGGCAGATCCAAGCCGCACCGCAGAAGGCACGGTCATCGAAGCCGAGCTGGACCGTGGACGCGGCGCCGTCGCCACCGTTCTCGTGCAGAAGGGTACGCTGAAGCCCGGCCAGATCATCGTTGCCGGTGACCAGTGGGGCCGTGTGCGCGCGCTCGTCAACGACAAGGGCGAACACGTCAAGGAAGCCGGTCCGGCCATGCCGGTCGAAATCCTCGGCCTTTCCGGCACGCCGTCGGCCGGTGACCGTTTTGCGGTTGTCGAAAACGAAAGCCGCGCCCGCGAGATTTCCGAATACCGCCAGCGTCTGGCACGCGACAAGGCTGTCGCCCGCCAGACCGGTCAGCGCGGCTCGCTGGAACAGATGATGAGCCAGTTGCAGACTTCGGGATTGAAGGAATTCCCGCTAGTCATCAAGGCGGACGTGCAGGGTTCGGTCGAAGCCATTATCGCTTCGCTCGACAAGCTCGGCACAGACGAAGTCCGCGCTCGTGTCGTTCACTCTGGTGCTGGTGCCATCACGGAATCGGATATCTCGCTTGCCGAGGCATCGAACGCCGCGATCATCGGCTTCAACGTTCGCGCCAACGCACAGGCACGTACGGCGTCCGAACGCGCCGGTATCGAAATCCGCTACTACAACATCATCTACGATCTGGTGGATGACGTGAAGGCGGCGATGTCGGGTCTGCTTTCGCCGGAACGTCGCGAGACCTTCCTCGGCAATGCCGAAATTCTCGAGGTGTTCAACATCACCAAGGTCGGCAAGGTCGCGGGTTGCCGCGTCGTCGAGGGCAAGGTGGAACGTGGTGCGGGTGTGCGTCTGGTGCGCGACAACGTCGTTATCCACGAAGGCAAGCTCAAGACCCTCAAGCGCTTCAAGGACGAAGTCAACGAAGTGCCTGTTGGTCAGGAGTGCGGTATGGCATTCGAAAACTACGAAGATATCCGCGCCGGCGACACCATCGAGTGCTTCCGCGTCGAGCACATCACGAGAACGCTCTAAGCGTCTCGCCGCAAAACAGGATTTTTCTGTCGGGCGCCGGCTTAACCGGCGCTCGCTCCGTTTGAGGCATTACCAATGGCAAAAGCAACATCATCGGCCCCTTCGCAACGCATGCTGCGTGTCGGCGAACAGGTGCGCGCCGCACTGACCCAGATTCTCCAGCGCGGTGAAGTCCGTGACGACCTGATCGAAAGCACCGTCATTTCCATCTCGGAAGTGCGCATGTCGCCCGATCTCAAGATCGCGACCGCTTACGTGACGCCGCTTGGCGTTGCGGATCACACCGACATCATCAGCGCCCTCAACCGCCACGCCAAATTCATGCGCGGACGTCTGGGCCCCCAGCTGCGGCAAATGAAATACATGCCGGAACTGCGTTTCCGCGACGATACGAGTTTCGACAATTACCAGAAGATCGACGCACTCCTGCGGTCACCGGAGGTGCAGCGCGATCTTGGACCTTCAAACGAAAAAGACGACGAACAGAACTGAAGCATGTCCAAACCACATAAACAGCAGCACCGCAAACCCAAGGGCCGCCCGATTTCGGGCTGGCTCATTCTCGACAAGCCGCTCGATTTCGGCTCCACCGAAGCCGTTTCCAAGATCAAGTGGCTGTTCAACGCCCAGAAGGCCGGCCACGCCGGTACGCTCGATCCGCTGGCTTCCGGCATGTTGCCGATTGCGCTGGGTGATGCCACCAAGACCGTTCCCTACGTCATGGACGGCCGGAAAATCTACGAGTTTACCGTCACCTGGGGTGAGGAGCGCACGACCGACGATCTGGAAGGCGAGGCCGTCAATTCCTCCGACCAGCGCCCGGACGAACAGGCGATCCGCGATATTCTGCCCAATTACACCGGCGTGATCATGCAGACGCCGCCGCAGTTTTCCGCCATCAAGATCGCCGGCGAGCGCGCCTATGATCTGGCGCGCGACGGCGAGACCGTGGAAATCCCGGCACGCGAAGTGGAAATTCACCGCCTGACACTGCTCGCCTGCCCCGATGCCAACACCGCCCATTTCGAGGTGGAATGCGGCAAGGGAACCTATGTGCGTGCACTCGCACGCGACATGGGCCGAGATCTCGGTTGCTACGGCCATATCTCGCAATTGCGGCGTACCATGGTTGCGCCGTTCGGCGAGGACATGATGGTGCCGCTCGAGACCTTGACGGCGCTGGAAGCGATCGAAGATCGCGACGAGCGGCTTGAAGCACTGGACGCGTTTCTGATCGATACGGCGGAGGCGCTTTCCGCCCTTCCCCGCCTCATCATCAACGACGACCAGGCGCACCGGCTGAAAATGGGCAACCCGATCCTGCTGCGCGGGCGCGATGCGCCGGCCAATCATCCGGAAGCCTATGCCACCGCACATGGCAAGCTCATCGCCATCGGCGAGATCGGCGAGGGAGAATTCCGGCCGAAGCGGGTTTTCGGCTGAAACGGCTCCATCTATTCGCCTATGCGTTCCCCAACTGAAAACCGCTTCACACCTTTCCTGGAAACGCTCTGGGAGGCGCAGTCAATCGCCTCTTTCAATTGTACCCGGAATAGTTTATAGGCAGCGCCAGCTTGGGCTTTGCCTTTGCTGCCGAATGGCCTGAGCTGGACGACATCCCGGCTCTAGGCGTCCCATTTTTCCTTAAAATAGAAAGGATCGTCCGATGTCGATTACTGCAGAGCGCAAAGCCGCCCTCATCAAGGAATATGCAACGAAGGAAGGCGACACCGGTTCTCCGGAAGTTCAGGTCGCTATCCTGACCGAGCGGATCAACAACCTCACCGGTCACTTCAAGGACCACAAGAAGGACAACCACTCCCGTCGTGGCCTTCTGACGCTGGTTTCGAGCCGTCGTTCGCTTCTCGACTATCTGAAGAAGAAGGACGAAGCCCGTTACAGCAAGCTGATCGGTGCTCTCGGCATTCGCCGCTAAAACCTTATCCGGCGGGTTTCGCAAAGATACCCGCCGGTTTTTATATCCGGCCTTTTGAAGGTCATCGTGAATTTCCGGGCGTTTGCCACATCTATGGCCCCGGACGATAAGGTAGCCCCGGATGGGCCGGTGTCGCCTTTTCAACCGCAGACCTGTCATGGGGCAGGATTGCCGGATGCTTGGACTTCGAAAGCCTCCGGCTGTCTTGCCCGTGATTGAGTCGTTCTTTGCCCCTACAAGGCGGGCAAGTACAAACAAGGACAAGATATGTTCAATCAACACTCCGTGGAAATCGAATGGGCAGGCCGCCCGCTGAAGCTCGAGACCGGCAAGGTTGCCCGTCAGGCTGACGGCGCCGTCATCGCAACCTACGGCGAGACGATGGTTCTCGCGACCGTGGTTTCCGCAAAGTCCCCGAAGCCCGGCCAGGACTTCTTCCCGCTCACCGTCAACTACCAGGAAAAGACCTACGCGGCCGGCAAGATCCCCGGTGGTTACTTCAAGCGCGAAGGCCGTCCGAGCGAAAACGAAACGCTGGTTTCGCGCCTGATCGACCGCCCGATCCGCCCGCTCTTCCCGGAAGGCTACAAGAACGACACGCAGGTTGTCGTCACCGTCATCCAGCACGATCTGGAAAATAACCCGGACGTTCTGTCGATGGTTGCCACCTCCGCAGCACTGACGCTTTCCGGCATCCCGTTCATGGGCCCGATCGGCGGCGCGCGCGTTGGCTACATCAACGGCGAATACGTTCTGAACCCGCATCTCGACGAAATGGAAGAATCCACTCTCGATCTGGTTGTCGCCGGCACCTCCGACGCTGTTCTGATGGTTGAATCGGAAGCCAAGGAACTCAACGAAGACATCATGCTCGGCGCCGTCATGTTCGGCCACAAGGGCTTCCAGCCGGTCATCGACGCGATCATCAAGCTCGCCGAAGTTGCCGCCAAGGAACCCCGCGAATTCGAACCGGAAGACTTCTCCGCGCTCGAAAACGAAATGCTGGCGCTCGCCGAAGCCGAACTGCGCGATGCCTACAAGATCACCGAAAAGGCTGCCCGTTACGCTGCCGTCGACGCTGTCAAGGCGAAGGTGAAGGCGCACTTCCTGCCGGAAGAAGGCGAAGCCAAGTATACGCCGGAAGAAATCGGCGCTGTCTTCAAGCACCTTCAGGCCAAGATCGTTCGCTGGAACGTTCTCGACACCAAGAGCCGTATCGATGGCCGCGACCTGTCGACCGTTCGTCCGATCATCTCGGAAGTCGGCCTTCTGCCCCGCACGCACGGTTCGGCACTGTTCACCCGTGGTGAAACCCAGGCGATCGTTGTTGCGACGCTCGGCACCGGCGAAGACGAGCAGTATGTCGACAGCCTCACCGGCATGTACAAGGAACGCTTCCTGCTGCATTACAACTTCCCGCCCTACTCGGTCGGTGAAACAGGCCGCATGGGCTCCCCGGGCCGTCGCGAAATCGGTCACGGCAAGCTCGCATGGCGCGCTATCCGCCCGATGCTGCCGACTGCGGAACAGTTCCCCTACACGCTGCGCGTCGTTTCCGAAATCACCGAGTCCAACGGCTCCTCGTCGATGGCAACGGTTTGCGGCACCTCGCTTGCACTGATGGACGCCGGCGTTCCGCTGGCAAAGCCGGTTGCCGGTATCGCCATGGGTCTTATCCTTGAGGGCGAGCGCTTTGCGGTTCTCTCCGACATCCTCGGTGACGAAGACCACCTTGGCGACATGGACTTCAAGGTCGCCGGTACTGCCGATGGCATCACCTCGCTGCAGATGGACATCAAGATCGCCGGCATCACCGAAGAGATCATGAAGATCGCTCTGGAGCAGGCACAGGGTGGCCGCAAGCACATCCTCGGTGAAATGGCCAACGCCATCACCGAGAGCCGTGGCCAGCTCGGCGAATTCGCACCGCGCATCGAAGTGATGAACATTCCGGTCGACAAGATCCGTGAAGTCATCGGTTCCGGCGGCAAGGTCATTCGCGAAATCGTCGAAAAGACCGGCGCGAAGATCAACATCGAGGATGACGGCACCGTCAAGATCGCTTCCTCTTCCGGCAAGGAAATCGAAGCGGCCCGCAAGTGGATCCACTCGATCGTTGCAGAACCGGAAGTCGGCCAGATCTACGAAGGCACGGTCGTCAAGACCGCCGACTTCGGCGCTTTCGTCAACTTCTTCGGCGCCCGCGACGGCCTCGTTCATATCTCGCAGCTTGCTTCCGAGCGTGTTGCCAAGACCTCTGACGTCGTCAAGGAAGGCGACAAGGTCTGGGTGAAGCTGATGGGCTTCGACGAGCGTGGCAAGGTTCGCCTGTCCATGAAGGTTGTCGACCAGGCCACCGGCCAGGAAGTCGCTGCCGACAAGAAGAAGGAAGACGGCGAAGCCGCTGCCGAATAAGGCCGCGCCGCCAGACCCTATCGAGGCGCGGGTTTTGCCCGCGCCTTTTTTCTATTAGAGCGTTTCCGCCTTTCTCCGAAACGCGAAAGCGCTCTACTTATTTGTTTTTACGCATTTTCCGGGCGTAAAACCGCGACGCAATTTTACTGGAAATGCTCGATCTTAAGGACGCTCCAATGAGCCGTGACGCAGTCAAAACCCTTTTCCATCCCTTTGCCGCAGAAATGCTCGACATGCCGAAAGAGGGCGAGCGCGTTCTGTTTCTGGGAGCAGAGGCCGGCCCACGGCTGGACGGTTTTGATGCGGAGATCGTCGCGGTCCAGCATCTGAGGCCGCTCTACCGGCCCCTGCAGGCGCAGGGTGCGCAGGTCACACCCGATGTTTCGGGCGAGAACTACGATGCCGCGCTTCTGCTGTGCGGCAAACACCGTGGCGAAAACGAAAACCGTATTGCCGAAGCACTTTCGCGCGTGAAAGCCGGTGGCCTCATCGTCGCTGCCGGATCGAAGGAAGACGGCATTCTGACCCTGCGCAAGACGCTTGCAAAGCTTGGCATCGAAGCGGAATCAACGCCGAAATATCACGGCGTCGCCGTCTGGTTCAGGCGGCCGGACGATGTTTCGCTTGCCGTGTCGAAGCTCGCCCAGCATTCCGTTACGGTCGCTGGCCGTTTCACCGCCATGCCCGGCATGTTCTCGCATGATCGCGTGGATGACGGTTCGGAGCTCCTCGCATCGCGCCTGCCGACCGACTTTGACGGCAATGCTGCCGATTTTGGCGCAGGATGGGGTTATCTCTCGATCATGCTTGCGGAAAAATCACCGCGCACGGCCCGCATCGATCTTTTTGAAGCGGACTGGAATGCGCTCGAATTCGCCAAGACCAATCTTCTTGAAAATAATCCGCGGCTGACGGCGCGCTTCTTCTGGCAGGATCTGGCAAACGAGCCGCCCAAGGAAAAATACGACCTCATCATCATGAACCCGCCTTTCCACGCAGCGGGACAGGCAGCGGAACCCGCACTCGGTCAGGCCTTCATCAAGGCTGCGGCCGGCGCGCTTCGCAGCGGCGGAAAGCTGCTGATGGTTGCCAATCGCGGCATGCCCTATGAGCCGGTGCTCGCGGCGGAATTCCGCACCAGCGCCGAGGTATGCCGCAACGCGCGCTTCAAAATCCTGAGCGCCCAGAAGTAATCAAGTCCGCAGAATAATCAGCTCAACAGCCATGCCCACAGCGACACGGAAAGAACACCTGTCGCCGTGGAAATGCTGATGGTGGAGGCCGCAACGCTGTGGCCGATACCGAAGCGGTTGGCGATCAGCCAAGCGTTCACCCCCGTCGGCACGGAAGAGGTGAGCACCAGCGCGGCTGTCCATTCCCGGCTGAGGCCGAGCGCGTGGCCCATGGCCCACACACAGGCGGGTAGAAGCAGCAGCTTGAAAACCGTCATGGTGACGGCGATCCCGAGATTGCCGCGAATGGTATATTTCGTCAGCGCCATGCCGAGCGAGATAAGTGCCGCCGGTCCCGCCATGGAGGCGATCTGGTCAACCACGGTCTTGAGGATAGGCGTCAGCGTCACACCGGAAACATTGGTGGAAAGCCCGATGAAAAGTCCTATCACCAGCGGATTGGTGACGAGGTTCCGGCCCACCTGCTTGAAGACCGCAGCCGTGCTGCGCTTTTCGCCGCCAACCGCCTTGTGTGTGGCGTTCTCCATCAGGATCGTGCCGGCGATCATCATGACCGGCAGGTGGATGGCCAGCAGAATGGACAAAGCGACCAGCCCCTCATCCCCCACGGACCGCCCGACGAGCGGCAGACCGATGAAGATATTGTTGGCGAAGGCCGAGGATATGCCGGCTATGACGGCGATGCGGACATCCTGCTTGAAGACATAACGCGTGACGATATGGCCGACCGTCCAGGTTACGGCGACACCCGCAAAATATGTGAGCCATAAGCGAAAAGGCGATGCGCCGTGAAAATTCGCTTCCGCGAGCGTTCGGAAGATCAGGGTCGGCACGGCGATCTTGAACACGAAATCGCTGAGAATCTCGCCGGCATCGGCCCTGAACAGACCGGCCTTGACGGTGAGCCAGCCGATCAGGATGAGAATGAAAATGGGAGCGACGTTCGCGGCAACGGCAGACATGGAGGGAAAGCTTTCGCGGCTTTGCGGGAGATACTCCGCTTTAGAGCGTTTTCCGAGGGAATGGAATCGCGAAAACGCTATGCCGCCCTGTTTTCATGCAATGCGGAAGAACCTTCATGCTACCGGAGCCCAACGGCGAGGCGCATGTGCCGAAGCTTCTCCCCGCTCAGTCCATGGCGCGGAGGCAATGAGCCAAAAGAAAAAGCGGGGTTTCCCCCGCCTTTTGTCATATCCGTTATATGCCGCCAGTACATCCGTGACGGAGATAACGGTGGAGCCAGAAAACCTCATGTCTTCCATTCAGGTCCGTATTCACACACCTTTTGCTCTGACCGGAGAGATAGCTTAACCATATTACAGGCAAATGACGCATCTCGCTCTCTCGTGGAGAACGGCATATTTCCCTCATGGGCTTTTCTTGAAGCCAGAAATGTTTAAGACCATTCGGAAAATACCCACCGCCAAACGGATAGGCCCATGACGAAATTCGACGTACTGACTGTCGGCAATGCCATCGTCGACATCATTTCCCGCTGCGATGATCAGTTCCTGAATGACAATGCCATTACCAAGGGTGCGATGAACCTCATCGACGCGGAGCGGGCCGAACTGCTTTATTCGCTGATGGGACCGGCTCTGGAGGCATCCGGCGGAAGTGCGGGCAACACGGCCGCAGGCGTGGCGAATTTCGGCGGCAAGGCCGCCTATTTCGGCAAGGTGGCCGAAGACCAGCTTGGAGAAATCTTCCAGCACGACATCCGCGCGCAGGGCGTCTATTTCGAAACCAAACCGGAAGGGACGTTTCCGCCGACCGCCCGTTCGATGATCTTCGTCACCGAGGATGGCGAACGCTCGATGAACACCTATCTCGGCGCCTGCGTGGATCTCGGTCCGGAAGACGTCGAAGAGAATGTGGTGGCGGATACGAAAGTCACCTATTTCGAAGGTTATCTGTGGGACCCGCCGCGCGCCAAGGACGCCATTCGCGAATGCGCCCGCATTGCGCATGAGAACGGCCGCGAAGTCTCCATGACGCTTTCCGACAGTTTCTGCGTCGGCCGCTATCGTGAAGAATTTCTCGACCTGATGCGTTCCGGCACGGTGGACATTGTTTTCGCCAACAAGCAGGAAGCGCTTTCGCTTTACGAAACCGACGATTTCGAACTGGCGCTGACGAAAATCGCAGCCGATTGCAAGATCGCAGCCGTGACGATGAGCGAAGAAGGCGCCGTCATCCTGCGCGGTACGGAACGCGTGAAGGTGGACGCCTATCCGGTGCATGACGTCGTTGACACGACGGGTGCGGGCGATCTTTTCGCCGCCGGCTTCCTGTTCGGCTACACGCAGGACCGGTCTCTGGAAGATTGCGGCAAACTCGGCTGCCTCGCCGCCGCCGCCGTTATTCAACAGGTCGGGCCACGCCCCATGTCATCCCTGAAGGTTCTGGGCGCGAAACACGGCCTTATTTAAAGGCCTCGCCGGGGTAAGCACCCCAGATTTCGCCCTGCGACACCCAGCCCGAGGCCTGACCGGCCTCGGCGCGGCACCAGTCACCGTTGCATTCGCCTATCCTGAAGACGACGCCCGGCTCCAGCCGGGCGATGACGGCAGCGCCCGACTGCGCATCGCGGCGCATGTTCACGTAGACTTCCTTGCCCTTGCCGCGCATCCAGGGGGCGGCAACCGCCGTGCGTTCACCCGAAAGCAGCGCCTGGTTGACCCAGCCTTCCGTGCCGTCGGCATCACGGATGCGCCGCCAGTTTTCATATTCCTGGATGATTTCCACCGGCATTCCCGATTTCAGATACATCCAGGAGACGGCATAATCCGTGCTGGGGCCGATGCGCATGTTGACGCGCTTTGATTTCAGGCTGACGAACCGCGGCAGAGGCAGGCCGCTTGCGCCCTTGGCAGCGCCCTGCGCCATGGCTTCGGTCGCCGCGCCAAGGAGGCCCAAAGACAATGCAATGCAAACGATAGAAACCACACTGCGCATGCCCATTTCCGTTTCCCGCCTTCTGCAAACCGGATGATATTCGAGGAGGCTCGTTTCCACATGCCTCAAGCTTCAGCGAGATTTGTTTGTCTTCGCCGGTGGGTCTGGTAGAAACGCCCTGATTGAAAGAAATTATCGCTCTTTCTGGTTAATGACTTCTGAACAAGGCAGCGGCAAACGATGACCCACAAGAAGAGACCGACAGTCTATATCACCCGCAAATTGCCTGACGTCGTCGAAACCAGAATGAGGGAACTCTTCGATGCCGAACTGAACATCGATGATACGCAGCGCAGCGAAGACGAGCTTGTGGCCGCCATGCAGCGGGTCGATGTTCTGGTGCCGACCGTGACCGACCGCATTACCGCCGCCATGATCGACAAGGCCGGGCCACAGCTGAAGCTGATTGCGAGCTTTTCCAACGGCATCGACCATGTGGATGTGGACGCCGCCGCCCGAAAGGGCATCACCGTCACCAACACCCCTAACGTGCTGACCGAAGATACCGCCGATATCACCATGGCGCTGGCGCTTGCCGTGCCGCGCCGCATGATCGAAGGCACACGCGTTCTCGCCAACGGCGCGGATGAATGGCTGGGCTGGTCACCGACCTGGATGCTCGGCCGGCGCATTTCCGGCAAGCGCATCGGCATTGTCGGCATGGGCCGTATCGGCACGGCGGTTGCGCGACGCGCCAAGGCCTTCGGCCTTTCCATCCATTATCATAACCGCAAACGCGTCAATCCGGCCACCGAGACGGAGCTTGAGGCGACCTATTGGGACAGCCTCGACCAGATGCTGGCGCGGGTGGACATCGTCTCCGTCAATTGCCCCTCAACGCCGGCAACCTATCACCTGATCTCGGCGCGGCGGCTCGCGCTGATGCAGCCGACCAGCTACATCGTCAACACGGCGCGCGGCGACATCATCGATGAGGCGGCGATGATCCAGTGCCTTCGCGAAGGAAAGATCGCCGGCGCCGGGCTCGATGTCTACGAGAACGAGCCTGCGGTAAACCCAAAGCTCATCAAGCTCGCCAAGGAAGGCAAGGTCGTGCTGCTTCCGCATATGGGTTCGGCGACGATCGAAGGCCGCATCGAAATGGGCGACAAGGTCATTATCAACATCCGCACGCTGTTCGACGGCCATCGCCCGCCCAACAGGGTGCTGCCGGGGCGAAACTGAACCGGTTCAGGCAAGCCGTGTCTGATCGTCACATCGGAGGGGAGTTCAATGGCAATCCAGGCGAAGTTTCTGCTGCTCATATCGGTCCTCATCGTTCTAATTAGCGGTCCGGCCCGCGCTGCCCCGCCCTCACCCGAGGAAACCGCGGAACTCTATTATCGCGCCTGGCTGAATTTTGATCGCGCCAGCATGGTTCGCCTCAGCAAGGAATGGGGATCGTCGGGTAACGGGCAGCGCTACACCGACATGGATCTGGTTTCCAACCCCGTTGCATGGCAGCGCAAATACAAGGGTATGCACGCTCCCAAGGGAACCACGAAGGAGCAGTCCGACCAGTTCGCACGGCTCTGGGTCGCCAGCACGGAACGGGTGCGCTGCGAGGCCGAACCCGCGCGTATCGGCTCCCAATCGCCCACCGGTCTCTCTGTGGCGCGGGTAAAGATGAACTGCTCCCTGCCGGATGTCGGGCCTGCATTCCAGCGGCTGAAGGCAGCCGCAAATGCGGAGGATATTGGCGATAAAACCCGCATGCCTTCCGCGAAACTCATGAAGCAGATGGTGGCGGCCACGAAGTCGGCTCCGCTCACCCACAAGGTCGCTACGGAAATTCAGCTCGTCAGAGGTCCGGATAAAGGCGTCTGGCGGGTCGGATCGGCCGAAGTGCAGTCACAGACGGGACTTGACCGTGTCTCTTCCGTCTTTCTCTCCCAAATGCTTCAGTCCGGTCTTTTGCGATAGACTTTGCCGGGCGGAACGGAACGGTCTCAGCCGAGAAATTTCGTCATTTCAATCGAAGTCGTGCGGTCATAACCGGGATGGGCATTTTCGGCGGTCTTGACGAAACCCCAGGCGGCGAATTTGGCATGATTGGCGATAAGCTCGATACGAGTTTCCAGCCGCAGCGCCGGTAACGCCAATTCGCGGGCCAGCGCTTCGGCCTGTTCCAGAAGCACGCTGCCGATGCCCTTTCCCTGCGCGTTCGGGGAAACACAGAGTTTGCCGACATAAAGACAGGCCGGCGGCTCCGGCCGGCAAAACAGGCAGCCCACAATCTCATCGCCATCAAGCGCCACGAAGGCGATCTCCACCCTCGCCTTCTCCGCCAGATTTTCAAGCGTCAGGCGATGGGCTGAGGATGGCGGGTCGATGACGCCATCCATATAGGCGAAGGAGGACATGATGAGCGCCAGCAATTCCTGCCAGCGACTGAATTCTTCCCCGATCTTGGCGATCGCGATCATGGTTTCTTTTCCGCTAGCCGCCGCTTGTACCGCACGGTTTCGAAACGGGCTGACAGGGCATCATAAAGGAGCAGGCGGCCGATCAACGGCTCCCCGGCACCGGTGATCACCTTGATCGCCTCCATGGCCATGATGGTGCCGATCACCCCGGTCAGCGCCCCGACAATGCCCGTTTCGGCGCAATTCGGAATAAGGCCCTGTGGCGGCGGCTCGGGAAACAGATCGCGGTAACCCGGCAAAAGATTGCCATCGGCACTCGCCTCATAGGGTTTGAGCACCGTCACAGAACCATCGAAACGACCGACGGCACCCGTGACCAGCGGCCGTTTTGCGGCTTCTGCGGCGTCGGCTGCGGCATAACGCGTATCAAAGTTATCCGAGCCATCAATAAGGAGATCGAAGGATGGCAGATGGTCATGCGCCCAGACCTCAGAAAACCGCTCCTCATACACAAGGGTGCGGACATGCGGGTTGAGCCGGGCGATGGCTGCACGGGCGCTTGCGGTTTTCAATTCGCCGATAGTGCCGCTATCGTGAATTACCTGCCGCTGGAGATTGGAGAGGGACACCACATCGTCATCAATGAGGCCGAGCGTGCCGACACCGGCGGCGGCCAGATAATGAAGGACAGGGGCGCCGAGACCGCCGGCACCAATCACCAGCACGCGCGCCGCTTTCAGCCGCTGCTGCCCGGCACCGCCGATTTCCGGCAACAGAATGTGGCGCTTGTAGCGTTCGATTTCCTCCGGGCTCAGCGGGTCCATGTCGCACTCCATCTCTCTGCCGTCATGCCATGATGCTCCCGTGAGAAACATTGAAGAATTGCGCCCGCTCGCCAAGGGCGGAGAACATCGCCGCATCCGTTCCGGTCATGAAACTCTGGCCGCCGAGTGCGTGGATGAGATCGAACAGGGCGGCACGCCTTCCCTCGTCCAGATGGGCGGCGATCTCGTCCAGCAGCAGAACCGGCGCATGGCCGGTCATATTTGCGGTAAGCTGCGCATGGGCAAGCACCAGCCCCACCAGCAGCGCCTTCTGCTCCCCTGTTGAACAGCGTTCGGCTTCCATGTTCTTTTCCGCATGGCGCACGAAGAGATCGACGCGGTGCGGACCATCGAGCGTGCGGCCGGCTGCGGCGTCACGATACCGGCCCTCACGCAACATCAGGCCATATTCGTCTTCGAGATCAACGGCCGGCCGGTTCAGCATGTCGTCCATGAAACCGGAAAGCGAAAGCGCCGCCGATGGGAAGGCCGCGTCGCCCGCTCTGCCTTCGATGAGGTTCTTCAAAAGGCCAAGCATTTCATAACGGGCGACAGCCATGGAGATGCCGAGTTCCGCCATCTGCTTTTCTATCCCGTCCAGCCAGACCGGATCGAAACGGCCTTCAGAAAGCAGGCGGTTGCGGCCGCGCATGGCCTTTTCGAAATCGCTCGCCCGCCGCCCATGGGCAGGATCGAGCGACAGCACCAGCCGGTCGAGAAAACGCCGGCGATCCGAGGACGAGCCGGTAAAGAGACCGTCCATGGCGGGCGTCAGCCACAGCACACGCAGATGATCCGTCAATTCATCGACCGACTTCACCGATGTTCCGTTCAGCCTCAGGCGACGCGATACCACCTCACCGTCACCTTCGATCCCGGTCCCAATGGCAACTTCGCCATCCATGCCATCCACATCCGCAAAAATCGAAAAACCGACGGCTTCCGCACCGACGCGAGTGACATCGGACAGGGTGGCGCGGCGCAGGCCCCTTCCCGGTGAAAGAAAGGACACCGCCTCGAGGAGATTTGTTTTGCCGGAACCGTTGTCGCCTGTCAGCACCACATGGCGGTCATCAAGCGTGAGCGACGCTGCCGCATAGTTGCGGAAGTCCGTGAGTTTCAGCCGTAAAAGCGACACCTTATTCGTCATCTGTACGGCCTAAAACGAACATCGCCGGATAGCAAGGTGGGGAACGTCCCTCCCATATCGAAGACCCTGCCCAACAACGCAATCCATTCTCCAGTAGCAACTTTTTTAGCGCCCGGTTATTTATGAGCCGGTCCTCATCACCGGTAACCCCATTCATGCGCCTGATCTTATCGCTCCTTCTCGCTCTCGGCCTTCTTTCATCCTGCGCAGGCAGGCCGGGGGCGGATGTGCTACAGGCCATAAATACCAAGACCGGCGACGCGAAAATCGTGACCGCCTATGTGGCGAGCACGCGGGAAAGAAACAAGGAAGCCAAAAAGGGCTTCACCGCGGAGCGCGCGGCCGAGCCCAACTATGCACGCTTCGATATTTCCGTTCCGCCCGACCATAAAAGCGGAAATATAGAATGGTCCAAAGGCAAGCCTGACCCGAAAAAGGATTTTGTGGTCACCAAGGCCGACACACTGACGAAAGCACGCTTCAACGAAGATCTTGGAGATGTCACGCGGTCTGGCAAACAGATCGCCCTTTTTGTCCATGGCTATAATTACAGCTATCAGGAGGCCCTGTTCCGCGCGGCACAAATGGCCGCCGACGCCAATATGGATGGCGTGCCGCTGGTCTTTTCCTGGCCGTCGCAGGCGAGCGTCACCGGTTATGTGGCCGACAAGGAATCAGCGACCTATTCGCGCGACGCGCTGGCCATGGTGCTGACCGACCTTACCCGGCAGACACCGCGAAAAAGCATTGTCGTGTTCGGTCACAGCATGGGCGGCTGGCTGGTCATGGAAGCGCTGCGGCAATTGCGCTTCGAAGGCAGGAACGATGTGCTCTCCAAACTACAGGTCGTGCTGGCCGCGCCGGATATCGACGCCGATGTGTTCCGCAAGCAGATCGAGGTGGTGGGACGGCTCAATCCGCCGCTCACCGTTCTCGTCTCCAAAGACGATCGAGCCCTGAAGGCCTCCTCTATCCTCGGGGCCGACGTCACCCGTATCGGCGCGCTGGATGTGACCGATCCGCAGGTGCAGGAAGCTGCCCTGAAAGAGGGCGTGCAATTCGTGGATATTTCCAATCTGAAGGCGTCGGACCCGCTCAACCATGACCGCTATGCGGCACTGGCGTCGCTGGTGCCACAACTGGAGGCGAGCCGGAACGGCAACGGCGAAAACGGCATAGGCCGCGCGGGCGCCTTTGTGTTCGATGCAATCGGGGCAACCGTCTCCAGCCCCTTCCGGCTTGCGAGCCAGGTGGTGAACCCGCAATAGCTTTTGCGGGTCCTTTCGACATAGCGGTTTTAGAAATCCCAGTCTTCGTCTTCGGTCGCGACCGCCTTGCCGATGACATAGGATGAGCCGGAACCCGAGAAGAAGTCGTGATTTTCGTCGGCATTAGGCGAGAGCGCCGACAGGATCGCCGGATTGACCCGGCAGGCCTCGGCGGGAAACAGCGCCTCGTAACCCAGATTCATCAGCGCCTTGTTGGCGTTGTAATGCAGGAACTGCTTGACGTCTTCGGTCAGCCCGACGCCGTCATAGAGGTCTTCGGTGTATTTCGCTTCATTGTCATAAAGCTCGAGCAAGAGATCGAAGGCGAAATCCTTGATCTCCTGTTTTTCGCTTTCGCCCAGACGCTTCAGCGCCCGCTGGAACTTGTAGCCTATGTAATAGCCGTGCACGGCCTCGTCGCGGATGATGAGACGGATCAGATCTGCGGTGTTGGTCAGCTTCGCCCGGCTTGACCAGAACATCGGCAGATAGAAGCCGGAATAGAACAGAAAGCTCTCCAGAAACACGCTGGCGACCTTCATTTTCAACGGATTGCCGCTGTCATATTCGCGCATGATGAGTGCGGATTTACGCTGCAGGAACTCGTTTTCCTCCGACCAGCGATAGGCGTCATCGACGTCAGGCGTGGAGCAGAGCGTCGAGAAGATCGAGGAATAGGAGCGTGCGTGCACGGCCTCCATGAAGGAGATGTTGGACAGTACCCCCTCCTCATGCGGCGTGGCCGAATCCGCCATCAGGCGCACAGCGCCGACACCGTTCTGGATGGTGTCGAGCAAAGTCAGTCCGGTGAAGACGCGGATCGTCAGTTTCTGCTCTTCCGGCTTCAGCGTTCCCCAGGAGGGGATATCATTGGAGAGCGGCACTTTTTCCGGCAGCCAGAAATTCGATGTCAGGCGGTTCCAGACTTCGAGATCCTTGTCGTCCTCGATACGGTTCCAGTTGACCGCGCGAATGCGGGACACGGGTTTTACGGCAATGTTCATTCTCTTGTCCCTCAATTCAGAGCGTGCAGGAAACGCAGCCCTGAACCTGCGTGCCTTCCAGCGCCATCTGGCGCAAACGGATGTAGTAGATCGTCTTGATGCCCTTCTTCCAGGCGTAGATCTGCGCGCGGTTGATATCGCGCGTCGTCGCCGTATCGCGGAAGAACAAAGTCAGCGACAGGCCCTGATCGACATGCTGGGTTGCCGCCGCATAGGTATCGATGATCTTTTCCGGACCGATCTCATAGGCATCCTGATAATATTCGAGATTATCGTTGGAGAGATAGGAAGCCGGGTAATAAACGCGGCCGATCTTGCCCTCTTTGCGGATTTCGATCTTGGAGACGATCGGATGAATCGAGGATGTCGAGTGGTTGATATAGGAGATCGAGCCGGTGGGCGGCACGGCCTGGAGGTTCTGATTATAGAGGCCGGAAGCCATGACGGCCTCCTTCAATGCCCTCCAGTCTTCCTGCGTTGGAATGGAAATGCCGGCTTTTTCGAAGAGGTCGCGGACCTTTTCCGTCGCAGGCAGCCACTCCCGGTCGGTATATTTGTCGAAATACTCGCCCGAGGCATATTTGGAGTTTTCAAAGCCCTTGAAGCTCTGGCCCCTTTCCACGGCAAGGCGATTGCTGGCGCGGATGGCGTGGTAGGTCACCGTATAGAAATAGATATTGGTGAAATCGACGCCTTCTTCGGAACCATAGAAGATGCGCTCCCGCGCCAGATAACCGTGCAGGTTCATCTGGCCGAGCCCGATGGCGTGGCTGGCATCATTGCCCTTTTCCACCGAGGGTACGGAAGAGATGTGGCTCATATCCGAAACCGCCGTCAGCGCCCGGATGGAGGTCTCGATCGTCTTGCCGAAATCTGCCGAATCCATTGCTGATGCAATGTTGAGCGAGCCGAGATTGCAGGAAATATCCTTGCCCATATGGCTATAGGACAGATCGGCGTTTAACTCGCTCGCTTCGCTGACCTGAAGAATCTCCGAGCAGAGATTGCTCATGCTGATACGACCGGCGATCGGATTGGCGCGGTTCACCGTATCCTCGAACATAATGTAGGGATAACCACTTTCAAACTGGATTTCGGCGATGACCTGGAAGAACTCACGCGCCTTGATCTTCTTCTTGCGGATGCGGCTGTCGGCGACCATTTCATGATATTTTTCGGTGACCGAAATCTCGGTCAGCGGCACGCCATAGACCCGCTCCACATCATAGGGCGAGAACAAATACATATCCTCGTTGTTGCGGGCGAGTTCGAAGGTGATGTCGGGGATCACCACGCCGAGCGACAGGGTCTTGATGCGGATTTTTTCGTCGGCGTTTTCGCGCTTCGTATCAAGGAAGCGCATGATGTCCGGGTGGTGGGCATGCAGATAGACCGCGCCAGCACCCTGGCGTGCTCCGAGCTGGTTGGCATAGGAAAACGAATCTTCCAGCAACTTCATCACCGGAATGACGCCGGACGACTGGTTCTCGATCTGTTTGATCGGCGCTCCGAATTCGCGAATATTGGTCAAGGAAAGCGCCACGCCGCCGCCGCGCTTGGAAAGCTGCAGGGCCGAATTGATGGAGCGGCCTATGCTCTCCATATTGTCTTCTACACGCAGCAGAAAACACGAGACCAGCTCACCACGGCTTTTCTTGCCGGCGTTGAGAAAGGTCGGTGTTGCCGGCTGGAAGCGGCCCGAAATAATCTCATCGACCAGATCGCGGGCAAGCTGCTCATCGCCACGCGCAAGGGCCAGCGCCACCATGCAGACGCGATCCTCGTAACGCTCCAGATAGCGTTTTCCGTCGAAGGTCTTCAGCGTATAGGAGGTGTAATATTTGAAGGCGCCGAGAAAGGTCGGAAAGCGGAATTTCCGGGCATAGGCTTCATCGTAGAGGTCACGAACGAAATTGAAGGAATACTGGTCCAGCACCTCCTGCTCGTAATATCCTTCGGTCACCAGATAATCGAGCTTTTCCCTGAGGTTATGGAAAAAGACGGTATTCTGGTTGACGTGCTGGAGGAAATATTGCCTCGCCGCAAGGCGGTCCTTGTCGAGCTGGATTTTTCCATCCGCGTCATAGAGGTTCAGCATCGCGTTCAGCGCGTGGTAGTCCAGCCCAGTATCGACCGGTTTCTGGCTTGCGGCTACCGGCTGTTTGGCGTCCTTGCGCAGCGCGCTCGAGGTCAGCGTGTCCAAAATCGTTCCAATCCATGTTTGACATTGGCGACATCTTCCTCCGTGCCGAGAAGCTCGAAGCGATAGAGAAACGGCACCGCGCATTTGCGCGAGACGATATCTCCGGCGGATGCGAAAGCTGCGCCAAAATTCGTGTTTCCCGCCGCGATGACGCCGCGAATGAGGTTTCGGTTGGAGGGCTCGTTCAAGAACCGGATCACCGGTTTCGGCACGGCCCCTTTCGTGCCGCCGCCCCCATAGGTGGGGGTGACGAGTACATAGGGTTCCGACACATGCGGCACCTCCTCCTCGGCACCCAGCGGCAGGCGAAACAATCGTCGTCCCAGTTTCTGAAGGAAGCGATGCGTGTTTTCGGACCGGCTGGAATAATAGACGATCAGCCCCATCGCCCGCCGCCTCAGCTGATCGAGCCGATCATATCTGGACGGAAACCCGCCCAGTGGCGCTCGCCGGCGACGACCACCGGAACCTGCATGTAACCAAGGCCGCGAACGTGATCGAGCGCATCCGCATCTTCGGAAATATCGACGATCTCATAGCTCACGCCAATGCGATCGAGTGCGCGATAGGTGGCGGTGCATTGGACGCAGGCGGGCTTGCTGTAAACGGTGACGGTCATGATTTCCTCTTTCGAAGCCGCTTTTGCACACGGCTCAACATTGCCGATTGCGATCGCAATCGGTTGGCGATGGTTCTGTCATTCAGGTGGCGGGCACGGCCTTTAGCCGTGGAAAATCATTCTCTACGCCGACGAGCGCAGGAACTCAAAAAAATGCACTGGCATGACTTCACCCCGAAGCTTGTTCTGGAGGGGGCAGAAAAGGGCGCACGCAAATCATTTGCGTCAACACCTTCCTCCGGACACCCCGCCCGTGGACGTTTGCGCTCAAGGCAGGTCTCCTGACTTGCGGGTCACAACATCTATTCCGGCCTTCCCGGAGCTTTCGGCTCCAGTGACCCAAATCGGAACGATGCTCACCGCTTACAGTTGCGGGGGCAGTTTCGGCCTTGCTCCGCCATTAATGGCGTTACGCACCGAATTCCCGTCTTAGCTCCCGACGCTTGCGAATCGGAAGAACCTCGAACACCACATATAGTATATGAGGAAATTTTCTCGTCAATAAATAGACATGGAAAAGCCCCACCCTGTGGATCAAAAAGATTCAACACAGAGTCAACAAAGGCTTAACGATAAATGGAGTTGCCGCTCAAGACGGGAAAAGCGTTAATCTATTCCCAAATATCGATGCGAATATCGGCGGGGCGGGTGTTCTCGATTACCCTTTTTCCGTTGGGAAGATCGTTTTCAAAAAGTTTGGCGTGGATCGCAGCCGCATCGAGACCGTAACCCTGCCATCTGTTCCGCAGCCTCTCTTCGAGCACCGCGACGGACGGGCCAACGAAGATGGTGAGGTCAAAGCTGTCGGAAAGCGTGGTCCAGGGCGCTTCATTCAGCAGGAGATAATTGCCTTCGGCAAGGACAAAGCGTGTCTCTGGCGGGATAGCACGGGCGGAGGCGATGGCAATTTCGCGGGAACGGTCAAAAACCGGAACAAGCACCTCCTGTCCGCCCTTGCGAACGGCGGAGACGATATCGAGGAAACCACGCACATCGAAGGTTTCGGGAGCGCCCTTTCGCGGCAGCAGCCCCCGCTCTTCGAGAATGCCATTGTCCATATGAAAGCCATCCATCGGCAGGACGGCAGCCGTTTCGCTCCGCGCCAGCAGAGCGTCGCAGAGCGCATCCGCCAGCGTGGATTTGCCGGCCCCAGGGGACCGGCAATGGCGATGATGAAACGGGATTGGCCCTCTGCCCGCCGAAGAACGTCTTCGACGATCGTCTCAAGCTTCAGCGTCATGCGGCAAGCGTTTCCTTTGGCGCTTCCTTGGCGCCGGTCATGAAGGCAACGGCGTCGGACATGGTGTAATCCTTCGGATTGATGACGCACAGGCGCTTGCCCAGCCGGTGGATATGGATGCGATCCGCAACCTCGAAAACATGCGGCATGTTGTGCGAGATGAGAACGATCGGCAACCCGCGCGAGCGCACATCCAGAATAAGCTCCAGAACGCGGCGGCTTTCCTTGACGCCGAGTGCTGCGGTCGGCTCGTCGAGGATGACGACCTTGGAACCAAAGGCGGCCGCGCGCGCCACGGCGACACCCTGACGCTGGCCACCGGACAGGGTTTCCACCGCCTGATTGATGTTCTGGATCGTCATCAGGCCGAGTTCCGACAGTTTCTCGCGGGCGAATTTTTCCATGGCCGGTCGGTCCAGCGCCCGAAACAGGCTTCCCTGAATTCCGGGTTTTCGGATTTCCCGGCCGAGGAACATATTGTCGGCTATGGAAAGCGCCGGTGAGAGCGCGAGGTTCTGATAGACGGTCTCGATGCCAGCCTTGCGCGCCTCGATCGGCGAGCGGAATTGGACGGGCTGGCCCTCCAGTCGGATTTCCCCTTCATCGGGTGTCACCGCGCCGGAAATCGCCTTGATGAGAGAGGATTTGCCGGCGCCGTTATCGCCGATCACCGCCAGGATTTCGCCCGGATAGAGATCGAAATCGGCATGGTCGAGAGCGGTCACGCGACCATAACGCTTGACGAGATTGCGTGCTGTGAGAATGGGTTCTTTTGCCATCAGCCTGCTACCTTTCTGATCCACTGGTCGATTGCGACAGCCATGATGATGAGGACGCCGATCAACAGATAGGTCCATTGCGGGTCTGTTCCGATAAGCCGGAGGCCGAGCGAGAAGACGCCGACGATCAGGGCGCCGAAAATCATGCCCATGATGGAGCCGCGCCCACCGAACAGCGACAGGCCGCCGATAACCACCGCAGTGATGGATTCGATATTGGCAAATTGACCGGCTGTCGGCGAAACCGAACCGATACGGCCGATGAGGGCCCAGCCAGCGAAGGCGCAGATGAGACCGGAGAGCGTGTAAACCGTCGTCAGCATGCGCTTGACGTTGACGCCGGCAAGTTCGGCGGCATCCGGATCGTCACCCACCGCATAAAGATGACGGCCCCAGGCGGTTCGGTTGAGCACATACCAGAGCAAGGCGACGAGCAGAACCATGGCTATGACGCCATAGGTGAAGACCGCATTGCCAAAACGGATATTGGCGCCGAAGAATTGCAGGATCGGCGCCTGCTGGGCGATGTCCTGGGCGCGGATCGTCTCATTGGCGGAGTAGAGGAAGTTGGTCGCCAGGACGATCTGCCACATGCCGAGCGTGACGATGAAAGGCGGCAGCCGCATGCGCGAAACCAGGATGCCGTTGATGAAACCGCAGAATGCGCCAACGGCAAGGCCGCAGAGAATGGCAAGCTCCGCCGGCAAACCGTAGCGGAAGGTGAACTGCCCCATGACGACGGAGGACAGAACCATGATCGCACCGACCGAGAGATCGATACCCGCCGTCAGGATGACCAGCGACTGCGCCGCGCCGACGATGCCGACGATCGCCACCTGCTGCAGGATGAGGGTCAGCGAAAAGGCCGAAAAGAACTTGCCGCCGAGGAGCAGGCCGAAAACAGTCAGCGACAGCACCAGAACGATAAGCGGCACGGCGGCCGGGCTGGAATGGAGAAAATGCTGAAATTTTTCCAGCGTACTCTTGTCATGCGTGTCGAAAGCGGCGACCTGCGTCGAACTTTCCGAGAGCACTTTTTCGAATTCATTATGCGGCTGAGCCCGCACCGGCTGATCGCTCATGGATTTTCCTCCCGATCGCTCCATCGCATCGGCCCCGAAACGGGAAACTGTCTCCAAAGAGAATGATGCGTAGATTCAAAGTGTTGTGAGGCAGCCTCTGTCATCCCTTCAGGATGCGGCATGCCCGTTTGTTCCTTTGTCCGATCCCCCGGATCGTGCCTGAAATCATTCTGGGTCCAAGGGCGGGGCAAAGATTGCCCCCGCGGGTTTCAACGGCGAGGCATCAGCCCCAGCACTTGTTGAGACCTTCCTTCGTGTCGATGGAATCGAGGCCCTTGACCGGCTTGTCGGTCACCAGCGTCACGCCGGTATCGACGAAGTTCTTGCCTTCGGTTGGCTTCGGCTTTTCACCCGTATCGGCGAACTTCTTGACGGCTTCCACGCCGAGCGCCGCCATCAGCAGCGGATATTGCTGCGAGGTCGCGCCGATCACGCCTTCAGCAACGTTCTTGACACCCGGGCAACCGCCATCAACGGACACGATCAGCACGTCCTTTTCACGACCGACCGCTTTCAGCGCCTCGTAAGCACCGGCAGCTGCGGGCTCATTGATGGTGTGAACGACGTTGATGGTCGGATCCTTCTGCAGGAGGTTTTCCATGGCCGCACGGCCACCTTCCTCGTTGCCATTGGTGACGTCATGGCCAACGATGCGGGGATCGTTCTCATCGCCGATCTTGTTGATGTCCTTCACATCAATGCCAAAGCCCTTCATGAAGCCCTGATTGCGCAGCACATCCACAGTCGGCTGGGAGGGGGTGAGGTTGAGGAAGGCGATTTTCGCGTCCTTGGCCTTGTCGCCGAGGGTGCCGGCCGCCCATTTGCCGATCAGTTCACCGGCCAGAAGATTGTCGGTGGCGAAAGTGGAATCGGCGGCATCTACGGGCTCCAGAGGTGTATCGAGAGCGATGACCAGAAGACCGGCGTCACGCGCCTTCTGCACGGCCGGAACGATGCCCTTGGTGTCGGATGCGGTGATCAGGATACCCTTGGCGCCATCGGCGATGCAGGTCTCGATGGCAGCAACCTGGCTTTCGGAATCACCGTCGATCTTGCCGGCATAGGATTTCAGCGTCACGCCGAGTTCTTTAGCCTTGGCGGTCGCACCTTCCTTCATCTTGACGAAAAAGGGATTGGTATCTGTTTTGGTGATGAGGCACACCGACGTATCGGCGGCGGACGCGACGGAAGCGAAAGAAACGCCAAGCGCAAGCGCGCCCAGAAGAGCGGAAACAGTGGTCTTCATTTGTGATCCTCCCAATGGATATTTAAGCACCGTGACGGTTACTCGACGATCCGTCTCCTCCGAGAACAGTGACCGTTGGCACAGATGGAACCACCAAAGGAAACGGCTGTCAATAAATAAATCCGATTGAATTATTAATTCGATATGGCATTCTAATATACGGCAGGGAGGAATATCGCCGCGTCGTTTAACGTTGCGATAGCAAGATTGCCATAAAGCCTGCGAGTATCGGTCATGTACGGATATGCGGGCGGGAGGATGACATTATGAGACAATCTGTCGAGACGGCGCCGCCAACGCCGCCCACCACCATGGATATGAGCGGCGGCGCCAACCAGATCGGGGTGCGCGCCTATAATGAGCGGCTCGTGCTTTCCCTCGTTCGCCGTCATGGCGGATTGTCGAAGGCTGAAATCTCCAGGCTCTGTGGTCTCTCGGCACAGACCGTCTCCGTCATCATGCGCTCACTCGAAAAGGATGGTCTTCTCATTCGTGGTGAAAGGCTGCGCGGCAAGGTGGGGCAGCCATCCACACCGATGCGCCTCAACCCCGACGCCGTGTTCTCTTTCGGCGTCAAGATCGGCCGGCGCAGCGTCGATCTCGTGCTTATGGATTTTGTCGGCCGGATCAGGCTCAAGCTGCGCAGAACCTATCCCTACCCCATGCCGGAATGGATATTGCCCTTTGTGACAGAGGGCATAACGGAACTCGAAACGAAGCTGTCTCCCGCCGAACGCCAGAAAATTGCGGGCGTCGGCATCGCCGCGCCATTTGAGTTGTGGAACTGGGCGCAGGAGGTGGGTGCACCGCAAATTGAAATGGAACGGTGGCGGGGCGTCGATATCCGCTCGGAAATTGCCGAAAATGTCAGCTATCCGGTTTTCCTGCAGAATGATGCCACCAGCGCCTGTGGCGCCGAACTGGTTTTTGGCGCGGGCCAGAACTATGCGGACTTTCTCTATATCTTTATCGGCTCCTTCATCGGCGGTGGCGTTGTTTTGAATTCGGCGCTGTTTTCCGGAAAGACGGGAACGGCCGGCGCGATCGGCCCCCTGCCGGTGCAGGGGCAGGATGGTAATACGGTTCAGCTTCTGAAGATCGCGTCGATCTTCGTTCTGGAAAACATGCTGCGCGAAAAGGACATCGATCCGCGCCCCCTCTGGTTTTCACCCGACGAATGGATCGATTTTGGTGAGCCGCTGGAAAGCTGGATCACCAAAACCGCCGCCGCACTAGCTCAGGCCGTCATTGCCGCCGCCTCCATCATCGATTTTTCCAGCGTGATCATCGATGGCGGTTTTCCCGGCTGGGTCAGAACCCGAATAGTTGCCGCCACCCGGCTCGCCCTCAAGCACCACGATCTTCAGGGCGTCACATTGCCGGAGATCATCGAAGGCGTGGTTGGCAGCCAGGCCCGGGCGATCGGGGGAGCAAGCCTACCGCTGTTTTCCCGATATCTCATCGATCAGAACGTGCTGTTCAAGGATACGACAGGCTGAGGCTTGCGGCTTCGGTGATATTTCACGCAACTCTTTGCCGGATTCAAGCGTTCAATCGCTGGCGGCATGTTCCACGATAGCCGCCAGAAAAGCCGGACCGTATCGTTCGAGCTTGGTGTCTCCCACTCCTGGTATCTGCGCCATTTCGCGCGCCGAGGCCGGTCTTGCGGCTGCAAGCTCGATAAGCGTCTTATCGTGGAAAATCACATAGGGCGGAACGTTCTGCGCGCGGGCAATTTCCATGCGCTTCGCACGCAGTGCCTCGAAGAGACTGCGATCGGCCTCCGGCAAAACCGCAGAGGCGGGCTTGCGGGTTGCCTGTTGTCGCGTTGATCGGGGGGCGGATGGTATCCTCAGCATCAGGGAAGGTTTTTCCCGCAGGAACCGCCTTCCTTCCTCGGAAATAGACAATCCACCGTGACCGGACAGATCGACCTCAATCAGGCGCAGCGCAACCATCTGGCGCAGAATGGCTCGCCAGGTGCGGTTGTCATGCTCCTTGCCGATCCCGTAAGTCGTGATGCGGTCATGCCCGAAACTGGAGATCCGCTCATCCTCCACTCCCAGCAATACGCGGATGACATAGGCCTGACCGAAACGCTCGCCGGTGCGATAAATACAGGAAAGCAGCTTCTGCGCGGCGATGGCCCCATCAAACAGGTCCGGCGGCTCCGCGCAGGTGTCGCAATTGCCGCATGGCTCACAGCGATCGCCGAAATAGGACAACAGCACCTGCCTGCGACAACCGGCGGTTTCCGCAAGACCGAGCAGCGCATCGAGCTTCTGGCGCTCCATATATTTACGCTGATCCCCAGCGTCGGACTCTTCGATAAAGCGGTTACGCAGGGCAATATCCTCATAACCGTAGAGCATGAGTACCTCTGACGGCAGGCCATCACGGCCGGCGCGGCCGGTTTCCTGATAATAAGCTTCGATGCTGCCGGGCAGATCAATATGCACAACGAAACGTACATCTGGCTTGTCGATGCCCATGCCGAAGGCAACGGTTGCAACGATGATGACCGCCTCGCCGTGCTGGAAACGGGTCTGGTTCGCCTCGCGGGCAGATTTATCCATGCCGGCGTGATAGGGCAGCGCATCGCGACCTTCCTCGCGCAGCCACGCCGCCGTCTCGTCGACCTTGCGTTTGGAAAGGCAATAAACGATACCGCTTTCCTCTTCGCGACCTCTCAGAAAGCGCTTCAGCTGCGCGCGGGGATTATCCTTTTCCATGATCGCGTAGCGGATATTGGGGCGATCAAAGCCCGCGATAAAGGCGTCGCTTCCTTCGATCCCTAGATGCCCTAAAATTTCCGCGCGGGTTGGCTCGTCCGCAGTCGCCGTCAGCGCCATGCGTGGCGTATCCGGAAAGCGTTCGATCAGCGCGTCAAGCTGGCGGTATGGCGGGCGGAAATCATGCCCCCATTGCGACAGGCAATGAGCCTCGTCGACCGCAATCAGCGACAGGGTAATCGGTTGAAGCGCATCCAGAACATCGGGCTTGAGTAGCGTCTCCGGCGCCGCATAAAGAATGTCGACTTTACCCGCACGCATATCCTGCCAAAGCGCCCGTCGCTCGTCCGGCAAAAGATCGGAATTCAGAGCTTCAGCCCGCACGCCCGCCTGACGCAGGGCGGCTACCTGATCGACCATCAACGCGATCAGGGGCGAAACGATCAACCCCATGCCGTTACGGGCGAGCGCCGGGATCTGGTAACAAAGCGACTTCCCGCCCCGGTCGGCATCAACACGAAAGCATTGTTGCCCGCCATCACATGCCGAATGATTTCGGCCTGCTGCCCGCGAAACGTATCATAGCCATAGACGGCCTTGAGGATCTGCAAAGGATCGGTGGTCACGGCGGCTTTCTTCTGAGCTGGACGGTTGGCGCATCATGGCCAAATCCGGGTCTATCGCAATGCCGAAAGGCTGAATCAGCCGCATAAAACGAGTGGGAATTGCAGGTTTATTGCTTACCCTGTTTCAACAGCCTCACATCTTATCCATCGGACAAGGATTTAGCCGGTTTGATCGCCGTGTGGCTTATTGCGACTGCTGGAAACACAAAAGCCGCCCTTGAGGGCGGCTTTTAATGGATGCTGTACTATTTGGTTGCGGGGGCAGGATTTGAACCTGCGGCCTTCAGGTTATGAGCCTGACGAGCTACCGGGCTGCTCCACCCCGCGTTACCGGCGTAAATCCCTATTGGATTTATCGCGACTGCATCACAGCGAAGCTGTGATCTATACTGCCGGATCAAATTGCCGAAGGCGATTTGTCTCCTGTGAGGGACGCACGAGGCGTTTGCCTTATGGTTTTATGTCCCGGAATGCAAAAAGGCCGCTTGATGCGGCCCTTGGTATCGGCTGGGCCGAAGTGTGATTGAGAAGATGTTTGTTGCGTTTTGCAGACCTGGCAGCGACCTACTCTCCCGCGTCTTGAGACGAAGTACCATTGGCGCTGGGGCGTTTCACGGCCGTGTTCGGAAAGGGAACGGGTGCAGCCGCCCCGCGATAACCACCAGGTCGGCAAAACGCAACAGAGTTCATGTTTTCACATGAGTGTTGTTTTCGAGAAGCTGGGAAGCTTGCGCTTCATTTAATTTAACACGTCTTTCTGTGACCCGTCCGTATTGCTCCCTTGCTCAACAATGAGCGTGGCAGCCATACAGACCAGAGGTCGTCGCGCCCTATGGCGCGGCCCGTCCGGAGCCCTTCGGGCGTCAGGACAGAACAATGATGTCATCAAGCTTTGCTTGATGAACATATTCAATGGGAACGAAGAAGTCGATCGAGCTATTAGTAACGGTAAGCTTCACATGTTGCCATGCTTCCACACCCGTCCTATCAACGTGGTCGTCTTCCACGGCTCTGATAGGGAACACTCGTTTTCAGGTTGGTTTCCCGCTTAGATGCCTTCAGCGGTTATCCATTCCGTATATAGCTACTCTGCTATGCCCTTGGCAGGACAACAGATCCACCAGAGATACGTCCATCCCGGTCCTCTCGTACTAGGGACAGATCCTGTCAATATTCCTACACCCACGGCAGATAGGGACCGAACTGTCTCACGACGTTCTGAACCCAACTCACGTACCGCTTTAAATGGCGAACAGCCATACCCTTGGGACCTGCTCCAG
This sequence comes from Rhizobium oryzihabitans, assembly GCF_010669145.1. Taxonomy (NCBI): domain Bacteria; kingdom Pseudomonadati; phylum Pseudomonadota; class Alphaproteobacteria; order Hyphomicrobiales; family Rhizobiaceae; genus Rhizobium; species Rhizobium oryzihabitans. The sequence continues at coordinate 2,174,100 of NZ_CP048632.1, forward strand.
CCCCAGGATGCGATGAGTCGACATCGAGGTGCCAAACAACCCCGTCGATATGGACTCTTGGGGGTCATCAGCCTGTTATCCCCGGCGTACCTTTTATCCGTTGAGCGATGGCCCTTCCACACGGGACCACCGGATCACTATGACCGACTTTCGTCTCTGCTCGACTTGTCAGTCTCGCAGTCAGGCGGGCTTATGCCATTGCACTCGACGACCGATTTCCGACCGGTCTGAGCCCACCATCGCGCGCCTCCGTTACTCTTTCGGAGGCGACCGCCCCAGTCAAACTACCCACCATACACTGTCCCGGATCCGGATAACGGACCGCGGTTAGACATCCACGAAGATAAGGGTGGTATTTCAAGGATGGCTCCACAGGAACTGGCGTCCCTGCTTCAAAGCCTACCACCTATCCTACACATGCCTTGGCGAATGCCAGTGTAAAGCTATAGTAAAGGTGCACGGGGTCTTTCCGTCTGACCGCAGGAACCCCGCATCTTCACGGGGAATTCAATTTCACTGAGTCTATGTTGGAGACAGCGGGGAAGTCGTTACGCCATTCGTGCAGGTCGGAACTTACCCGACAAGGAATTTCGCTACCTTAGGACCGTTATAGTTACGGCCGCCGTTTACTGGGGCTTCAGTTCAGAGCTTGCACCCCTCCCTTTAACCTTCCAGCACCGGGCAGGCGTCAGACCCTATACGTCGTATTGCTACTTCGCAGAGCCCTGTGTTTTTGATAAACAGTCGCTACCCCCTGGTCTGTGCCACCCCATCATAGTTGCCTAAAATGGGGTCACGCTTCTTCCGAAGTTACGCGTGCAATTTGCCGAGTTCCTTCAACATAGTTCTCTCAAGCGCCTTGGTATACTCTACCTGACCACCTGTGTCGGTTTCGGGTACG